>JAHFDS010000083.1 GCA_023248855.1 Myxococcales bacterium
TTGAGGGCCGGCCAGCGGTCCGTGTTGATGGTGTCTTCGGTGACCGACGACGATGGGATCGGTACGATCTTGAGGGTCGGGTCCCAGGGCAACCCCAGCATCTCGAGCCAGGACTGCCGGTTCGGTGCAGCCAGCTCGGCAGCGAACTTTGGTGCATCCGCCACACTCACCATGCGAGCAAGCGTCGGGTGGGAGATGTTCCGCGGTTGCAGTGCCCTCGTGCGGTTGTTCTTCACGAGATAGATCAGGTCTCGCATCCCGGACGTATTGACGCTGGCGTTCGCCGCCTGGGCGCCGACGGCAAAATAGGTCCCCAGCGAGACACCCGGGATCGATCGCACCGGACTACCGCTGGACGGCCTGGATCACATCCGCCGCGGACGACAAGACGAAGCCGTGCGGCTTGCCTATGAAGCGTGCCGGCCACTTGAGGGCTGGGTTCTTCGTCACGGACTCGGCGATGAAAACCGGATGCCCCACAAGCACGCTCTCGGCGGCTTGGTGAAGAGATCCGCTCGTGTCACTCGCTTCTACGATGACCGTCGCCTTGGCAAGGCGCGCCATCACACGGTTCCGTTCCGGGAAGTTCGCAGGGACGAACGGGTCGCCCCACCTGAACTGCGAGACGAGCAGGTGCTCCTGATAGATCAGCTGCTGCAGCTCGGCATGCTCCTTGGGGTACGCCTTGTCGAGCGGCGTCCCCACCACCGCGATCGTTCGACCTCCATTCTGGATGGCCGACTGATGAGCCGCACGGTCGATGCCGGCGGCCAAGCCCGAGACCACGACGATCCCGGCACGAACGAGGTCTCGAGCCAGCTGTTCAGCGCGGCGTACTCCCTCGCGGGTCGCCTTGCGCGCGCCGACGATGGCTACGCAGGGACGCTCCAGCAAGGAGAGATCGCCGACCGCGTAGAGCACCGGGAAGCGGAGGAAGAGCCCGTTGGTCACCCCGGCGCGATCCGAAGGGATCTCGCGGACGTCTGAGGCCTCGGGGGCACGGTACGAGGACGGCATGATGCGATCCTGCAGATCCCGATCATGCTCCATCGGGGGCGCTCCCTCTAGACCGATGGCGTACGAGTTGATGAAAGACTCTATCCTCGCGGTCTGACAGAAGATGCCCGCCGTCACACTCCGTAGGCGTAGTCCCTGGAGCAGCGCCCCTCCGAGGTCGCGAACCAGATGTGCCCGATCCTCGGCAGCGGCAGCTTCCGCATGAGCGGCCGGGTACCGGCGAAGACGTCCAAGTGGGCACCGAAGATGGCGCCGCCGGTGTCGTTCACGGTGCACCAGCCATCGTGGGTGGTGCCGTCGGGGAGCCGGCGGCCCTCGAGCTCGAGGATAAAGACGCGGGTGCCGGCAGGGACGAGTCCGCCGCGACCGCGGTAGCGTGGGTCGGAGGTCGCGTAGGCGCCGAGGTCGGCGGCCAGCGTCCGGAAAGGCTCGAGCGGGATGCCACGCTGGACCGTCCAGCCCTTGCCCATGCGCTCGGGCGGCACGACCGCGAAGGCGAGCGCCTCCATGACCGTGTCGCCGCTCCTGCGGATCCCGGCGTAGGTGATCTTCCCCGGGAGCAGGCGCTTCGCGGCCGCGAGCACGGCGGCGTACTCGCGCCGGGTGCGGACGTCGACATAGCGGCCGGTCACGTTGAGCAGGCGACCATCTCGGAGCTTGCCGGTGCCCTGGAGCGAGAGGTCGCAGAAGAACGCCGGATCGACGCGCGCGAGGACGGCGCCGTCGACACCGAGGACGGGAACGGTGTGGCGACCGCCGGCGGGCTCCTCGGCGATCACGTACTGGGTGAGCCGGAAGCGGCTCAGGTGGACGAAGCTCGGACCGAGGTCAGCCTGCCGGCGCGCGTCGTCGAGCGCCCGGAGCGCCGCCTCCGTCCGGGGGCCCACCTTGCCGTCCACGACGAGGCCCCGGTCGGCCTGGAACCGTTCGACCGCGGCGCGCGTCCGTGGCCCTACCGCGCCGTCCACAGCGCCAACGTCGTAGCCCAGCGCCGCCAACGCAGCTTGCATTTCTCGAGCCTGCATACCTCCCCGTCGATTTGCTAGTGCCCGACCCAAAGCTGTGGGGGCGGCCGCTAGCAAATCGAGCAGGTGGGGATGCGGACGTACACGGCCGACCAGCTCGCCCGCGGCATCACGTTCGCGTGGGCCTACCACCGGAAGCTCCAGCGCTTCCTGCATCGTGGTTACCGCGCGGGCGCGTTCGGGCGCAGCGGGCCAAGGCCGGACCATCGGAGCTTCGTCCACTACGTCCTCGCGGCCGAGCTGGCCGACGAGCTCGGCGTGCCGTTCGAGGAGTACGTCGAGGCCCACTTCTGGGCCGAGCAGCGCTCGCGCGGTTGCCACCCGCAAGCGCGCTTTCTCCATCGTCGGACCGGCTTCGGCGCGGCCGAGCGCATCGCCGCTTGGCGCAAGCACCAGGCCGATCACGCCGAGGGCGCCGCCGTCGCGTCGGGCTGCGACGATCCCGCGCCGCCTCGCGAGCGCGCAGCCGCCCAGGAGCGCTACCTCGCGCAGCTCTGCGCGCGCTGGCAAGCCAGCCCCGACGAGGTGCTTGCCGCCCTCGGTGGCCCTGATGCTGGTGTGTTCGACCGCGCCTGGCTGAAGCGCCACCCGATCTGGCGGGCGCTCGAAACCCGCGGCCACTTCGCACGCCACCCCGGCCCGGACATGGCGGCCCTTCGTCGCTGCCGCGAGCGCGCGGCTCCCGGAGCCCGCCCGTGAGCGCGCCGACGCTCGGCTTCGACGCTCGCTTCCAGGCGCTCATCGTGCGCGTCCTGTTCCAGGACCCGATTGCGCTGTCGCGCGTGGTCCACGGGCTCCGCCCCGACCACTTCGACGTCCCGGCCTGCGGGTTCGTGTTCGGCGCGATGCGCGACCACCTCGCCGATTACGGCGGGCCGCTCACGATGCCGATCCTGCTCGAGCGCCTGCGCCGCGCCGTCGACGAGGGCGACCTCGGCCGCACCGACATCCCCGCGCACGTCGACCTCGTGAGCGGGCTCGAGAAGGAAGCGCTCCCCGGCGAGCGCACCTACGTGCTCGAGCAGGTCTCGGACTTCATCGTGTTCCAGAGCCTGCGCAAGGCGCTCGACGAGTCGCTGACGCTCATGCCCAAGGGCGACTGGCACGAGATCCGCCGCCTGCTCGCCCGCGCGCTGGACTCGGGCCTCAAGGACCTCGACCTGGGCCTCCACTACTTCCGCGACGCCCGCGCGCGCCTGATGGGCATGCACGACGAGAGCCTGCTCCGCGTCTTCCCGACCGGCGTGGCCGAGCTCGACGCCCACCTCCATCGCGGGGGCCTCTCCGCTGGCGAGATGGGGCTCATCCTCGCGCCCACCAACCGGGGCAAGAGCATCGCGCTCCTGTCGTTCGCGCGGCGCGCGCTCGTCAGCGGCGCCCGCGTCGTGCTCTACACGCTCGAGATGTCCGCCGGTGCCGTGGCCTCGCGCGCGGACGCGGCGTGGACGGGCCTGCGCATGAGCGAGCTCGACGAGCACGCCGAGGACGTCGCGCTCAAGCTGGCGCGCCTCCTCGAGACCTTCGGCGACGCGCTCATCATCAAGCAGTGGCCGCCGCACGTCGCCACGGTGGCGATGATCAAGGCCCACCTCGACCAGCTCACGGCCACGGGCTTCCGCCCGGACATGGTCGTCATCGACTACGGCGACCTGCTCAAGTCGCAGGCCCGCTACAACGAGCGCCGCCACGAGCTCGCCAGCACGTTCGAGCAGATCCGCGGCCTCGCCGTCGAGCTCGACTGCCCGGTCTGGACCGCGACCCAGGCCAACCGCAACGCGCTCAAGAAGGAGGTCGTCGGCCTCGAGGACCTCTCCGAGAGCTTCGACAAGGCGATGATCGCCGACGTCGTCATCGCCCTCTGCCAGACGCAGGAAGAGGAGCTGATGGACCCGCCGCAGATGCGGCTCTTCCTCGCCAAGAACCGGTCCGAGCGCAAGGGCCGCATCGTGGCCATCGAGAACGACTTCGCGCGCATGTGCTTCGCGCGGCCGCGGGTGAGCACGTGAGCGCGCCGTTCCTCGAGTGGCTCGTCAAGAGCGACTTCCGCGTCGACGGCCGCCCGTTCGACTGGAAGGCGCACCGCTACCTCCTGCCGCTCTACGAGGACGACGCCGACGAGATCGTGCTCCTCAAGGCCGCGCAGATCGGCGCGACCGTCTGGCTGCTCCTGCGGCTGCTCTGGTGGGTCTCGGAGCACACGGTCAAGGCCGGCCTCTACTTCCCGACCAAGGAGGGCGTCGAAAAGCTCTCGAAGGACCGGCTCTCGAAGCTCATCGACGAGAACCCCGCGCTGCGCGCCCGGCTGCGCGAGGGCGGGACGCTGTCGCTCAAGCAGTTCGGCCCGAGCTCGCTCTACCTCCAGCACATCGGCGGCACGGCCTCGAAGGACTCGACGCCGCTCGACGTGCTCGCGTTCGACGAGGTGCGCCTGGTCGAGAGCCGCGACATCAGCCAGGCCGAGGAGCGCGTCTCGCACTCCGCCTACCAGGTGAAGTACTTCGCCTCGACGGCGGGCCTGCCGAACGCGGACATCCACGCGCGCTTCCTGCGCTCGGACCAGCACTACTTCCACACCCGCTGCGGCTGCCCCGATGGCGTCGTGCTCTCGGACGTGTTCCCCGACTGCATTGCCGTGACCGCCGGCGGCGACTGCTACTACCGCTGCCCGCGCTGTGGCCACCGCATCGAGGACCCGCAGAACGGCCGCTTCGTCCCGCACAACCCCGGCTCCGCCCTGCGCGGCTACCACGTGCACCAGATGCTCTCGCGGTACCTGTCGCCACGCCGCATCTGGCAGACCTTCCAGGAGACCGACAACCGCCAGGAGTTCTACAACGCCAAGCTCGGTGTCCCGTTCGTGGACCCGAAGAACATCGGGCTCACCGCCGACGAGCTCGACGCCTGTGTCACCTCGGGCATCGCCTGGGACGAGCCCGCCCTGCGCGACGGCAAGCCCGAGGGCCGGATGTGCATGGGCATCGACCAGATGGCCGGCTTCAACTACGTGGTCGTCCTCCAGCAGACCGGCACTGCGCGGCGCCTCGTGCGGCTCGAGGTCATCGAGGAGGACGATCCCTTTCGCCGCTGCCACGAGCTCATGAAGCTCGACCACATCGACGTCTGCGTCTGCGACGCGATGCCGAACTTCAACGAGGCCGCGAACCTCGCCCGCGCTTTCCCGCGCAAGGTGTTCCTCGCCTGGTGGAACCCGAACGCCCTGCAGATGGTGCAGTGGTCGGACAGGCGCAAGCAGCCCGTCCCGGTCCGCCGCGCGACCGCGATGACCAAGGTCGCGTGGACGGTGCAGCTCAACAAGTACACGGCCATCGAGTTCGCGCTCCAGCAGTTCCAGGACCGCCGCATCGCGATCCCACCGCCGGACGGCTACGAGCAGGTGCTGCGTGACGCGCGGGGCCTGCTCGGTCCCACGAACCTCTACACGCACTTCCGCGACCACCTGACGTCGGTGATCCGGCAGCGCCGCGAGCGCATGGCGCTCAACGACGAACACAAGCGCATCCACACCGGCGACTACACCTACGACTGGGTCTACACGCGCGGCGACGCGCACTTCCTGGACGCCGCGACGTACGCGGTGTTCGCCGCCGAGCGCCTCGCGAAGCGCATGGCGTTCGCCCTGACGTGAGGCCGCGCATGATGGTCTGGAACCGCAAGCTCATCGCTGCCGCCCGGAAGGTGCTCCGGCACCACACCACCCTGGCGGGGGCGCTGCCCGACATCGCCAAGGCCACCGGGCTCCCGGTGACCCGCGACGCGCTCGGCAACGCCTTTCGCCGGCACGGCGAGCCGACGCCGACGAGCCTCCTCAAGGCCGAGAAACGCCCCGCCGAGCTCACGCCCCGCGACGAGCTCTACGCCCGGGTGAAGGCCAAGGACCACGCCCGGCAGCGCCGCATGCAGGGGATGACCGACATCATCCTCGAGAAGGTCGACGCGGCCCTCACCAAGATCGAGCCCGACGTGCTGCAGGTCGTGCCCGAGCCGCCGCCCGAGCACCCGCCAGCCGGACGGCTCGAGCTCATCTGGTGCGAGGTCTCGGACGTCCAGCTCGGCACGCGCGTCGAGCTCGAGAAGATGGGGGGCCTCAACCAGCACGACTGGGCCATCTTCCTGGCCAAGCTCGCGCGCTGGGAGGAGGTCGTCACGGCGACCATCCGCGAGCGCCGCCAGTCGGTCCCGCTCGAGGGCGTGGTGATCGCGCTCCTCGGCGACATCGTCGAGGGCCACAACATCTTCAAGGGCCAGGTCTACGAGCTCGACTTCGACGTCTACAAGCAGGTGGTCCACGGCGCGAACGACTTCGCCCAGGCCTTTGCGCGCATCGCCGCGACGTTTCCTGACGTCCAGTTCACGCTCTACGGCGTCGGCGGCAACCACGGCCGCGTGGGCAGCTACGGCGAGGCGCCCTACCGCTGCAACTGGGACCTCGTCCTCTACCACATCATCGAGCTGCGCCTCGGGGCGCTCGGGCTCGGCAACGTCAGCTGCCACTTTCCGCAGAGCTGGTTCCAGGTCGTCGAGACCTGGGGCTGGACGCACCTGCTCGTGCACGGCGACGACATCCGGGGCTGGGGCGGCCTGCCCTTCTATGGCCTGCAGCGCGCGGTCGGCAAGTACCAGCAGGTCCTGCAGAAGCCCGTCAACTACCTGCACATCGGTCACTTCCACGCCGAGGCTGCCATCTCGTCGAGCCTCGGCGACACCATCGTCAACGGCAACTGGATCGGTGCGAACGCCTTCTCGAAGGTGATCGTCGAGGCCAACGTCCCGGTCCAGCTCGTCCACGGCATCACCGCGCAGAACGGCATCGAGTGGACGCGCAAGGTCTTCCTGCGCAGCCGCGAGGAGATGAAGCCGCGCATCGCCGTGTTCCGTCACGGCGCGCGCAAGGGAGCACGGGCATGACACGCACCATGAGGATCTCGGTCGAGGTCGAGGCCCGACACGCGGAGGCGCTCCGGCTCATCGCGCGCAAGGAGCACCGGCCGGTCCTCCAGTACGTGCGCGACGCGCTGTTCTTCCTGGTGCGCGATCGCGCCGCCGTCGACGAAGAGGTCCGTGCGCTCGTGCCCGAGCTCGCGGCTGCTGCGCAGGCAGAGGGCACGCCATGAGGGCCTCGCAAGCCCTGCAGCTCACGCGGGACCCGGACGCCAGGAAGGACTGGGAAGCGCTCAACTGCGTGCTCTGCCCTCGGAAGGGTGGCCTCATTGCCAACGACCGCTGTCTCGAGCTCCAGGAGGCCGACCGGTGCTCCTGCCCCAGCGCCGCCACCACGAGCGTCCGTGCCCAGGTGGAGGCCGAGGAGGAGAGCCAGCGGCTGCGCCGGCGGCTCCTCGCGGCTGGCCGCCCCCAGGAGCCCGGCCCACCGCGGCTGCTCATTGGCCTTCACGGCAAGAAGGGGCACGGGAAGACCACGGTGGCCACGCACCTGCTCGCCAGGTACGGCTTCGAGCGCATCCGCTTCGCCGGCCCCCTCAAGGAGGTCATCGCGGCGCAGCTCTTCGGTATGAGCGAGGCCCAGACGGACGGTTTCCTGAAGGAGGCCCCGTGCGTGGACGTGGCGGGCCTGGACGCACAGACGCTCGCGGACGCCACGGTCGAGCTGCTGTTCCAGGGCGACCCCCGACCGCTCGGCATGGATCGCGCCCAGCTCGCGGAGCGCTGGCGCCTGGTGTACGCGCCGCTGTTCAAGGGCCCCGCCCGCCTCTACAGCCCGCGCGAGGTGCTGCAGATCGTCGGTGGGGGAGGGCGCACGCACATCTCGCCGACGCTCTGGATCGACCTCTGGCGCGCCGAGCTCCAGCGCTCGAGCGCGACGCGCGTCGTGGTTGACGACGTGCGCTACCCGAACGAGAAGCAGGCCCTCGAGCGGTTGGGCGGCCAGGTCTGGCGCCTCGTCCGCACGGACGTGCCCGATTCGGGCGATCGCGATCCGAGCGAGACGGCCTGCGACCACCTCCCGGACCGCGCGTTCACGCACGTGCTGCGTCGCGCCACCGGCGTGCCCGAGCTCCTCGCCCGCGTGGATGCGCTCCTCGCGCCCGAGCCGGCAACCAAGGCGGGGTGATGCCGCTCTACCTCCACCTCTTCTGGGGCGTCGTGGTCTACCTGGCCGCGAGCCAGCTCGCGCGCGGCCTCGGAACGGCTGGCGAGTGGATCGGCAAGGCGCTGCTCAAGCACGCCGAGACCATGCTGCTCGCCCAGCGCGAGGCGTTGTCCCAGCGGCGGCGTGGAGACCGTCCGTGAGGCACCGCGCGCGTCTCTCGCCCACGCAGGTCGACGAGATCGTCCGGATGTTCCACGCGGGGGCCTCCGCGGCCGAGATCGCCGACGTCTACGGCGTCAGTGCCCAGGCCATCCACGCGCGCCTGCGCGGACGCGGCCTCTGCTACCGGCGCCGGCCCACAGCCCGCGAGCGCCTCGCGATCGACATGCGCCGGAACGCGATCCACCTGCTGCGCGGGCGCAACCTCGCCCTCGCGGCGATGGCAAAGGAGGTGCGGCTTGCTCCGGACCGCCTGAGGCGGTGGCTCCGCAAGCACATGCCGTCGCTCCTCGACCAGCTGCGGTCGGAGCACCCGCGCGCCCGGGCGGAACCGCGCCCATCGCGCCGAGCGCCGGCAGCTGGCCCGAAGCGGCGTCGCAAGCCCCTCCATGCTCCCCAGGCCGCGCGCGTCTGCAGGGACTACCACGCCGGATACTCGACGCACGCGATCGCGCGTCACTACCGGAGCTCCTCGTCGAGCGTGTGGCGCACCCTGCGGCGCCACGGCGTGGAGCTGCGTCCGCGCGTGAAGCGCTCGCCGATGTGGCTCGCCGCGATGCGCGCGCGACGCGAAAGGAAGCGTGCCCGATGAGCACCCGATTCGAGACCGCGGCCCGCCGGCGGCGCATCGCCCAGCTCCTCGGCGAGGGCGTGGCCGCCGAGGAGATCGCAGAGCACCTCGACATCCGCCCCGAGATGGCGGACGCGGATCTCAAGGCGATCGCGGCCGACCCGAACAACATCGACTACCTCCAGCCGAAGCAGGCGCTGGCGCAACTGCTCGACAGCCTCGATCGCCTGGAGCGGGAGGCTCGCGACCAGATGCGCTGCGCGGTGGACGCCAGCCGGATCGAGGCGGCCAACCGCTGGTTCGAGTCCATCCGCCGGCTCGCGGAGGACCGCGGACGAGTGCTCCAGCAGATTGGCCTCCTCAACAGGGCCGCGCAGGAGGCGCCGACCGAGGGGCAACGCAGCCTGGAAGAGCTCCTCTCCCCGCGCGCCCGGAAGCTCCTCGCCCGCATCGCGCTCGCCGAGCGCATGGGCCACCCCTGGCAGGTGACCCTGACCATCGAGGACGCGACCGCACTCCCGCCCCTGGACGAGGGCGACGAGGAGATCTCCCCACCTGGCGAGCGTCCCGCGAGCGCGTCGTGATCTGGGATCTGGTCGTAAGCGGCGTCCTGGCCGTCCCGGCGCTCCTGCTCATCGTGGACCCGCTGGCCGCCGTGCCCGTCTTCCTCGCGCTGACCACGGGAGAGAGCCCCACCGAGCGCCGCGCCATCGCTCGGCGCTCCGCCATCACGGCGGGCCTTGTGCTGGCCGCCTTCGCTCTGGCCGGGGGCCTCGTGTTCCGCTTCTTCGGCATCACGCTGGGTGGCTTCCAGATCGCCGGCGGACTCCTGCTCCTGCGCATCAGCCTCGACATGCTTTCGCCGCGACGCACGCTCGTGGGCGCCGAGCCGACGCCCCCCAGAGCGGACATCTCCCTCATTCCGCTCGCCGTGCCGCTCCTCGCCGGTCCGGGTGCCATCACGACGGTCATGGTCCTGACCTCGCGGCACCGCGGCTGGATCTGGGCGCTCCCGGTGCTGGGCGCCATCGGCGTGACGATGCTGGTGACCTGGCTCGCCCTCCGCGGCGCGCAGGCCATCGAGGCCCGGCTGTCCCGTCGCGTCCTCGACCTGCTCGGCCCGGTGCTCGGCCTGCTGCTCTCGGCGCTCGCGATCGAGTTCACGGTCGCCGGCGTCCACGAGATGGTGCGCGGGAACGTCGGGGCACATGTGCGGCGGTAGCGTCAGTTCAGGTAGACGAGGAGCGCGAAGTTGCGCTCGGCGCCGTGTGCGAGGAATGCCTTGAGCTGCTCGAAGTACTCGAGCAGGTACGCGAGCGTGTCGTCGTCGGCCGCATCGCGATCCCAGATCTCGGGGTAGATCTGCAGCTTCATCATCTTCGCGGGGTCGAAGCGCTTGCGGAGGTCCGCGGTCGAGAGGCCGGTCAGCGCGGCCGAGATCTCCTTGACCTCGGCGCTCGTGAAGGCGCGGGCCCGTCCGTACCCAACATCCACGTCGCCGACTTCCTGGCCGCCGCCCGCGATGAAGTTGAGAGGCGGCTTGCCCTCCCAGGCGGTTCCTGTGAAGAGGAAGTGCAGCCCGTGCCAGGCCTTGTCGATGTCGAGCTGGGTGGAGTCCGGGGCGCCGTCACCTGCCTCGTCATCGTCGGCGCAGAGGAGGTTCTCGATTGCCTCGGGCTCGGCGAGAAGACGCTCGAGCTCCTGGGCTTCTACGAGACGGAAGTTCCCAATCATGCTCATGGGTGACCTCTCATGAGGAAGCTCATCCTTCCGACCAGGTGATCGCCGGCGGCCGGACGGACGCGCACACCGGCATCCCGTCAGAGTCCGTCAGGGCGAGCCTGCCCACGAGCACCCCGGACCGCAGCGCTTTCGCGAGCACGTCACCGGGGACGGCGTCCAGGCGGAGCTTGGCTCGCCGGAACATCGCCGGCTTCGCGCGACCCTCTCTGCCGATCCACGTGAGGTAGAGGAAGCGTTCTCGCGGGGGACCGTTCACCGCCCGTCCACGGAACGCCGGCCGACCATCCTGCTCGCGCACTTCCACGGACGTCTCCCAGGAGACCTGCGCGACATCGGCGGGTACGAGCTCGTCTGGACCGCAGCCAACCTTCTGCGGCATCCCCACCTGGACGTCGCTGTACGGCCCACAGCGCGTGCCAGGCAAGCGCTCTCCGATGATCCGCACGATGAGGGCCCGAGGCGAGTTACCAAGGCCCGGTACCTTCGGTGCCGGCGGCTCGGGTTCCGGTAGGAGCGCGCGACGAGCCCGACGCTCCCGCGTGGCGGGCGACTTGGCGCCGAGGATCTCCTCGCGCAGCATGCGCTGCTGAGCAGACGTGTGTGCCTCCCAGCGCCTTCGCGCCGCCGGCTCCGTGTCGATGAGTGCCTGGAGCTCGGCAGGCAGCGCGGCCGAGGCGATCGAGATGACCAGCCGAGCTTGCTCGCCGGGTCCCTTGCCGAGCTGGTCGAGCGTCTCCCGGTGGAGCTCGATGAACCAGCGCTCGTCATCCCAGCGATGGAGCGACCGCCGACCCAGAGGGAACCCGTCGAGCGTGCCCTCGACCGTGGTCGTGCCCGTGAGCTTCCAGCGGGCGACCCTGCTGGCCGGGATGACCACGAACGCCGCCAGCTTGGGGTGCTTGCGCTCGAGGAGAACGTCGACCTTGACCGAGGGCATGCGCGCGCACGCCAGGATCGCACGGCCGTGGCTCGAGCACGAGCGGTGCTCCTGGTGCGCAGGCGGTCGAGTCGGTCATCTCGGCGAGCGACCTCGCGAATCACGGCTGCGTCGAGGCCTAGATCTGTCGGCTCGCCCTCACGGGCCGACTACCCTCATCAAGCTCGAATCGGGTACCTCGCCGTTCGTCCCTGCGCGCGTTCGCAGATTGGCTTGACGGGCCCTACGCCCCTGCGCCTAATCAGCGCCACACCAGATCCCGGGGGTTCCAGTGCCGCGTCGAAAGCTCGCCAGTGATGATGTGCTCCGGAACCTGGTCGATGGGTTCGTCTCCCAGGTGCTCGCCCTCGCGGAATCGCGCGTGATGGATCGGATCGCGGCCGCGCTCGGAGAGGCCGCGGGCCCGTCCTCGGTGCGAGCGCGCAGGTCTGCTCAGAAGCCGCGCCCTGTCACGCGCCCGGTCGCGAAGGCCAAGGTCACCCGAACGTGCCCGGTGCCCGGGTGCGGCAAGCCCGGCCGTGGCCCGCGATTCCGGTGGCTGTGTGACGAGCACAAGGGCATGTCCCGCGCCGCCTGGCTTGCGCTCAAAGAGGGCAAGGCAGCCAAGGCTGCGCCCAAGAGGGCGACGAAGGCCAAGGCGGCAGCTGTGTCCACCGCGACACCGGCGAAGGCCGCGCCCGCGAAGGCCGCGGCCAGGAAGGCGGCCGCGAAGGCCGCGCCCGCGAAGGCCGCGCCGAAGAAGGCCGCCCCCAGGAAGGCGGCGCCGGTGAAGGCCGCAGCCAAGGGAAACGGGCAGAGGGCGGCGGCCAAGCCCGCACCGGCTCCCGTCCGCAAGACGGTGGCACCGCCCCCTGTAACGACGCAGCGCAAGACGGCAGCGCCGCCCGCCGCGTGATCTACAGCCAGGCGTAGGCGCGCTGCAGCGTCTCGCGACCGCCCGCGAGGATCGGCTCGCCATGCGCGAGCAGGATTCGCTCGAAATCCCAGCGCAGCATGCGGTCCATCTGGTCGCGAGCGGCGGCTCGCTCACGGACCATCACGTGCTCGAGGTAGGTGGCGCCGGGCTCCCGGTTCCCGAGGAGCCACGCCGCCGCGCGCGTCAGGCGTGACGGATGCTTGGCCAGGTTGAACACCATGTCCGAGCACACGAGCGTGCGGCTCGGACGGTGGAAGAAGACCACCTCGTCCTCGAGCGTGCGGGCGCCGAAGTGCACCTGCTCGAGGTCGCGGCTCCACAGCGCCTCGGGCTGGTCGCCCAGCACGCGATGCCAGGACACATCGGGCCGTTTCGCCACCAGGCCTGGACAGCAACAGAGAATCGCCTCCGGGTACGCATCGCGCCACGCCGGCACGAACACGTGATGGAACTTGCTCGGTGCAACGACCGCCCGAACAGGACCGAGGGCATCGACCGCCGCGTGCGTCTCGGAATCGAGCCCCACGGCGGAGTGCACGAAGAGGCCGCCGTCCTCGAGGCGGATCACGGTCATGCGCGTGCCCGTCTCGATGCCCCAGAATCGCATCGGGCGTGTGATCGACCAGATGCCCTCGCCCACCTGCTCCAGCGCCTTCGCCTTGCTCATGTCGCCTCCGTCGGGTTGCCGAAATCGAGCACATCCTGCACCACCGGCCGCCGGTACTCGGCCTCGCCGGTGCGCACGCGGAGGTTCGGCAGGATCTCGACATCGGAGCCGCCGTGCGAGTGGCCGCAGAGCACCAGCACCTCGCGATCGGGCCGCGCAGCGGCTGCCTTCCGGAGCACATCCCCGATGGACCGGCAGCAGAAGAAGGGCAGCCAGTTCTCGTCGGACGGGCGGCCCTGGTAGGTGGCACACGCCGGGAACGGCGGCACGTGCGTGACGACCACGATCCGCCGGCAAGCCGCCATCGCATCTTGGAGCACCGTCTCGAGGTACGCGGCGCCCTCGTCGGCCAGGCTCTGCATGAGCCGTAGCCTGTCGTGGCCGTGCTTGCCCCGGAGCTCCTCGATGAGATGGAAGTCGTTCAAGGCGACGTTCGTCTTCCAGTACGAGCCGTGACGGCCGTCGTACCAGCCGTCATGGCCGATGAGCGCCACGTCCTCGGCGAGGCGGACGACGCCCGCGTCACGTAGCCAGATCAGCCTCGATTCGCGCTCGCAGAGGCCGCGCACCTCGTCCGCGATTCGCGTGAGCGAGGCCTGGTAGAAATCGTGGTTCCCGAGGACGAAGTAGATCGGCGACGGGATGACGCGCGCCAGGATCGCCAGGTGGGTCCCAAGGAGCGGCCCGTTCGAGATGTCGCCGCTGATGGCCACGGCGTCGGCCTTGGTGGCCGCGATGCCCGCCGCGAAGCGCTCCACGGCCTCGAGGCTCAGGAAATCGAGGTGGATGTCGGTCAGCCAGGCGAGCTTCATGGTTGCAGTCGGTCCATCAGCGCCACGGCAAATCGGAGTGTACTTCGCGCACGTCGAAGGCCCCCGGTCTGCTGGCACGTTCAGGGGGGCCCCGTGACTGTGGCCGCGGGGTGGTCGCGATCGATCCCTCGATGATCTCGGCTACGCTCGCGCCTGGTCTCCAGGAGGAGCGCGTGGTGCACAAGGGATCCTGCCTCTGCGGGGCCGTGACCTTCGAGGTCGCGGGTGCCCTGCCTCCGCCTGATGCCTGCCACTGCTCGCAGTGCCGCAGGTGGTCGGGGCACTTCTTCGTGTCGGCCGACGTGCCGCGCGCCGCCTTGACGATCCGGGGCGCCGACAAGGTCACCTGGTTCCCGTCTTCCGAGAAGGCGCGTCGCGGCTTCTGCTCCGCCTGTGGGTCCTCCCTGTTCTGGGACCCGATCGACCAGGCGAAGCACTCCTGGATCGGCGTGGCGATGGGCGCGTTGGAGCCTCCGACGGACACGCGCATCCGGGTGCACATCCACGTGGCCGACAAGGGCGACTACTACGACCTCGGCGACGGCGTGCCGCAGAAGGAGCACTGAGATGAGCGAGCCACAGCCCGTCACCGATGCCTGGATGCAGCACCCGACGCCCGGGTTCCTGCAGCACCCGATGTTCGCGTCCCTGCTGCGCTGGACCCGCCAGAGCGCGCCCGCCGAGGTCCCGGTGGCGATGACCGTCGGCGCGATGCAGGCGGCGGGCGTGAAGCGGGCGCTCGTCTCGGCCTGGTGGGGACCCACCGGTCCCATCCTGTCGAACGACGACGTCGCCGCGATCGTGCGCGCCGCGCCCGACCTCTTCGTGGGCGTCGCCTCGGTCGACCTCGGGCGGCCGATGGAGGCCGTGCGCGAGCTCCGCCGTGCCGTCGGCGAGCTCGGCTTCCGCGGCCTGCGCGTGCTGCCCTGGCTGTGGAACGCGCCGCCGAACGACCGGCGCTACTACCCGCTCTACGTCGCCTGCATCGAGCTCGGCGTGCCGTTCTGCCTGCAGGTGGGGCACACCGGGCCGCTCTGTCCGTCCGAGCCCGGGCGGCCGATCCCGTACCTCGACCAGGTCGCGCTCGACTTCCCCGAGCTCACGATCGTCGGTGGGCACATCGGCTACCCGTGGACGGCCGAGATGATCTCGCTCGCGACCAAGTACGAGAACGTCTACATCGACACGTCCGCCTACAAGCCGAAGCGCTACCCGCCCGAGCTCGTGCAGTACCTGCGCGGCCACGGCCGCAAGAAGGTTCTCTTCGGGAGCAACTACCCGATGCTCATGCCCGGAGCGTGTCTGGCCGAGCTCGACGCGCTCGAGCTCGACGACGAGGCCCGCCGGCTCTTCCTCCACGACAACGCCGCGCGGGTGTTCGGCCTCTCGCCCGCTGGAGGCACGCGATGACCGAATCGCTCTCCCTCGAGGGCGGCTGCACCTGCCGCGCGGTCCGGTACCGGATGACGAGCCGGCCCCTGTTCGTGCACTGCTGCCATTGTCGGTGGTGTCAGCGCGAGACCGGCGCGTCGTTCGCGCTCAACGCCATGATCGAGGCCGATCGGGTGCTCCTGCTCGCCGGTGCGCCCGAGTGCGTGGGCACGCCCTCGAACAGCGGCAAGGGCCAGAAGATCTGGCGCTGCCCGACCTGCCGCATCGCGGTGTGGAGCAACTACGCTGGCGCCGGCACGGCCGTTCACTTCGTGCGCGTCGGCACGCTCGACGACCCGGACGCGCTGCCGCCCGACATCCACATCTTCACGGCGTCGAAGCAGCCCTGGGTGGTGCTCCCCGCCGGCACGCCCGCCGTCCCCGAGTACTACGACGCCAAGGTGCACTGGCCGGCCGAGAGCCTCGCGCGCCGGGCCGCACTGCGGGCGCGGACGGCGTCGACCTGACCTCCGTGAGGTACCGCTGGCTCGCGCTGGCCGCGCTCAGCGCCCTGGGGCAGGCAGGCTGCTCGAAGGCGTCTCCACCAGGGCGCCCTACAAGTCCTGCTGCGCCGCGCTCGTCCGCAGACGCGGCGACGCCCGCGCCGGCTCCCCGACCCGCGCGTGACGGACAGCGCAACATCGAGCTCGGCAAGCTGCGCAAGGTCATGACGCCGCTGCACGAGCGCCCCGGCAAGCCCGAGGCGGGCGACTGGCTCGCCGAGCACGAGGAGGACGGCCAGACGTTCGAGGAGTGGCTCGCCGAAAAGCCCGTGGTCGCCACGCCCGAGCGTGACCACCTCTACATCCAGCCCCTTGGCCCCTTCTCGAAGGCCGAATGGCGAATCTTGACGCTGACGGTCGACTTCATGGGCCGCTACTTCGACCTGCCCGTCCAGGTCCTGCCGCACCTGCCGCTGTCGGTCATTCCCGCGCGCGCCCAGCGCGAGCACCCGGAGTGGGGCACGCACCAGCTGCACACGACGTACATCCTCGACCAGGTGCTCCGTCCGCGGCTGCCCAAGGACGCCGTCGCGCTCATCGCGTTCACGACGGTCGACCTCTACCCGGAGCCCTCCTGGAACTTCGTCTTCGGCGAGGCGTACCTGCGCCGTCGGGTCGGCGTCTGGTCGATGCACCGCTTCGGCGACCCGTCCGAGAGCAAGCAGGAGTTCCGCACCGTCCTGCTCCGCACGATCGGCACGGCGACGCACGAGACCGGCCACATGTTCGGCATGAACCACTGCACCGCCTGGGAGTGCAACATGGCCGGCTCGAACAGCCTCGAGGAGGCGGACCGAGGCACGCTCGCGCTCTGTCCCGAGTGCCTGCCGAAGCTCCTCTGGGCGACGGGCGGGAACGCCCGGCGTCACCTCGAGCGCCTCGCCGAGTTCAGCCGCACCAACGGCCTTGCCGACGAGGCGAGGTTCTACGCGCAAGAGCTCGAGGCCATCGGGCGCGCGGGCCTTTAGGCCCCTTTAGGCCGGGGGTCTGCTGGCACGTTTCGGGGGGCCCCAGGGACTGTGGGCGGCGTGGTCGCGATCCGTGGCTCTACGATCCCGGGATCGGCCTCACAGCCGGCGGACGAGCTCCTTGAGCCGCGGCTCGAGCCTGAGGATGGCGCGCTTGGCGGCGATCCGCCCCGGCTCGTCGCCGTCGCGTTGGCGGCGGAGGCGGTAGTCGGCGAGCTGCGCGGCGACCACGCGAGCGACCGAGGCTTCCTCGGGCGCGGGCGTGGCCCAGGCCGGCAAGTGCAGCCTGCCCTGCAGGTCGGCCAGGACCGGAAGCCACGCGCAGGCAGGTTCGGGGAGGTCCAGGTCCGTCGCGGCATCGAGCAGGTCGAGCACGGCCGGGCAGCTCGGCTCGAGGCCCTCGAGCGCGAGCGGATCGTGCAGGCACGCATCACGACATGCCACCAGCGCCTCGTTGTGTCGACCCGCCAGCGCGAGCGCCTCCGCGTGCAGGGCGCGCAGCCGCCCATCCGAGGGCGCCGCTCGCACGGCATCCGCCAGCGTCGCCACGGCGTGGTCAGCAGCTCTGACGCCGAGGAGCAGCGCGGCGGCGAACGAGCCGTCCTCGAGCCGTGCCGCCGGCCCCTCGAGCTCGGTGAGCCGAGCCACCGCCCGCTCGAGGGCGGCCACGCCGACCCGAGCCCGCAGTGCCTCGCCCATGCCCTCGAACGACGCTCCCTCGCCGACACTGCTGCGATCGCGCAGCGCCCGCGCTCGCGTGACCTGCTCCCGGGCAGGAATCGGTGCGGTCTCGGTGCCCACCAGGTACTCGAGATCCTCGGCCCAGCGCGGCCACAGGGCCGCCGGTTCCCAGTCCGGCACCCGCGCGACGGCCGCGCGCCAAGCAGCACGCACACCCTCCGCGTCGAGTCGCTCGCACGCCTGCTCCATCTCGAGGCGCGGCCGGTGAGGCCCGTCGAACAGGAACGTCTGCCGCGGATCGACGGGTGTCGGCGGCAGCTCGGGCGCCGGCGGCTCGGGGGCAGGCGGGGGATCCTCCACGCGCTCCCACTGGCCGAAGAAGTTGAGCTGCTCGGGCATGCGCGCGCTCGATCAGTAGAGCTTCAGGGCCCCGGTGACCTCGTCCACCTGCTCCGCCAGCGCGGGACCGACGGCGCAGCAGGTCGGCGTCGGCACGCCACCGAACTCGGTGCGGCCGGAGTCGATGATGAGCTCGCACGCGATCCCGCGGCGACGACCCTCCTCGTGGATGGCGCGCAGCTCGGCCTCGCTGTCGACCTGGACGCACACCTTGGTGAATCGCCCGAACACCCAGGCGCGCTCGGCCTCGGTGAGCTCGACCTCGAACCGCCCGGCCTCGGCGCTGGTCGCGCGCAGCCGGTTCGTCAGCCACGCCATCGACGCGTGGGCGCCCTGGGCGATCTCCTTGCCCCTGCGCATCTTGAGGTCCTTGCGGATCACGATCACCTGCTTGACGTTCATGTCGCTTCCTGCGGACACGTCATACCTCCGCCGCAGGCGGAAGAACGTCATACTTCGGACGTACGTCGATGCGTCAGCTGGATCTGCACGGCCTCGCTCCGACACTGCCGGATGGCTTCCGGTGGCTGCCCGGGTGGCTCGCACCCGAGGAGACCGGCCCACTCTACGCCGCGCTGCTTGCCGAGATCGCGTGGGAGGACCCGGTGCTCCGCCTGGGCGCCCGCGAGGTCGCGATGCCGAGGCGCGTCGCGTTCTACGGCCCGCACGCCTACGCGTACTCGGGCCTCATCCACGGCGCCTCCGCGGTGCCGCCCCGGCTCGACGCGCTTCGCGCGCGCATCGCGGCCGCGACCGGCCATCCGTTCAACACCGTGCTCGCGAACCTCTACCGCGACGGCGCCGACTCGGTGTCGTGGCACAGCGACGACGACTACCCGCACGGCGGCCACCCCGCGGTCGCGTCGCTCAGCCTCGGCGCCACGAGGCGCTTTCGCATCGCGCACAAGCGCTCGGAGCAGCGCTTCGCCGTCGACCTTACCGACGGTGGCCTCTTCGTGATGGAGGGCCGGAGCCAGCTCGACTACCGGCACGCACTGCCGAAGAGCCCATCGGTCACCGCGCCGCGCATCAACCTCACCTTCCGGTTCATGGCGGCGCCGAGCCAACCAAGACAAGTTCGGAACCCCCCTGGGTGAGCGGGCTCGGGCCCTGCCTGGTAGGAGCGACAGTTCACGCTGACGCGGCTCGTGAGCGAATGCTGTCCGCACTCCGGAAAGAGGCGCTGGAGCTTCGACGCCTCCCTGTCAGCTGGTTGTCACTCTGCTCCGAGCCGGTCCTACGTCGAGGTGGTTGGACCCAGGGCAGCCGCTAGCAGCCGGTCCCACTCGCCGCTTAGACAGCCCGCCACGAACATCACCGCTTCGTCCACCGCGTGCATGTAGTCTCGCGCCGGGTAGCGATGCATGGCTTCTCCGGCGATTGTGGCATCGGGCGCGCCGAGGTCCACCTGGTTGCGTGCACGATACGCGCTAGCCGGTTCCTTCAAGTGGCCGATCGAAACAGTGCAGTTCTGAACGACGATTCCGGGTGCCTTGTCGGCGCCGAGGAACTCTCTGCCTTCCGGGCCGCGCCGATCATCGACGAGGCGGTGCACCGGCGGGACAAACGGCCGGCAGATCACCTCTGAGTTGGTACGCAGGAAGTCGTTGATCGCCTGGACTTGAGCATGCTCGAGGTCTGCCTCGAAGCGCGGGGAGTCGGGGCGGGGCCGCTCGATCGGCACCTCGACGGGCGCTCCCCGCCACCCCGAGATTACGCGGGGCGCTCCTCGGTGGGTGATCCAGTGGCGGTAGTTGACGAAAAGCTCGTACCCGATGGACTCAAAGATAGCGCCTAGCTCAGCGAGGATCGGCGACCCGATCGAGAGCTTCTTCCTGACTTCGAGGTGGTCCACCTTCTTTCGCGCGAGGCCGAGCCCCAGCGCGACGTTCGTGACCTGGAGTCCCACTTCGAGCGCCGAGATTGCCGCGCGCACTGCGGTGTCGCCGTGCTGCGCAATCGCCGCGGCGTGGTGGTAGAGAATGACCACCTCGCCTTCGTGAAGGTGCACTTGGCTTTCGCGCGCCGGTTGCTGACACATCTCGACCTCACGACGGGCATGGTCGAGGTGATACTCGGCGTCCTCGATAGGCTCAAGAACGGTCTGGTACTGCGGGTCTCCGGTGCACTTCTTCTTGAGCGCGGGAAAAGGCTCGAACATGGATGGCTCCAAGCGGACGAACCTCCACGATCTACCACGCGAGCCTGACCCAGGATTCTGCCTGGAAAGTAGACCGTCGGATCAGAAGCCCAGGCCCACCTGGCCCCGATCGTAGATGAGCTGGCCGGCCTCGACACGCGCGAACGAGGTGAGCCGGTGGGCGATCGTGGTCTCCGCGTCCACGAGGTGAACGACCTCCACGCCGCACACGTGCATCGCGTCGGCGATGAGCTGCCGGTGGCACTCGGTGTAGCGGGCCTCGGCGCACAGGATCGCGGTCGGCCCTTCGGCCATCCGCGTGAGCAGGCGCTCGGCGCCGGCCTTCCACTCGTCGGACTCGAGGTGGTCCGCGTATGCCGCGAACGCCGGCTCGGTCCACGCCGTGTGCGGTGACCCGGGTCGGGGCGTTCGCATCCCCCCGAGCTCGGGGAGCCAGAGGTACTGGAGGCCGCTGCCGAGGAGCGCTCGCTCGAGCGGCGCGCGCGAGAAATGCGGCCATCGCCGCGAGGCCGGATGGCGCCGGACGTCGACGATGCAGCCGAGCCCGTGCGCCCGGCAGAGCGCGAGGAACGCTTCGAGCGATCGGTTCGAGTGCCCCACCGTCCAGAGACGCGCCGGTGCTTTCACGGTCGCCTGCGTCCCGCCTTCGGGAACGCCCTCTTGCTGGCTGCCTTGCGCGGCTTCTTGGCGGGCAGCGCGGCGACGACGCCGAGTGACCACTCGACCCAGCGCGAGAGCGCCGCCTTGGTGCGGATACCGGTCGCCGCCACGAAGACGTAGCCGGTCAGGGGCCGCCCCGTGAAGTCCATCGGCCGCACGTGGGGCTCGGCGAGCGCCTCCTCGTACCGCGCGGGACCGACGCGGACCATCAGCTCGTCGCCGACGATGCCGCAGAACATGTGGCTCTGCTGCATGAACGCGAGGCCGCCGAACATCTTGCGCTCGCTCATCCCGGGCGCGAGGCCGAGCACCTCCCGGATCCGGTTCGCCAGCTTGTCGTCGTAGGCCACGAACCGATCGTACTGCCGCCTTCGGCGAGAACGCGGTTGATCTCCGAGGCCCGGGCGTCCAGGCTGCCCCCGTGAAGGGTCGCCGGATCGAGAAGGGGCCGCCGGAGCGGTCCGCGACGGCCCGCGAGGCGCTCCTCGGCGTGCTGCGCGAGGGCACGTTCTCGATGCGCGAGCTGTCGCAGCGAGCCTCCCTCTCGGAGCGTGAGGTCGCCGAGCACCTGCCGCATCTCGAGCGCTCGCTGCGCGCGCACGGCGAGCGGCTCGTGGTCGAGGCCGCTCGCTGCCTCGCCTGCAACTTCGACTTCAGCCGCCGCGCACGCTTCGCGCCCCCTTCACGCTGCCCGGCCTGCAAGAGCGAGCGGATCGCCTCGCCGCGCTTTCGCGTCGAACGCGATGACTGATCCTCGCAACAGATGGCGCCGGCCCGGTACGATCGCCGCGGTCACCGTCCTCTGCTTGCTGATCGGGCTCGTCATGCTGCGCCGCGTGCTCACCGACGCCATGCTCTTCCACCCGACTCGGGGGCAGCCGCGCACGCCGGCGGCCGTCGGGTTGCCGTTCGAGGCGCTCTGGCTGCGCGCCGCCGACGGCACGCGCACGCAGGCGTGGTGGATCCCGGGAGCCGGCCGGCCCGTCACGCTGGTGTTCTTCCACGGCAACGCCGGCGTCATGGCCGATCGCCTCGAGAACGCCCGCCAGCTCCACGACCTCGGGATCTCGCTGCTCATGGCCGAGTACCGCGGCTACGGCGACTCCGACGGCAAGCCTTCCGAACAGGGCCTGTTCGCCGATGCCGATGTCGCGCTCGCCGAAGCCCGGCGCCGCGCGGCCGGCTCCAAGGTGGTCGTCTTCGGACGCTCGCTCGGAGGCGCCGTCGCGATCGATCTGGCCGCCAGGCAACCGGTGGACGGTCTCATCGTCGAGTCGTCTTTCTCGTCGCTCCCGGACATGGCCGACCCGACGGGGCTACCGCTGGCTCGCCGCCTGGTGGCCTACCGGTTCGACTCGCTCGCGAAGATGCCGCGCGTGACCGCGCCCGTGCTCATCGTTCACGGTGACGCCGACGAGATCGTCCCGTTCTGGATGGGGGAGCGGCTGCGCGACGCCGCGCGCGGCGCCAGGTCGGTCGCCTTTCACCGCGTGCCGGGCGGCGATCACAACTCGAGCTGGGTCACGGGCGGCGAGCCCTACTGGCAGAGCTGGCGCGGGTTCCTCGACGGCATCAGGTGAGGCCCTCGACCGGCGCCTCGAAGGTGCCCTCGATGTGGAGGCGCGAGCCGCCGTCGGTGACATCCACCAGGCTCGCGTCGAGCCGGATCACGAACGTGCCGAAACCGCCCGAAGCTTCGCCCGGTGTCACCTCCAGCGTGCCAGCCTCGATCACGAACAGCCTCGGCAGCGTCCCGTGCTCGATGACGCGCATGGTGGCGAAAGCGCCCCCGACCTCCTTCTCCGAGGCGGAGACCAGCGAGAACCGCGTCCGTGACTCGTTTCCGAGCGGGACCACCAGGAAGGCGCTGCGGGGCACGTGGTCGTAGCCGATGGCCTTCGGATCGAGCTCGGACATCCGCACGGTCATCCGTCCGCCGAAGTAGTTCAGGAAGACGCCCGCGCTCACTGGCTTGAAGGCGGTCGTGCGCCCTTCGGGCGCGCCGCCGTCGCACGAGCCGAGCAGGAGAATCGAAGCGAGCAGGCACGCGGTACGGGTCATCCCTCACCTCCACCCACGTCGCGTATCACGAAGCACCCTTGCCGGGCAGCCCGAGCACGACTGCGAGGATCGCGGCAATGTTCCACGCGTCGTCACCGCCGCGGTGGTGCGTGCCCTCGAGCGGCAGCCCGAGCGTGCGCAGGGCGGCGTCCATGCCCACCTCCCGATCGAGCCCGCGCCGGAGCGCGAACAAGTTCTTCACGTTGAGGTGGGTGGGCCCGAAAGGGTACGCCACGCCGCGCGCCGTGCACTGGCGCTCGAACTGGCGCCGGTCGTAGTCGCCGTAGCTCGCGAAGACGCGGTCACGCGTCAGGTACTGCTTCTGGAGGCGCGCGCACGCCTCGCGGAACCCGATCCCGGCATCGACGTCGGCCTGGGTGAGCGTCGTGAGCTGGGTGCAGAACGCGCTCACCTGCGATTTCTCGGGCCGCACCAGGATCGACGCGCGCTCGAGCCGTTCGCCGGTCCGCGCATCGAGCGTGCACACGCCGATCTCGATGATCTCGTTCTCCTGGCCGGGCGGGGGCTCGCCCTCCCAGCAGGTGGACTCGAGGTCCACGACGACGATGCGGTCGAGTCGCTTGGCCATGTCGTTCACTCCACGAGGCGCCAGCGCGCGCCCTCGATCACGGTCTGATCGCCCTGTGCGCCCTGGCTGATCTCACCCTTGGGGCCGACCACCGGATCCGGAATCAGCTTCTTCGTGACGACGATGCCGGTGACGGTGACGCGGCGCTGCCGGAGAGCAGCGGGCCAGGACGAGAGCC
>JAHFDS010000084.1:0-19551 GCA_023248855.1 Myxococcales bacterium
CCGGCGGCGCGGGCGCCGCGGGCAGCGCCGGGATGAGCGGCGCGGGCGGTCCGGGCGGGGCCATGGGCACGCTGCCGGAGTTGCCCCCCAATGGCCACTGGGTGTGCCTCATGCAGCCAGCCGAGTGCCGCTGCACCTTCGTCGTCGCCCCTGGCACGAACGAATCGTGCACGGCCAATTACCGCTGCTGCCAGCGCGTGCACTTCGTGGTCGACGGCCAGCACGGATGCATTTGCACCAATCAGATGGGCGAGTGTCCTATGCGCCTGTCCGCATACGATCTCGCGATCTCCGTTCCCTCCTGCCCGATGTAAGCTCGCGCCGACGATGCCTGCCCCCTACCGCATCCCCGCTGCCACCGCCGACGTGGTCGTCGAAGTGGGGGGCGGTATCGTGCTGGTCGAACGTGCGCACGAGCCGCTCGGCTGGGCGCTGCCGGGCGGCTTCGTCGACTACGACGAATTGGTCGCCGACGCGGCGGTGCGCGAGGTGCGGGAGGAGACGGGTCTTTCCGTGACGCTCACGGCGCTGCTTGGCGTGTATTCCGACCCGAGGCGCGATGCGCGCAAGCACACCATCTCGACTGTGTTCGTCGGGCGCGCCGAGGGCAGCCCGGTCGGCGGCGACGACGCCAGGGCCGCGCGGGTCTTCGCGCTCGACGCTCTGCCACGCGAGCTCTGCTTCGATCACGCCACGATCCTCGCCGACTACTGCGAGTACGTGCGCTCGGGCGCGCGGCCGGTCCGGAGGTGACGTGGCCGAAGCCCCTTGGCCCCGCCCCCCGGTGCTGCGAGACGACGAGGAGCGCGAGCTCCTGCGCATCGCCCGCACGACCTTGCGCGAGTTCTTCGCGAGTGGCGTCATCCCGCCGGGCGCGCCGCACCGAAAGGTGCTGGTCGCGCCGACGCCGGTGTGGGTGCGCTTGCATGGTGCGACCAGCCTGCGCGGCAGCTTCGGCATCCTCGAGCCGCCTCGCCCGCTGTGGCGCGGCGTGCAGGAGGCGAGCGTGCAGGCGGCCGTGAACGACCCGAGCCGAAGACCCGTCGAGGCGGCGGAGCTCGAGGGGCTCCGCATCGAGATCCTGGCCCTGTCGTCCCTTGCGGAGCCGCCCTCGCTCGACCAGATCGAGCTGGGGCGCCACGGCGTCGTGATCGCGGTGTCCGGCGGCAGCGCCGCCATGCTGCCGGACGAGCACGCCCAGCGCAGCGTCGAGGCCCTCTTCGACGCCGTGTGCGCCAAGGCAGGCCTGCCCGCGCGCGCGTGGCGGCAAAAGGGTGCCGATCTCCGGGTGTTTTCCGTGCATTCGTTCTCCGAGCCCGGTCCAGCGATGGCGCCGGTCGGCTCGGTCAAGGAGAGACCATGAGTGCGATCGCTCTTTACCGCTCGGCCGTTGGAAAGAAAGCCGCCATGGCCGCGAGCGGGCTCGTTCTGTTCGGCTTCGTCCTCCTGCACCTGTTAGGTAATCTCCAGGTGTTCCTTGGGGCCGACAAGCTCAATGCCTACTCGCGCTTTCTGCACAGCCTCGGGGGCCTTCTGTGGGCGGCCCGGCTCATCCTGCTCGGCGCGGTGCTCGTCCACATCGTCGCGGCCTACCAGGTCGCCGCCATGCAGCGCGCCGCACGGCCGATTGGCTACGCGAGGCGCCAGAACCTCGCCTCCACCTACGCGTCGCGGACCATGAAGTACGGCGGCGTCGTCATCCTGCTCTTCATCGTCTACCACCTCTTGCATTTCACGTTCGGCAATGCGCACCCGGCGTTCAACCCCGACGACGTCTACGCCAACGTCGTCACGGGATTTCGTGTCGTGCCGGTGGCGCTCTTCTACATCGCCGCGCAGCTCGCCCTCGGCCTTCACCTGCGACACGGCGTCTGGAGCCTGTTCCAATCGGCCGGCATCCATGGTGTCAGGCTCGAGGGCCAGCTCAAGCTCGGCGCCGCGGCGTTCGCGGCGTTCGTGACGCTCGGCAACATCTCGATCCCCGTGGCCGTCCTGGCCGGGCTCGTCCACCTGTAGCCAAGACGGAGAACGGACCATGGAGCTCGACGCCAGGATCCCCTCGGGGCCCATCGAACAGAAGTGGGAGCGCGCACGCTTCGAGATGAAGCTCGTCAATCCCGCCAATCGCCGGAAGTACACCATCATCGTGGTCGGCACGGGCCTCGCGGGAGGCGCCGGCGCGGCGACGCTCGCGGAGCTCGGCTACAACGTGCACGCGTTCTGCTTCCAGGACAGCGCGCGCCGGGCGCACAGCATCGCCGCCCAGGGCGGCATCAACGCCGCCAAGAATTACCAGAACGACGGCGACAGCGTGCACCGGCTGTTCTACGACACCGTCAAGGGCGGCGATTACCGCGCGCGCGAGGCCAACGTGCACCGCCTCGCAGAGCTGTCGGTCAACATCATCGACCAGTGCGTCGCGATGGGTGTGCCGTTTGCGCGTGAATACGGCGGGACCCTGTCGAACCGCTCGTTCGGCGGCGCGCAGGTGAGTCGCACCTTCTATGCGCGCGGTCAGACCGGACAGCAGCTGCTGCTCGGTGCCTACGCGGCGCTCGAGCGGCAGATCGCGCTCGGCCGCGTCACCCTGCACGCGCGCCACGAGATGCTCGACGTCGTGGTGATCGACGGGCGCGCGCGCGGCATCGTGGTGCGCGACCTCGAGACCGGAAAGATCGAGACGCACACCGCGGACGCGGTGGTGCTCGGCACGGGCGGCTACGGCAACGTCTTCTTCCTGTCCACCAACGCCAAGGGCTGCAACGTCACGGCCACGTTCCGCGCCTGGAAGCGCGGGGCCGCGTTCGCGAACCCCTGCTACACCCAGATCCACCCGACCTGCATCCCGGTCTCGGGCGAGCACCAGTCGAAGCTGACGCTCATGTCGGAGTCATTGCGCAATGACGGCCGCATCTGGGTGCCCACGAAGAAGGGCGACCCGCGCCGGCCGAGCGAGATCCCCGAGGCGGAGCGCGATTACTACCTCGAGCGGCGCTATCCGAGCTTCGGCAACCTCGTGCCGCGCGACGTCGCGAGCCGCGCGGCCAAGGCCGTGTGCGACGAGGGCCGCGGCGTCGGCCCCGGCGGGCTAGGCGTGTACCTCGACTTCGCCGACTCCATCAAGCGGCTCGGCAAGAACACCGTCTCCGAGCGTTACGGCAACCTCATGGACATGTACCAGCGCATCACCGACGAGGATCCGTACGCGGTGCCGATGCGCATCTATCCAGCCATCCATTACACGATGGGCGGCACCTGGGTCGATTACCACCTCATGAGCACCGTTTCTGGCCTGTTCGTCGCGGGCGAGGCGAACTTCTCCGACCACGGCGCCAATCGCCTGGGCGCGAGCGCGCTGATGCAAGGTCTCGCGGACGGCTATTTCATCCTGCCCTACGTGCTCGGCCATTACCTCGGCTCCACCAAGCTCGACAAGGTCACGCCCGATCACGCCGAGTGCCGGAAGGTGGAGGGCGAGGTGCGGGATCGCGTGGGCAGGCTCCTCGGCATCAAGGGCAAGCGCACGCCGGACTCGTTCCATCGCGAGCTCGGCAAGCTCATGTGGGATCATTGCGGGATGGGTCGCACGCGAAAGGGGCTCGAGCAGGCGCTCGGGCGCATCCCCGAGCTTCGGCAGGAGTTCTGGCAGAACCTGAGCGTCCTCGGGACCAACGAATCGCTCAACCAATCGCTCGAGAAAGCCGGGCGCGTCGCCGATTTCCTGGAATTCGGCGAGCTCATGGTGCGGGATGCCCTCGAGCGCGAGGAATCGTGCGGCGGGCATTTCCGCGAGGAGTACCAGACCCCCGAGGGCGAGGCGCAGCGCGACGACGAGAAGTTCTGTCACGTGGCCGCGTGGGAATACGCGGGCGAGGGCAAGCCGCCGATCCGCAACGTCGAGCCGCTGTCCTTCGAGCACGTCAAGCCCACGCAGCGGAGCTACAAGTGATTGCAGGAAGCGGGAGCAAGCCATGAGCCACGGAAAGACGATGAACCTCAGGCTCCACGTCTGGCGCCAGAAGGACCGCAGGTCGGCGGGACAGTTCGTGCAGTACGACGCGCAGAACGTGAGCCCCGACATGTCGTTTCTCGAGATGCTCGACGTCGTGAACGAAGGCCTCCTCGGCAAGGGCGAGGAGCCGATCGCGTTCGACCACGACTGCCGGGAGGGCATCTGCGGCATGTGTGGCCTGATGATCAACGGTATCGCGCACGGGCCGGATCGCGCGACCACGACCTGCCAGCTGCACATGCGGCGATTCAAGGACGGCGACGAGGTCTGGATCGAGCCCTGGCGCGCGCAGGCGTTCCCGGTCATCCGCGACCTGTGCGTGGATCGAGGCGCGTTCGACCGCATCATCCAGACCGGCGGCTACGTCTCGATGCAGGTAGGCAGCGCGCCGGACGGCAACGCCGTGCCGATCCCGAAGACCGAGGCGGACCTCGCGATGGACGCGGCGGCGTGCATTGGCTGCGGAGCCTGCGTGGCGGCCTGCCCGAACGCCTCCGCGGCGCTGTTCACAGCGGCGAAGATCGCGCACTTCGCGCACCTGCCGCAGGGACAGCCCGAGCGCGACCGCCGCGCCGAGCGCATGGTCGAGAAGATGGACGCCGAGGGCTTCGGCAATTGCACCAACCACGGCGAGTGCCATGCGGTGTGCCCCAAAGACATCCCGCTCCGCTTCATTGCGGAGATGAACCGCGATTACGTCAAGGCAAAGCTGCTCGGGGAAGAGGATCGGGTGTTCGGGGATTGATCCCTCGGTCGCGACGGAAAAGCAGCCCGAGGGCGCAGGCGAGTGAGACCGCGAACGCCCACGCGTAGAGGGAGCCGTGCCGGGGCGAATAGCGCATGCGCACCGTGTGCTCGCCGGCGCCCACGTGCAGCGCCCGCATGCCGTCGTTTGCGAGCTCGATGCTCGAAGGGGCGCCGTCGATCTCGGCAGACCAGCCGGGGTGCCACACCTCGGCCACGACCAGCCAGCCCGCGCGCGGCGCGGTCACGTGCACCTCGAGCTGGTTTCTGCCAAGCCGCAGCGTGCCCGCCACCATCTCGGCCGAGGCGGCCAGCGCTCGCTCGATCGGCGCCTCGTCCTCGAGGCGCGCGGCCGACTCGACGAACGCCACCGCGCGCGGCGCCACCTGCCGCAGGCGCTCGCGAGGCGCCTCATCCCCGGGTGCAAAGCGCGCGGCGAAGGGGACCCAGTACGCGCTCGGCAGCGGCGCGCGCGTGCGCCAGACGCCCTCGCCGATCGGGTCGGCGAACGCCGCCTCGGCCCCCGGCGGCAGGTAATGGTGCGTGGTGCCGTGGATGAAATGCGGGCCGCGTAGGAGGTATTTCACGCTCCACTGCTCGAGCATGCGCGGCGCCTCGGCAAGCCCGCCCACGAGCTTGTCGTAGCGGCCGAGTCTCAGCGGGTCCTGATAGCCGCGCAGGTCGCGCACTCCAAAGTGCGTCCCCGGGCGCAGCGAGAGCGCGAACTCGTCCCACACCCGGTGGGCGTGCCGCACGTCACCGCCATCCATCTGGATACGTGCATGAATGCGCGCCCACACGTCGGCGCCGCCGGGGGCCGGTCCGGGCACGCCACGCCAGTCCTCGGGCCAGTCGAGCGCGAGCGCGGCCAGCACCAGGGCCGGAAACGCCCACCGAAGGCGCGGCCAGCGCAGCCCGAGGCGCGCGGCGCCGCCCGCCGCGAGCAATGCCACGGCCACCCCGAGCAGCGAGCCGAACCGCTGCGGGGCGCGGAACATCGACAGCCCCGGCAGGGCCGAGAAGAGGACGCGGTAGGCGGGCGTGTGGTCGCCCATGAGGAGCACGAGGGCCAGCGCCCCGACGGCCAGGGCGAACAGGCGCACGCGCCTCGGCAGGCCCCCGTCGCCCGGGCGGGCGCCGATCCCGGCGAGGACGAGCGCCGGCGCGCCGACGTACAGATACGCGCGGTGCGGCCACACCAGGCCCCACAGCTCGTGCGGCGGGATGCCGCCCTCGGACAGCGACGCATAGTCGCGACCGTGTTGCACCGAGAGCGGCGTCACCTCCGAGGCGGGACCGAGCGCCGCCCCCGCGAGGCCAAGCCAGAGCACCCCCGCGACCGCGGCCCACGGCAGCGCGCGGCGATGCATGCGGAATAGCGCATACATCGAGGCGGCCACGAGCACGTGGTAGAGCGCGGGCGGCGAGCCCGCCCAGACCACGGCGCCGAGCGCGAGCGCCAGACCGGCGGCGGCCCTCGGCCCCGGCCGCGCCGCCAGGGACTCGAGGGCCCAAAGCACCCAGGGCAGGAGCGAAAGGCCATAGCTCGGGTTGACGCCCCACATCCGGCGCGGCAAGGGCGCGAGCACCAGCGCCACGGCGGCCACGAGCGCGGCCGGCCAGCCAAGGCCCAGGCGCCGCGCGAGCGCCAGCCCGCCCAGCCCACCGAGGAGGAAGTAGAGCGCCACCCGCAGCTCGGCCGCCCACAGGCCGGGCGACGGCCCGGCGGCGCACAGCGCCCAGTCGAGCGGCGACCACTGCCCGGCCTGCGGATCGCCAGAGAACGAGTAGCCGCCGCGATCGAACGGGTTCCAGCGGGGCCACTCGCCGTCCCACAGCGCCCCGCACAGGTACTGCAGATCGGCCCAGTACTCCTCGCTGGCGTCCCAGCGCCAGAAGCGTGGCGTCGTCACCACCTCGCCGAACAGCAGCGCCAGAAGGGCCACCACCGCCACGATGGCGATCCTGCGCGCGCGCGCGTCCGTTGCCTCCGCCACCGTCCTTGGCGATGATACGCGCCATGCTCGATCGCAAGCGCGTCGTCGTCATCATGCCCGCGTACAACGTCGCCGGGACGCTCGAGCGCACCGTGCGCGAGCTGCCGGCCCAGGTCGTAGACGAGGTGGTGGTCGTGGACGACTGCTCCTCGGATGGTACGGGGGACGTCGGGCTCGCGCTCGGCTGCCACGTGGTGCGGCACCCGAAGAACCGCGGCTACGGCGGCGTGCAGAAGACCGGCTATCGGGTCGCGCTCGAGCGGGGCGCCGACGTGGTCGTCATGGTGCATGGCGACTACCAGTACTCGCCCAGGCTCGTGACCTCGGTGGCGGCGCTTCTGACCGCAGGTGCCTACGACGCGGTGCTGGCGTCGCGCATGCTGGCCCAGGATCCGCGGCGGGGGGGCATGCCGCTCTACAAGTTCGTGGCGAATCGCGTGCTGACGGGCTTCGAGAACACGGTCATCGGCGCGCGCCTGTCAGAGTACCACACGGGCTATCGAGGTTTTTCCCGGCACCTGCTCGAGACGCTCGCGCTCGAGGAGAACAGCGACGACTTCGTGTTCGACAACCAGATGATCGCGCAGATGGTCCACGCGGGCTTTCGCATCGGCGAGATCTCATGCCCCACGCGCTACGAATCGGACTCGTCGTCGATGAGCTTTCGCAAGGGCGTCCGCTATGGCCTCGGCGTGGTCGGCACCGCGCTCGAGCTGTGGGCGCACCGAAACGGCGTTCGCACGAGCGCCCGCTACGACGACCGCGGCCGAAGGCTCGTGCCCGAGGCCCCGATCCCGCTGCGCGCCGTGAACCTGGGTGACCGGCCGTGAGTCCGCCTAGTGCTGCCCGCCAGTAGTTGGACGGCATTTGAGCTCGGAGCAGCCTTCGCCTGCCAGCTGGCCGGCAGCACTCGCGCACGCGGAGCGTGCGCAAGACAAACACCTAGGGCCGCTCGTCGAACCAGTGATTTCACGGGAATCGCGGACAGCACTAGGTGTCTCGTTTGCTCGCGCTCTGCGCTCGCGAGTGCCGCACGCAGGGCGTTCGACGATTTCTCTCCACAACTCTACTCCGGTCCAACTTCTGACGAGCGGCACTAGTCGCGTGCGGTTGGCCTAGACTCCGTGGCGATGTACGGCGAGGCGAGGATCGACGTCCGCGGCGACCGTGTCACCGTCTGCTGTGGCGCGGTGTTGGCCGTCCTCGTGGCCGGCTGCGCCACCACCGCCCTTGATCGCCAGGTCACCCTCTGCGCCCGAGATCCCGCCGGCGGTGCCTGCAAGGTCGCGGCAGATGCCTTTCGGCAGGGCACGGCTGGAGCGCCGAGGCACCTCGGTGCAGCGGCCGCCCTCTACCAGCGGGCCTGCTCGCGAGGTCGAGCGCGCGGGTGCACGCAGCTCGCCCTATTCGCCGAAGTGGGCGACGGGATCCTCCGGGACTCGCAGCTCGCCGCACGGCTCTTCGGCTCCGCCTGCCAGTTGGGCGACGGCTGGGCATGCGGGCGACTTGGCTCCCTCCACAGGGGCCACAGGGGCGGGGGAGGCGTGTCCCAGGACCTCGGCGAAGCGGCGCACCTCTTTCGGCAGGGTTGCGTTGGTGGAGACGCATGGAGCTGTGGCGCCCTGGCACGCGCGCTGGAGGACGGCAGCGGCGTCCCGAAGGATCCGCTCGCGGCGAGCGTCCTCTACCACAAGGCCTGCAAGGGCGGCATGCTCTGGGCCTGCAACGAGATCCCGAGGACGACGCGCCACGCTTTCGGCGAAGAGGCTTGGTGGATCCGAGTCCGTGGGGCGATTCGGGCCCGATGGGACGCGAAGCAGCTCTCCCGACAGATCCATCCAAGTCCGACCGATCGCCTCGAAGTCAGCCTCCGCGTCTCACTCGATCGAGCAGGCGTGGTGCAGGCGATCGTGGTGGAGGAGCCTGCACTCGATGCCATCAACGTGACCTGCGCGGATGCTGTGCGCGCTGCGCAGCCATTCCCCGATCCACCCGAGTCCAGGAGGCGCGGCGATACGTTCGAGGTGACCATCGGCTGCAGGTACGAGCCAGGACCGCCCAAAGCACGGTCGCAGAGCCAGGCGCCCCTGTGATCGACGACCTCATCACGCAGCTGCTGGTGCTCTCTGGTGGAGCTCACGCGCGTCGCACAAGATGATGGTACTCGAGTGCGCGCCAGTGCCGGTGCGGGCTCCTTCCGCCGCGAGCAGACCCTGGCCGTGCTCATGCAACAGGCGCGCGAGCACCGAGCTCGAGAGCGGACGGCCGAAGTGGGACGTCGTGGTGGTCGATCTGCAGGCGACGGGTCACTCGAACACCATGCTGCGGCTGCCGCGGTCGATCCTCGAGGCCAGTAGTACAGGGCAACGCTGACGCTGATGCCGACGAAAGACGCCATTGGCCCCTGGTGCGACGCCCTGCGCAGGTCTATGAAGCCTCTCGGATCCCCATCGTCGTGGGGCTGGACGCGTTGACCCCGCTGAGCGTAGCGTCGGCGTCAGCGTCCCCGTTGGCGGACCGGCATTGGGTCTACGCCCAGATCCCCACCGACGAGCCGACCCAGGTCATGTCGCGGTTGTGGTCGACACCGCACATCTTGCCGCGCGAGAGGCGCACCAGGTTCCAGGCGGGGCGCAAGGTGCCGGTCGCCGGATCGGCAAGGCACAAGATGCGCACCTCCGCGGCGACGCCGCCGCCGTCGGGCATCAAGAGGTCGCGCGCGTACTCGATCTTCTCCTGCAGGACCCACCCCGCGCGTTCGGCCGGCGGGACCCGGGCCAGGTCCTCCGCGGTCACGTCGATGATCACGCCCGAGCCGGCGTAGGAGAACAAGGGCTTTAGGACGCAGCGCTCCAGATCGCGCGGCGGCTCGCGCAGGTCCGACACCAGCGTCGCCTTCGGCACCGCGGGGTGGTCGAGCTTCGGCAGCACGAACTTCGACCACAGCCAGTACCAGTTCGGGTGCGGCACCCAGGTGACCTCGAGGGCCTCGTTCCACGCCCACGGCACGGGGAAGCGCTTGCGCTCGAGCTCGTCGAACACGATGCGATTGAAGATGCGGGTGATGGGCACGCGCCGGCCATCTCGCTGGCGATAGAGCCGACGCCCCTGCCGGCTGATCTCGCTCGGGCACACGGTGTCGATGCCGACGAGGAGCCGCGTGGCGGTGAAGTCCGGCCGCGTCTTCTGCTGCGGGGGATCGAGGTCCACCAACACCACGGTCTCGGGATCGGCGTCGCCCACCAGGGTGCGCCGGAGCAGCGCGGTCGCCGCCTGTAGCGCGTCAGGGCCGCGCAGGTCGTCGCCGAAGTAGGGCAGGAGCGGCGCGGGGGGAAAGCCCGGGATCTCGGCCAGCGTGTCCGACCAGGCCTGGGCCTGTAGCGCCGTGAATGCGTAGATGGAAGGGAAGGCCTGGAGCTCGACGATGCGGGCGCAAAGGCCCCCATCGGCGCGTCGTGCGACGGCGAAGTCGAAGGTCGCACAGGCCGGCAGGCCCTCGCAGCCCGGCACGTCGAGGTGGACCGGCACCGCGCGCTGGAGCTCGCGCGCGAGCGCCGGGGCGCCGAGCTGCGCGATCAGCTCCGTGGTCGCCTGCGCAGCCTCCTCGGCCAGCGCACGCGGCAGGAACAGGGGCGTCTCCGCGACCTGGAACGGCACCGGGCCGACCTGGGCCTCGAGCCGGCATCGGTAGCGAGCGAAGAGATCGTCGGAGAAGGCCTGGTTGAACGCGCGGCGCAGCGCTGGTTCCACCGTCACAGGCTATCACCAGACGTGGCCCGTCAGCTCAGCGGGCGTCCGGTGCGGTAGACCGGGATCGGGCCCGGATCCTCGTCGAGCCGGCGCGCCATGTGGTCGGAAGGCGGCAGCTCGAGCAAGCGAAACGAGATCTGGCGGGTCTTAGGGTGCTCGGACAGCTCGAGCCAGCCCTCGTCCGCCAGCGAGCACAGCATGCCGAACACGTGGCTCGGCGTGGAGATCGGGTGCGAGCCCGCGCTCGGCAGGTACGGCGACAGGTCGCAGGCGCGAAACGGCGACGTCTTCCAGGCCTTCTGCGCGTCGCCGAGGAAGTCCTCGCGGAACGCGCGAAACAGGTTGCCGAAGTAGCCCTCGGCGAAGCGCACCCACGCCATCGGCTCGGTGATCGCGAACTTGCCGTGCGGCGGCAGGATCGCACGGACGTTGTGCGCGCGGAAGTAGCGCCGAAGCCGCCGGATCGTGAGCAGATAGCCCTCGAACGCCATCGAATAGGTCTGCCCGGCGACCGTGAAGATGGGCACCACGAAGCCGTGCGTCTCGGGCTTTCCCGGCGCCCCGGTGCACAGGATGGTGTCCCCCGGCACCGCGATGCCGAGGGCGGGGTCGTGATAGAGCACGCAATCGTTCGAGTGCCCGGGCGTGGGGACGGCGACGATGCCGTCCGGGATCTGCCCCTGGTCCACAAAGCGCAGGTCGCGCTTGGGCGTGCGCGCGAAATAGCGGGCGAACAGCTTACGGATGGGGTGCTCGTGCAGGTCGTCCGCGCGCAGCGTCGAGTAGTCGAGAAAGCCGAACTGGGACCGCGCCAGGAAGATCTCGTAGGTCTCCTGCAGGAAGGCCGCCTCGGGGTGGGTGAGGAAGCGGTATCCGACCGAAGTCGTGTAGATCGGGGCGCGCTCGCCGGCGGGGCGAGAGCGTGCGGCGAGCACGCCCGCCGAGCCCGCGTGATCGCCGTGACAGTGCGTGACGAGCAGCGCATCGAGCCGCGAGACGCCGTGCCGATCGAGCTCCGCCTCCATCTCGGCGACGATGTCCGGCTTGGCGGCACTGGCCTCGAACAGGAACGTCAGGCCTCCGACGCGACGGAGGACCAGGTTGACCTGCTTGGGGCTCGGGTAGCCTGAGGTCACCGGCAGGATCGCGATCTCGCGATCGAGCCCGAGCTCGCGCAGCGCCTCGGCGAACGGCTGCATGACGCCGAGTGTACCGCGCTCGCCCTACGCCTCGTGCGCGAGGTCTTCGAGGATCCCGGCGACGATGGCGTCGCGCACGAGGACGACCCGGTGGGGTAGGAAGCGGCCGGAGGGGTAGACGATCTGCAGTCAAGGGCGATACCCGGCTGCAGGTCGAGCTCAAGATGTAAGCTCGCGAGCATGCGTCTTCTCGTGCTCGCCCTGGTGCTGGCTCCGTCCATCGCCGCTGCGCAGGGCGCCAAGCAGCGCAAGCGCGTCGCGCTCGGCGGCGAGGTCGCGCTCGGCATCGTGCGTCTCGACCCCGAGCATTTCCTGCGCGTGGACAACACGCCCTGGGAGAAGGGCACGAAGTCGCCGCGCAAGATCCTCCTGCACGTGATCGACGGAAAGAGCGGCGCGCAGCAGATCGTCGAGCTGCCGCTCGGCGACTTCGAGAGCAAGCACAAGGACAGGTTCTACGACGAGGCTCCGTTCAAGGATCGCAATGGCTGGTCGCTGGCCGACTTCGACATCGAGCCGGTGCAGTTCGACGGCAAGCAGGCGCACGCGATCCTGCGCCAGCACCGCTTCGGCCCCAAGGTCAGCGAGGGCTACCTCAAGCAGCGCTACCTCCTGGCGCGCTGGGACCTCGAGCAGAAGACCATCGACCGCGTGAGCGTCCTGGCCGATTTCGGCAAGGTCGGCAACGTGGAGTCGCTGGGGCCGTCCAGCGACGGCAAGGGGCTGTGGCTGCAGATCGACGCGGTCGGACCGAGCACGCGCATCGTCAAGGTGCACCGTGTCGCGCTCGACACCGGCGCGCTCGACGAGGGCAAGCAGATCGAGCTACCGCTGCGCGAGCGGCGCGTGAACCTGTCCGGCGCTGCCAGCCGCAACCACGAGAAGATCGTGCTTGTCGAGTACTCCGAGCAGGCCGACGGCGTGATGTCCCCGCCCGCCAAGGGCGCCATCCTCGACACGCGGAGCGGCCAGGTCGCGCTGTTCGACGTTCCCTGGACGCCGTACGGGCTCGACTTCGATCGCGCGGCCAAGCGCCTCGCGGTCGGGAGCAACCAGGCCGGCACGCTCGAGCTCCTCGATGCCGACACCGGCAAGCAGATCGTGAAGATCAAGGGCGCCAAGAGCGTCCAGGCGCTCGCCTTCTCGCGCAACGACAAGTGGATCTACGTGCTGGCATCGACGCTGCAGGGCAAGTCGCTCGACGCCTACGCGGTGCCGTCGCTCAAGAAGAGGTCGCTGCCAGTCGGCAAGATCGTGCCCGGCTCGCAGTGCTTCGACGCCGACGGCAGCGTATTCGCGCTCGATCGCACGTGGGTCGCGACCTGGGCGACCGCGGTCAAGGGCAAGAGCGGCATCTGCTGGCGGGACACGTCCGCGGTCGACCTCATCGACCTCGACTGAGCCTGCATTTCGGGCTTCGCTCTTGGATGAGCTCATCGCGCTCCGCGGTCGGACGCGGCAGACACGCTCCTCACCTCCTCTTAGAGTGCCCGAAGTCGGAGAAGGATTCTCGCGCCCGCCGCGAACCCTTTTCCTCGGCCCGGCGCTCCAAGGGGGATTCAGGAGGCGCCGATGACCCAGCCCAGGCTCTTGTTCGTCTACGCGGTCGATGGTGGTGTGCTGAGCACCGCCAAGGACGTCCTCCACAAGATCGTCTCGCCCTCGACCTACCCATGCAACCTGTGCGCGATCACCTACGGGACCGTACGCCAGGTGCTAGAATGGACGCGCTTCTTGCGCAGCCTGTCGATCCGGGTCGAGACCCTGCATCGGGACGACCTGCGGCGGCGCTATCCGCGCTTTCCGTGCACCCTGCCGGCGGTCCTCTACGAGGACGGCTCGCCCGAGGTGCTGGTCAGCTCGCAGGAGATCGACGCCTGCCGGGACGCGAGCGCCCTCGCGCGCGTGGTGGGCGAGCGCCTGCGGGCACGCACGGAGCGCCTCGCCGGTTGATGCGCCGCTTCCTTGACAAGCCGCTCGTCGTCGCGTATTCAATTATTCAGTTGAATGTATAAGCATGAGAAGAAGCAGCGCATCTACGAGCAGTTCGCGCGGGTCTCCAAGGCGCTCGCGGCTCCCGCGCGGCTCGAGCTTTTGGACCTCCTGGTCCAGGGGGAGCGTTCGGTGGACGAGCTCGCCACCGAGGGCGAGCTCTCGATCGCGAACACCTCGCAGCACCTGCAGGTGCTCCACGGCGCCCGGCTGGTCGACTCGCGACGTGCCGGCCAGCGGATCTACTACCGGCTCGCCGGCGAGTCCGTCGAGCGCCTCCTGCAGGCGCTGCGCCACACGGCCGAGGCCGAGCTCGCGGAGCTCGATCAGGTGGCCCGCGACTACCTCGACGGGCGGGACGACTTCGAGCCGATTGAGCGCGCCGAGCTCGTCCGGCGGCTCAGGACCGGCAGCGCGATCCTGATCGACGTACGCCCGCGCCGAGAGTACGAGGCGGGCCACATCGAGGGCGCTCGTTCCGTGCCGCTGGGCGAGCTCGAGGCCTTCGCGAGGCGGGCGCCCAAGCGCAGGACGGTCGTCGCGTATTGCCGCGGGCCCTACTGCGTGTTCGCGCTGGACGCCGTCAAGATGCTGCGCCGGCGTGGGATCGACGCGGTGCGGTCCGAGGACGGGGTCTCGGAGTGGCGCCTGGCGGGCTTGCCGGTGGCCGCCGGAGCGGCCGAGGAGCGGGCTCCATGATCTTCCGCCCGTTCTATCGGTACGAGACCGGCTGCGCCGCGTACCTGTTCGGCTGCGGGGGCCTCGGCAAGTGCGCCGTCGTCGACGCGCACGAGCGCGACCTCGACGAGTACGTCGCGTTCGCCGCGGCCAAGGGCATGCAGGTGACCCACGTGATCGACACCCACGTGCACGCGGACCATCGCTCGGCGGGGCCCGAGCTGGCGCGGCGAGTAGGCGCGGCCTACTGCCTCCACGAGGCCGCCTCGGTGGAGCTCCCGTTCGAGCGCCTCCACGACGGTCAGGCGATCGAGCTCGGCAACACCCACGTCCGCGTGCTGCACACGCCGGGCCACACGCCCGAGAGCGTCTGCCTGCTCGTGACCGACCTGCGGCGCGGCCCCGAGCCCTGGTTCGTCCTGACCGGCGACACGCTCTTCGTCGGCGCCGTCGGCCGGCCGGACCTGCCGGGCCGGACACGAGAGAACGCGGCGCAGCTCTGGGGCAGCCTTCGCGAAAAGCTCCTCACGCTGCCGGATGACCTCGAGATCTACCCAGGCCACTTCGCGGGATCGGCGTGCGGCGCGGGGTTGAGCGGCAAGCCCTCGAGCACGATCGCGTTCGAGAAGCGCTGGAACCCCCTGCTGGCCCTCGGGCGTGAGGCCTTGGTCGAGGCGCTGTCCGAGGCGCCGCCGAAGCCCGCCCAGATGGAGCGCATCCTGCGCTTCAACCAGGGACGCCGGGAGGCCGTGTGACCGACGGCCCGGCCATTCGCCTGGGCCTAGGCGAGAACCTGGGGCAGTTCGCGCTGCTCGTGCTGGTCAACGCGTTCGTCGGCGCGATGGTGGGCATGGAGCGCAGCATCCTGCCGGCGATCGCCCAGGCGGACTTCCATCTCGCGGCGCGCGCCGCGGTGCTCTCGTTCATCGTCGTCTTCGGCGTCACCAAGGCGGGGACCAACTACCTCGCCGGGCGGCTGTCGGATCGCCTCGGGCGCAAGCACGTGCTCGTGGCCGGGTGGCTCGTGGCGACGCCGGTGCCGCTCCTCCTCATGTGGGCGCCGAGCTGGTCGTGGGTGCTCTTGGCGAACGTGCTCCTCGGCGTCTCCCAGGGCCTGACCTGGTCGACCACCGTGATCATGAAGATCGACCTCGCGGGCGAAAAACAGCGCGGCCTCGCGATGGGCTGGAACGAGTTCGCGGGCTACCTGGCGGTGGCGGGCTCCGCGCTCCTCACCGGCTACCTCGCCGGGCGATTCGGCCTTCGGCCCGCGCCGTTCTACCCGGGGCTCGCGTTCGTTGCGGCCGGCCTCGTCCTGTCCGCGCTCGTGGTGAAAGAGACCCAGGCGCACGCGCGGCACGAGGCGCGCGGGCACCGGTCGGTGGCCGAGCCGGCCCCCTCGCAGCGCGAGGTGTTCGTGCGCGCCTCGCTCTCCGATCGCGAGCTATCGAGCGTGAGCCAGGCGGGCCTGGTCAACAACCTCAACGACGGGATGGCGTGGGGCCTGTTCCCGCTGTTCTTCGCCACCCGCGGCCTCGACCTCGCGCAGATCGGCACCCTCGCCGCGATCTATCCGGCCGTCTGGGGGATCGGTCAGCTGGTCACGGGGGCGCTCTCGGATCGCGTCGGCCGCAAGTGGCTCATCGCCGCCGGCATGTGGGTGCAGGCCGCGGGCATTGCCCTGGTCGCGGTGTCGAGCGGCTGGGGCGGGTTTGCGGGCGGCGAGGCGCTCCTCGGGGCGGGCACCGCGATGGTGTATCCGACGCTGCTCGCGGCCATCGGTGACGTGGCGCACCCGAGCTGGCGCGCCTCGGCCGTCGGCGTGTATCGGCTGTGGCGCGACCTCGGGTACGCGATCGGCGCGCTCCTTTCGGGCGTGGCGGCCGACGCGCTCGGCCTCGGTCCAGCGATCTGGCTCGTCGCCGGGCTCACGCTCGGCTCGGGCTTCGTGGTCGCCGTGCGCATGCGCGAGACCCACCGCGCGGTCCGTGCTGGCGCCAAACCCGCAGGGGCCGCATCCTCCACCGCGTCATGAGCCTCCTTGGCGCCATCGGCCGCACCCCCCTCGTGTGGCTCGAGCGCCTGGGCGCGGGCCTGCCCTGGCCAAGTGCGAGCAGCTCGACCCCGGCGGGAGCATCAAGGACCGCATCGCGCTCGAGGGTCCCGTCGTGACCGTGCTGCCGGACTCCTGGTCCAAGCCCTGGATGCAGGGCTGGACCTGCACGCGCTGAGCAGCCCCTGACGGGGCCACGCGGCCGCGCGTCAGGCGGATTTCCCGGCCAGCTCGCCGCGAGCGCTTCGAATCGTCAATTCTGCCGACGAAGCGTGCGGCCCGAACGCGGGGGCAGGGGCCGCGATCGACTGATTCCGAAGCCTTGGCAGGTCGGCAGGCGTGGCCCATCGCTTGCTCTGTAGCGCCTCAGGAGATTCTCGGAAGCATGAAGACCCCCTTTGACACCATCGACCAGCTGGCCAGCCAGATGACCTTTCATCGCGAGCGCCACACGGTCCTGGCCGGCAATCTGGCCAACCTCGACACCCCGGGCTACCAGCCGCTCGACCTCCGGCCGCCTGATGCGGCGTCCAAGCCGGTCGGGCTGGCCGCCACCGAGGCCGGGCACCTGGAGGCGGCCCCCGGCGCGAGCCGCGTGGGGACCCCGTTTGCCGATCCGAGCGCGGAGCCGGGCACGGACGGCAACGCGGTGAACCTGGAGCGCGAGCTGGCAAAGGTCGACGCGAACCGCGTCCGATACACGACCGCGGCCGAGCTGGTCTCGCGGCGGCTGGCGCTCCTGCGCTACGCGGCCACCGACGGAAACAGCTAGTGCCGCTCGTCAGAAGTTTGACCGGAGTAGGGCTGTGGAGAGAAATCGTCGAACGTCCTGCGTGCGGCACTCGCGAGCGCAGAGCGCGAGCAAACGAGACACCTAGTGCTGTCCGTGATTCCAGTGGAATCATCTGGTTCGACGAGCGGCCCCAGGTGTTTGTCTTGCGCACGCTTCGCGTGCGCGAGTGCTGCGGCCAGCTGGCAGGTGATGGCTGCTCCGAGCTCAAATGCCGTCCAACTATTGGCGGGCAGCACTAGTGTCCTGTATTCGAAGTTCGCTTCATTATTCGCCGGGCGCAGGCGACCGCGATCCTGCGCAGGACACTAGCTGTTTTCTTGGGGGGAGCCTCGCTCCCCCCAGCTTGTCCAGGCAAAGCCCGGCCAAGCTGCCCCCCGAGGCGCGCTACGCGCGCTCTAGTGTCCCGTCTCCGCGGCGTGGGCTTATGCAACGAACTTCGATGACAGGACACTAGGTGAGCTAGATGGCGCGCAAGAAGCACAAGGACGGTGGGGCTTCGGGCGCCGATGGCGAGGGGCTTTTGGCCCCGGAGGGCGCGCTCATGGCCGCGGCGAGCGCGGGCCAGGCCGAACGAGACGTGGACCGGTCCCTGCGGCCGCAGTCGTTCGGCGACTACATCGGCCAGCGCAAGGTGCTGGACACCGTGTGCGTCTACGTCAAGGCAGCCAAGCTGCGCGGGCAGGCGCTCGATCACGTGCTGCTCGGCGGACCTCCGGGCCTCGGCAAGACCTCGCTCGCGCACGTGATCGCGCACGAGCTGGGCGCGCGGCTCTTCGTCGCACACGGCCCCGCGGTCGAGCACCGCGGGGTGCTGGCGAGCCTGCTCATCCAGCTCGGCGAGGGCGACGTGCTCTTCGTCGACGAGATCCACCGCTTGCCGGCCGCGGTCGAGGAGTGCCTCTACCCGGCGATGGAGGACTTCCGGCTCGAGGTGGCGGTCGGCGACGTCGCGCAGTCGATCCGGCTGCCGCGCTTCACCTTGATCGCGGCGACCACGCGCACGGGCATGCTGTCGGCGCCGCTCCGCGATCGCTTCGGCATCCACGAGCGGCTCGACCTCTACGCTGCCGAGGACCTCGCGGCGATCGCGCGGCGATCCGCGCGGCTGCTCGGCATCGCCCTTTCCGACGAGGGCGCCCTCGAGCTCGGTGCGCGCGCGCGCGGCACTCCCCGCATCGTCAACCGGCTGCTGCGCCGCGTGCGCGACCTGGCGGCGGTCGAGGCCGTCACCCAGGTCGACCGCGCGTTCGCGGACCAGGCACTGAAGTGGCTGGGCGTCGATGCGCGCGGCCTCGACGAGATGTGCCGCCGCATCCTGCGCACGATGATCGAGACCTACGACGGGCGCCCCGTGGGCCTCGAGACCGTGGCCGCGACCATCGGGGAGGACGCGGGCACCGTCGAGGACGTCTACGAGCCCTACCTCGTGCAACAGGGGCTCATCGGCCGGACGCCGAGGGGTCGGATCGCGCTCCGCCTGGCGTACGAGCACATGGGCACGCCTTGGAGAGGGCAACGCGACCTGTTCTGATCGGCGCCCTACGGGGCGGCGCAACTCTGCGACATGCGCGCACCTCGGCCCACGAGGCAGTTGTCCGACGGCTCTTTCGACAGCGCTGCGCGCATGGGAAGATCGAGCGAATCATGCCTGCGCTCTGGCCGCGCCTTCGGACCTACCGCCCCGGCGACGAGGACCGTATCGAGCCGCCATCGGCCGAGCAGGCGGGCTGGGTCATGGAGTGGCTGGCGCTCGCGGAGCGCTATCACCGCTACCGCATCGAGGGCTTCGAGCACGTCCCGCCGCGCGGCGCTGCGCTGCTCGTCAGCTTCCACTCGATGACGGTCATCGACATGTTCCTCCTGGCTCGCGCCATCTTCCTGCGCGACGGTCGCGTGGTACGGGGCCTGACCGACAAGCTGGTGTTCAAGATTCCCGGCGTGCGCGACTTCTTCACGACGCTCGGCATCGTGCAGGGGACGCCGGAGAACGCGCTCTCGCTCCTCGCCGATGGCCAGCTCGGCGCCTGCATGCCCGGCGGAGGCCTCGAGTGGTCGCGCTCGTCGGCGCAGGCGCGCCAGTTGCGCTGGGGCGACCACCGCGGCTACGCGCGCCTGGCCATCCGTGCGGGCGTGCCGATCGTGCCCACCGCGTGCCCGGCCGCCGATCGCGCGTACTACGTGCCGTACGACGGCTGGCGGGTCGGCTCGTGGGCCAAGGCGCTGGTGGGCCTCGATCGGGTGCTCCCGGTCCCGGTGGCCGTCGGCCTCTTCGGCCCGCTGCCCTTTCCGGTACGGCTCACGCAGCACGTGGCCCCGCCGATCTTGCCCGAAGG
>JAHFDS010000084.1:19561-23564 GCA_023248855.1 Myxococcales bacterium
GACGACCCCATCGCCGTCGAACGCCTCGACGCCCGCGTCCGCGCCGTGATCTCCGAGCTCCTCCAGCGCACTTGAAGATCGCCCTTACGGGCCGTCCGCCGCCGCGAGCTCCCCCGCGATGTTGAACACCTGTTGCACGCTCTCCGAGTAGCGAAAGAGCTTGTCGTGGCCGAGCGGATCGGTGGCGCTGACACGCATCGGGTGATCGTTGTGCGACAGCGTGTTGATCGAATGCGCGGGGTCTATCTCACCGCGCGACGTGAGGCTCGCGAGCATCGCCTGCCACACGGGGTAGGGCGCCTCGAGCACGAAGTCGAGGAGACAAGGGTCGCTCGCTGCGGACAGCTCGCGCGCCTCCACGCAGGAATGGGCTTCGAAGCGCAGCAAGAACAGCCGCGGCTGCTCGATCGGCCCGCCCGGCGAGACGCGAACACCGAAGGTCACATCGAAGAAGCCGAGCTTCGCAAAGCGCGCCGACTCGGTCGCGATCCGCGCGCGCAGCCGCGAGAAGAACTCCTCCGACGGGAACGGCTTGGGCATGGGCATCTCCTTTACGCGAGTAGCTGGAGCATCCGCGTGAACTTGCTGCGCTCGCGACGCCCCTGCAGGCCAGCACGCTCGAGCCGGCGGAAGTACTCCTCGATCGCCTTGAGCTGGAAGAACGTCGTCAGCTCGAGACCACGCTGGACGTTCTCGCGCCCGAAGCCCTTGCCGGCGAGGACCACGAGGGGCTCGGCGAGCTCCGGGGCGCCGAGCGCGCCCACCATGAGCGTCTCCGCCTCGTCGAGCATAAGGTGGATCTCCTCGGCCCGGCCGGGGTTTTGCCGCAGAAAGTACCTGAGGTGCATCATGCCGTAGGTGACGTGGCGCGCCTCGTCTTGCATGACGAGGCGGAAGATTCGCTTGTCCACCGGGGTGGCGGCGATCGATTCGCCGTTTCTGAACGTGCTCAGGATGAAGCCTTCGCCGAGCAGGTGCATGAACACCGAAGCGTGCGAATAGGTGTCCGCTTCCAGGATGCCCTTGAGGGCGTGCTCGGCGTAGGCGCTGGCCCGAAGCAGCCCGACCCCGCCCGCCAGCGCGCGCTTGCGGAACACCTCGGTGTGGCGCGCCTCATCGACGACCTGCATGCAGAGCAGGCTCTTGAGCTCCACGAAGTCGTGGTTGATGAGGGGGATCCACTTGGCCGGAAGGTCGGTGGCGATCATCTCGACCTCGGACAGGAACGTGCACACCTGGCAGAACGCCTTCTCGAAGTCCACGGGCATCGCGTGCTCGGGGAGCGTGGTCCAGTCGATGTCTGTGGCGGCATTCCACTGACGTGCCTTGGCCTCCTCGTACAGCGTGAGCACGTTGTCCGCCCACACCTCGCTCTTGCGGTTGACGAGGTAGCCCATGTCGGGAAGCCCCGGCGGCAGCTCGGCGCCGCGCGGCGCCATCGTGCGTTGATGGCGCACCACCTCGGGAATGTGCTCCGTCGCATACGAGCCGACGTCGATGTCGCTGTAGGTCAGCCCGCGGCGCGGATCCGAGGGCGTGCAGCGGACCCGCTCGGTCTTGGCGTCCATCCATTCCAGGGAGAGCTCACCCCGGCGCAGGCGTCGCATGCCCTCGAGGAATGGTTCATCGGTGAGGAAGTCGACCGGCGAGTAGTAGGCCATCGGGGCCTCCGCGAGCAGTTTCGTCGAGCCTACTGGCGTCTGCGGCCTCGCGACTTGATTGCAGTCAAGCTCGGGGGTCAGTCAGTCAGTCCTCCTCAGCCCTCCCCGCCGAACAGGCGGCGGATCCGGCCACGCCAGCCATCGTCCACCGCGTGGGCCTCGAGGTCCGCGGCGTAGTCGACGTGCTTTCGCATCACCTCGGCGTCGGGAAACGCGAGGAAGCGATAGGTCGCGCCGCTCGGTGCGAGCTCGACCTGCACCAGCTTGTAGTGCTGATCCTCGAACCGCAGGGCCATCCCCTCGCTCCAGCCCGGCCGCGGCCGTGGGGTCGTGAGCACCAGCGCGTGCACGCCATTCGGATCCTCGAGGACGAAGTCCCCCGAAGGCAGGCGCCGCCGCCTGGCCTGGCCGCGCGCGAGGCCCTCTCGCAGGTCCTTCGCGAGCGCCGTGGCCGAGCCGACGCGATCGGCCGGCTGCTTGGTCAGGCAGCGCAGCACCAGACGATCGAGCCACAGCGGGATGACGGCGTCGAGCGCCCGCGGCGACGGCACCGGCTGGTCGCGGTGCGCGAGGATCATGGTGAGCAGGGACGGCGCCTGGAACGGCAGGCGACCCGTGAGCAGCTCGAACAGCACGACGCCGAGCGAGTACACGTCCGAGCGTGGGTCCACGTGGTGGCTCTCGACCTGCTCGGGTGACATGTACGCCGGCGTGCCAAGGACCGCGCCGGTGCGCGTCAGCGTCTCGAGGCCGCCGGCGCTGGTGTGGGCGACGCCGAAGTCGACCAGGTGAACGTGGCCGGCCTCGTCGAGCAGGATGTTCTGCGGCTTGACGTCGCGGTGGACGACGCCCGCTTCGTGCGCGGCCGCGAGGGCACAGGCGACCTCGGTGGCGATCTCCACGCAGCGGCGCACGGCCATCCGCTCGCCGGCAGGGACACTGCGCCGCAGGTCGAGGCCGTGCACGAGCTCGGTGACCAGGAAGGCCTCGCCCTCGTGGCGGCCCGAGGCCAGTAGGCGCGGGATCGCCGGGTGCTGCAGCCGGCGCAGGATCTCGGCCTCGCGCACGAAGCGCTCCACCGAGGCGGGCTCCTCCGCCACGTTTCCGAGCAGGACCTTGAGCGCAGCCTCGCCGCCAGTCTGCTGGTCGCGCACGCGCAGCACGACGCCCATGCCGCCCTGCCCGAGCACGCCTTGCACCTGGTAGCGGCCGGCGTAGAGCGCGCCCACGTGGAAGCGCGCCGCGAGCGGCGGCTGGCTCGATGCGCCCTCGCCGCGCTGGGTTCCACAGGCGGTGCAGACGTCGCTGCCCTCGAGCATCGCGCCGCAGCCGGCGCACATCACCGGGGTGCCGGCGGTCAACGCCGACTCCGGCGCCGGTGCCACGCGAGCAGCGTGACGAGGCCCAGCGCCGCTGTCCCGGCAGGCTCACCCGGTGCGCTCGCGCAGCCCCCCTTCTTTCTTCCCGCCGTCGCGCCGCCCACGCAGCGACCGCCCTGGCACGTCCCCATCGCGCAGGCGGCGCCGTCGACCGCGGGGTCGTAGGTGCACTCTCCCGTGCTCGAATCGCAGCGCGACAGCGTCTTGCAGTCGAGCTCTCCGCACGTCGCCACGTGGACGACGCCGTCGGAGGTGCACAGGTCGTCGGTACAAGCGTCGTGGTCGTCGACCGACGCGGGCGCATGGCTGACGGTGCCGGTCGCGGGATCGCAGCGGTCGTCGGTGCAGGGATCGCCGTCGTCGGTCGCGACGCCGGCGCATCGGTCGGCCGGCGCGCACGACAGGCCGTCTCCCGAGAACCCGGCCTTGCAGCGGCAGGTGCGCCCGCCGTCGGTGTTCGTGCAGACGGCGTCACGGCTGCAACCACCGTTTCCGGTCACGCACTCGTCCACGTCGACGCAGCCGCCGGAGGTGGCCCGGTAGCCGGCGTCGCAGGTGGCCGGCCGGCAGTTGCCGCCCAGGCACGCGGGCGTTCCATGTGCGATCACGCATGGGTTCGCGCAGCGGCCGCAGTGCGCGATCGAGCTTCCGAGGTCGGTCTCGCAGCCGTTGTCGCGCGCGCCGTCGCAGTCGCCGAAGCCGAGGTTGCAGCTGCAGGCACCTGTGCCGCGGTCGTCGGTGCAGGTGGCGTGCGCGCCGCAGACGGCGTCGCTCGGGCTACCCGCGCAGCGGCCGCTCGTGCACACGTCGGGGGCGGTGCAGCCGTTGCCGTCGTTGCAGCTCGTGCCATCGGGCAGCGGCCGGTCGCCGGGGCAGAGCGCGTCCGCTCCGCTGCAGGCCTCGGCGGCGTCGCAGGCGCCCGCTGCGGCGCGGCACACGGTGCCGGCTGGGGCGAAGGCGTCG
>JAHFDS010000466.1 GCA_023248855.1 Myxococcales bacterium
AGGTGCAGCCGGTCTCGCCGTGGTTGCAGCAGGCGTTCCGGCTGCCCGAGCGGCGCGGCGCGCTCGTGGCCGCCGTGCGCGCCGGCTCGCCGGCGGCGCAGGCGGGCCTTCTGCCCGGCGATGTGGTGGTCGAGCTCGACGGCTCGCCGGTTCGCCGCGCGCACGAGCTCGAGTGGCACGCGGCGCTCTTGCCGGTGGGCGCGAGCGTCTTGCTCGGCGTCGTGCGCGACGGCAAGCGACGCGACGTCCCGGTCCGCATGGCGCCGAGCCCCGAGGGCGCCGACTCTGCGGCCCCGCTGGCCCGGCGGCGACGGCCACCCTCCGCGATCGGCGTGGCGGTCGCCGAGATCACGCCGGAGCTGGCCAAGCAGCGCAAGCTGACCTCGGCCTCGGGCGTGGTCGTGGTCGAGGTGGACGATGGCTCGCCGGCGCTCGAAGCGGGCGTGCAGCGGGACGACGTCGTCTTGCGCCTCGGCGCCACCGACGTGCGAAGGATCGAGGACTACGTGGCCGCACTGCGCCAGGTCAAGGCGGGGCAGATGCTGGTCCTGCTCCTGGCGCGCGGCGACGAGCGCCTGTGGGCGGCCTTCCCACGCCGGTAGCGATGCGTGGGCCCAAGTGGCACCCTTGCGCGATGGACTGGAAGCTCCTCACCACCACCTTCTCCGCGGTGTTCATCGCCGAGCTCGGTGACAAGACGCAGCTCGCGACCCTGGGCCTCGCGGCGGGCGCGCACTCGCGGCTGACGGTGTTCGTCGGCGCGGCGCTCGCGCTGGTGCTGGCTTCCGCCATCGGTGTCGTCGCGGGCGCGGCCGTGACGCGCGTCATCCCGCCGCTGTGGCTCGCGCGCGCGTCGGGGGCGCTCTTCATCGCGCTCGGGGTGCTCTCGATCGTACGCGCTGGCCGCGGATGAAGCTCGCCCCGCTCGGCCGGCTCGACGAGCCCGGACGCGTGCTTTTCGCCGCGCTGTCCGGCGAGGCGCTCTGCGTGATGGTCGGTCGCGTGGACGCGACCGTGCTCCTGTGCTTGCGCCTCGGAGGCCGTCGGGCGCACACCCTGTGGCGGCAGCCGCTCTCCCACGCGCCAGGTGCGGCCCTGTCGCTGTGGGCGGCGGAAAACGCGGTGGGCGTGGTCGCCGGGCGCCTGCGCCGCGTCTTTTCGCTCGCGGACGGGCGCGTGCTGGCCAAGGCGCAGGGCAATCCGCCGATCGCCGCCGTGGCGCTCGAAGGCAACCGGGTCACGCTGCCGACGGCGTCGGGCATCGAGCGGCTCGAGGCAGACACGCTCGTCTCGTCGGCGATCCAGCTCGATCCCGGCGAATCCGTCGCCGGCGGGGCAGGAGCCGGCTTCGTGCCGGTCGCGGGGCGCTCCGGACGCGCGCTCCTGCGTCTTTCCGACGGCGCGCGCTGGGCCCTGCCAGAGGCCGCGGTGCCGTGCGGCCTTGGCGCCGCATCCGACGGCACGCGGGTGGCGCTCCCGCTCGGCCGTGCGGGACGCGCGGCCTCGGCGCTGGTCGTGCTCTCCGACGGCCAGCTCGGGTGGCGCTCCGACCTGCTCGGCGACGTCGATCCCGAGACGCTGCCTGCGCTGCCGCTGGTCGTCGACGAGGGGGTCGTGTTCGCGGCCGGCGCCGGTCGCGTGATCGAGGCGCGCACGCTCGACGAAGGCACTGCCCTGTGGGCATCGCCGCTCGGCGTGCCGGCGACCGCGCTTGCCGTTGCCGCTGGCATCGCCTGGGTGGGTTGTGGAGATGGCACCCTGACCGCGTTCGACGCCTTCGCGGGCGAGCGGATCGGCACGCGTTCGGTGCGCACGAGGCCGGGCCTTCTGTCCGCGCGGCGCGAGGCCATCGACGCGGCCGAGCACCCGGTGTGGCTCGGCGTCTTCGATGGGGGTCTGCTGTGCGCCTGCCGCCTGGGCGCGCTCTGGCACGCCACGTCGCGACCGGTCGTGACCGGAGCCGATGCTTGACACGCCGCGCCAGCTGCACCTAAATACCCTCGCTTTTCCGGAGTAGCTCAGGGGCAGAGCAGGCGGCTGTTAACCGCCGGGTCGGGGGTTCGAAACCCTCCTCCGGAGCCAACGTAGGTCGAAGGTGGGAGAACACGCCGGGTCGTCCCCGGCGGGCTCCCCGCCCTGCCCCGTAGCCATCATCCGGAGGGCCGCGTCCGTACGGGCGACAAGCTTGACGTGGTCGTCGGTGATGACGATCTGCTCGACCAGGAACTTGAGGTAGTTCTTCGTCAGGGCGTTCTCGCCACCGAGGAAGACTTCGCGCAGCTGGGCCTGGAACCGCCGGATCGTCTCGTCCTTGTAGAGGTAGGGCGGCGGAGGCTGCAGCGGAACGACCTTCGCCAGGGTCTGCCGCAGCTCGTCCCGACGGGCCGCCAGCTCGACGATCCGTTCGGTCCCCAGCTCCGAGGGCATCTGGCCGCTCTCGAAGGCTTCGACCCACCGCTTGTGCTTGGCCTCGACCGCGTCCAGCTCGTTCTGAATCAGACGACGCTGCTGCAAGGTCTTCTGCTTGAGAGCCCCGGCTTTCTCGACGACGTCCCGAAGGAGTGATCGGCATCGCTCATCGGTGAACAGCTTGTCGGCGATGTGCCCGAGGATTTCCTGCTCCAGGACCTCCGTCCGTACCCGGTAGCCAGCGCAAGCCTCCTTGCCCTTCCGGCAGGTGTTCGCGCAGTTGTAGTAGCGGTACGCGTAGCTACCGCCCGATCAAGTTCGTGGCCGGCGAGTGGGACAACGGCAGCGACGAGGCCGTCATCGAGTCGATCACCCTCACCTACGACTACTTCGAGCTCAGCTGATCTCTCAACGCGGGAGGTGCCAATGCGTCACGCCTTCTCCGTCCTCTGCCTCGCAGCGCTCGGCCCCGCTTGCATCGCGCAGTGGGAGCTGCCGAGCCGCGGCGCCACCCAGTCCCGTTACGCGTACGCGAGCGCGAGTCCGAGACTGCGCATTCCCGAGGCCCTGCTCGCCGAGCCGGGCACCGCCGATCGCGCCCGCGACTGCGCCGTCCTCGCCGACACGTCGGCCGAGAACTTCCGCAACAACCGCATCTGGGCGACCACGTTCGGCGGCATCCAGATCGGCGGCGCGACGCTCGCCGCAGTGGCGCTGGGCTCGGCCTTCAACGCGGGCAGCACCGGCCACGGAGGGCGCGGACAAGATCGCGGCGGTCGCGATGGGGATCGCCGCGGCCTCCGCTGCCGTCATGGCGGCGACGCAGCCCGACGTCCTCGCGGACCGGGCCCGCTCGCGCTCGGCGCGGATGGGCGCCACGCTGCTCCACGCGGCGGCCCTGCAGGCGGCGGGCGACCACCACGGCGCTGCCCAGGCGCTCACTCGATGCTCCGAGCTCATGCACGACGACTCCCCGATCAAGGGCGAGCCCCGGACCGCCACGCAGCCAGGCCTGCCGCCGGCCAAGCCTGGCTGATCCGCAGCCCTCCCTCGCCGTTCCGATCGCCTGTCAGGGGTATCTGCTCTGATGTTCAGTATCAGGAGGCAGAGCCCATGATTCTCCATCTCATCGTCCTTCGAGTCTTTCGCAGGCACGCCCGGTGCCGAACGCTGGGCGCGGTTCCGCACGATCGCGTCGTGCTCCGTACCGTCGACGTCGCCGAGGTCGTGCCGGGCGAGATCGCCATCGTCCGGGTGCGGCGCCGGTGGACCGAGCTCGGCGAGACACACGTCACCGGCGACGTCGTCGATGTGCGGCTCGATCCAGCCACGCTCGGCCTCGAGCCCCTCCACATGTGCACCGAGGACCCCGAGGCCCCCGAACCCGAGCTGGAGTTCCTGCTTGCGGGCCGTCGAACCGAGCCGCTACCCGACGAGCTTCCGTCCGACGCCGAGCACGCGGCAGCCCTGCTGGAGGTCGACCTGCGCTGCCTCGCGGCGCACGCGCGCCTCGGCGACGAGGTCTTCGGGCGTGATCCCGGCGACGCCGTCCGCTACTACGAGGCAGGCCTTCGCATCGGAGAGCTGAGCCTCTGCCACCTCGGCGGCGCCCGCCTCTCCGCGCGGTACAAAGACAACCTCGGATTCCTGCGGTGCCTTCACGGTCGAGCACGGTGCCGGTGGCGCGCGGACTGCTGGGCCGTGGCCGAGCACGACCTCGAGCGACTCCTCGCACTCGATCCGGCCGACGTCCTCGGCGCCGCCGCCGAGCTCGAAGCCGTCAGGGCTCGGCGCAGCTGGGACCACTACCTCGCGATCGAGCGCGTCGCGTGAGGCTCCCGGCCGTCCGGGAGGGCCGAGTCGGCATTGGCCAGTCCTGCTGCGCGTGACGGGAGGCGGGCGCCGCCAAGGTGACAGAGGCTCAGCCCGCCGATGCGTACGCCGACCTCGTAGTAGCGGACGGCGTCGCCGGGATCACGCCCGGCGTCCGTCGCGTGCTCGTCGGCTCGCCCGTCGTGGAACCGCTCGAGCGCGTGATCCTGCAGCACGGCCCCGTCGACGCGATCGCCTGGCTGCCGCTGGCGCCAGGTGAGCTCACCGCAGCCGTCAAGCGCGCGGCCTGACCCACCGTTCCCGATTCCGTTCCCCTCTTCTGCTGGCAGACCCAGCGCTGGCCAACGAGACCGGCGGGTCGTGGGCAAGAACCACCAGGTGATCAGGTGAGTGGGGTGCCTCGTAGTGATCGGGAGCACCCTCACAGCTCGCTGGACGACCCGTGTTGCCCTCGCGGCCAGCACGAGCGTCACAACAGCTCGCCAGAGCCCTCCCCATGCTGGTACGTCCCAAGTCACCGGGAGCCAGATTTCATGTATGGCTCATTGCTTCGTATTCAATCCAATCTCGAATGAGTGCAGATCGGATCGATCTGAAGTCCAACCAGACGCAACCGCGACTCGACGATTCTGCACTCGATTCTCGCAGGTGCGAGGCCGATTGGCACGATGCCGGGGCTCGCCATCGTGGATGTGCCAGGAGGTCGAGCGGGATGCCTCGTCACTCGTGGTGCCCCACGTGGGCTGGTCAGGGCAACAGCCTTGCAGGGCGCTTCCGAAAGATGGCAGGGGACCACCTTCCCAGCAGGACGACAAGCATGACGATGAGCACTGAGCCCGCACGCAGCTGTTCCTGGAACAGGTGGAACACCAGGGTGGAACACCTCCGAGAGAATTGATCCGGCGTTTGTACATGCCGCCTTGCCATGTCCCCGCTGCGATCACGTAGCCCCATGAAATCGCGAGGCGCGCATTCCTGGCCGACGCATTGCAAGCGCTGGCCGGCCAGATGCCACGCAACCGCCACCACAGCCGGACGATAACCATGACGATGAGCGCTCGGTCCTTCCTTCTCGCATTCAGTTCGGTTGCCCTGGCTTCGTGTGGCGGTGGCGCAGAGGCGCCCCATCGTGGCCTGGTGGCACGAGCAGCGCCGGCTGCTGGGGCGCTCACGCCGGGTAGCCCTGCGTCGGCGGGATCTATACCTGGCGGCCGCAATGGCGAGTCGACCTACGCGCGCGAGAAGGCGCTGGCTGTCTCGATCGACGTGCCCGCGCGGGATGGCTTCGTGACCGATGCGCCATTGACGCCCGTCCTCCGGGTCGAGGGGCACGTCGGCGCGCCGGTGATCACGCTCGACGGGGAGCCGTATGTGCCCGGGACGCGCGTCGCTGTCGAGGGGCGCCACGAGCTGCGCGTCTCCGCCAGCAATCGTGCGGGCAGGACCCTTTCGGCGACGCGGCAATTCACGATCGACCTCTCGGATCCGA
>JAHFDS010000467.1 GCA_023248855.1 Myxococcales bacterium
ACGCCGGGTGATGACCCAGCTGCATCCGACCATCGGCGAGCTCATCCCCGTGCGCGAGAGCCCGCTGCCGCACGGCGAGGGCTTCCGCTGGGTGACCTTCTGGGAGGGCACGAGCGGCTGGGCGCTGGTCGCGCTGTGCCGGCAGCCCGGCTCCGAGACGCCCATCCACGCGCACCCGCATCGGCTCATCGGCAAGTCGATCGAGGGGCGGCTCGAGGAGCTGCGCTTCGCCGAGCCGGCGCCTGGCGAGCTCGAGCTCGAGAGCCGCACGGTGCTCGATCACAATGACCTCATCGAGACCAACGCGCTCGCGACCGTGCACGCCGTCCGCGTCGTGGGTGGCGGCACCACCATCGACCTGCAGCTGCGCGGCCCCGAGGTTGGCAAGCCGGGGCGCCGGCTGCGCGCGCGAGCGCCGATCGAGCTCGCCACGCTCGCGGTCGGCGCGCGGGTGCCGGTGGTCGACGAGGTGGACGATCGGCCCGGACACGGCGGCGAGGGCGCCAGCGCCGGCCGGCCGCCCGCCAACGCCTGACCTCCGTCCCGAGGGTCCGCAAACCCCATGCCAATCAGCCCGGCAGGGCTGGCACGTCAGGTGCTCCTGTTTCCGGTCATGGCACGGAAGAAACGGGGCCAGGTCCTGGTGGTGGACGATGAGCCAGACGCGCGCAGGGCGATCGCGGACTTCCTCGCCCTGGAGGGCTTTGGCGTCGAGATGGCCGCCAACGGCTACAAGGCCCTGCCCAAGCTCGCGGAGCTGGATCCCGACTGCGTGGTCACCGATCTCGTGATGCCGGGGGTGGACGGCCTCGAGCTCCTGCGTCGCGCCCTGGCGGACGACCCGGAGCGCGCGGTCATCATCATCACGGGACACGCCGGAATCGAGAGCGCGGTGCTCGCGATGCGCGAGGGAGCCGCCGACTACCTCGCCAAGCCCCTGGATCTCCGCCAGCTCGCCGAGCGCCTGGATCGGGCGATCGCGCGCCGCCGGCTGCGCACCGCGATGGGATCCCACCCGCGGCGATCCCCGGCGCCCGCCCGGATCGACTCCATCGTCGGCTCCAGCGTGGCCATGCAGCGCGCCTTCCAGGTCGTGCAGCGGGTGGCCCCGGCGCGGGCCTCGGTGCTGATCGTGGGGGAGAGCGGCACCGGCAAGGAGCTCGTGGCCTCGGCGATCCACGAGCGCAGCCCGCGGGCGGACCGGCCGTTCGTCAAGCTCCACTGCGCCGCCCTCGCCGAGCCGCTGCTCGAGAGCGAGCTGTTCGGCCACGAGCGGGGCGCCTTCACGGGCGCGGCCGCGCGGCGCGAAGGGCGGTTCCTGCAGGCCGACGGAGGGACGCTCCTGCTCGATGAGATCGGGGAGATCTCGCCCGGGGTGCAGATCAAGCTGCTGCGCTTCCTGCAAGAACAGACGTTCGAACGCGTCGGCGGCAACGAGACGCTGCACGTGGACGTGCGTGTCATTGCCGCGACCAACCGCGATCTCGAGCAGCTGGTGCAAGAGGGCGCCTTCCGCGAGGACCTCTACTACCGCCTCGCCGTGGTGTCGATCGAGATGCCGCCTCTGCGCGCGCGCGGAGCGGACATCGCCCTGCTCGCCATGCATTTTCTGCGAAAGTTTGCCGGCGAAAACGACCGACACGTCTTCGGGATCACCGACGAGGCGCTCGAGCTCATCAAGCGCTACCCGTGGCCGGGCAACGTGCGCGAGCTGGAGAACGCGGTGGAGCGCGCGGTGGTCGTGACGCGGGGGCCGCGGCTGGTGCCCGAGGACTTCGGCCCGCACCTGGCGCTGCTCGCGCACAAGAGCTACGTGATGCCGACCATTCCGGGATGCTCCATCGAGGAGCTCGAGCGGTACGCGATCCTGCGAACGCTCGAGCACACGGGAGGCTCCACCTCGCAGGCCGCCGCGCTGCTCGGGATCTCCCCGCGCAAGATCCAGTACCGGCTGGCCGAGCTGCGGTCGTTCGGCTGTCCCGCGGACGAGCGGCACTGACGGTCAGAGCACGGACGACCTGGGATCAGGCGCGCACGTCCCGCGCCGGACGCGATGGGCAGCGCGGAGCAGCTCGATCGCCGCAATCGTCGCCAGCCACTCGGCTTCGCCGTGGTCCTCGGTCACGCTGCTCGCCTCGTCGAACGCCGCGGCGATCACGTCACCCACGCAGACGGCGCCCTCGGCGGCGGCCTGGGGCCGAGAGCTGGAATTCGCAATTTGAGCTTTCATTGCACCCTCCCGTCTCCTGGAGGAGCAATCGCCATTCCATGCGGCCCGCAATGTGTTGCGCCTTCGGTCAGCGAAAATACGCAGCGCATCTCTCGTCACTTCGCAAAATATTCGCAGTTGCCACTGGACGGCTGGATCCGCAGTTACCAGCAGGTAACCCGGGCGTTGGCCTCGACCGCGATTCGGCCCGAAAGACGCGCCTGGACTTGCTTCCATCGGCCGCGCCTGCTAACGGGAAAGGCGACATGATGAGCCCGTGCACCCAATCGCCTTTGGCGGTCGAGCTCGCACGGCTGCAGCAGCTCGTCCGGGTGAGCGCCGGGCGCGCCGACGCGGCCGAGCTCGAGCGGCTCTTCCAGCACGTCCGGCTCCATCAGATCGAGCTCGAGAATCAGCTGGCCGAGCTGCACGAGACCAAGGCCGCGCTCGAGGACTCGAGCCACGGCTTCGCCGAGCTGCTCGCCGCCACGCCGATCGCGTTTCTGACGCTCGATGGCCAGGCGGTGATCCGCGAGGTCAACCGGGCTGGCGCGCGGCTCATCGGGCTCGACCGGACGCTGCTCCTCGGGACACCCCTATTGAGCTTCGTCGAGCCCGGCGGTTCGGCCCCACTCTGGGAGCATCTGCGCAGCTGCGCCGAGAGTGGCCACGCCACGACCGAGCTGCGCCTCGTGACGCGCCGGGACGTCACCCTCTGCATGCAGCTGACCAGCGTCTGCACCAAGGAGGGCCTGTTCCCCACGACGCTCGCGGACGTTCTCGGGCCCTCGGAGGCCGAGGCGGAGCTCGCGCGGGTCAAGGCCGAGGCGCACGACGCCATCAAGGTCCACGAGGAGCTCCTGCTCACGCTCACGCACGACCTCCGCGGCCCCCTGTCATCGATCCTGCTCGGCACCGAGATCATCCGGCGCTCCCGCCCGCCGCACGATCGGCGGAGCGATCGCAAGCAGATCGACCGGATCGGCCACGCCGGCGAGCGGATGCGCTGGCTGATCGACGACCTCCTGGTCGCGAGCGCGATCGAGCTCGGCAGCTTCGAGATCCACCCGCGCCTCGTCGAGGTCAGACCGCTCCTCGACGCCACGATCGAGATCGTCTCGCCGATCGCGTCGTCGCGCGGCGTCAGGCTGGAGCTCACCACCGCGGAGCTCTGGTCGGCTCCCCTCGACCCGGAGCGCCTCCAGCAGGCGCTGGTCGACCTTCTCGGCCACGCAATCAAGTTCGCGCCCGAGGAGGCCCTCGTCGGCCTCTTGGCCACGCGCACCGGCGAAGAGGTCGAGGTGGTGATCCACGATCCGGGGCCGGGGGTGCCGGACAGCCAGCTGCCCAGCCTGTTCGACCGCTACCCGAAGGGGGAAGGCCGGCGTAGGCGTACCGGGCTCGGGCTCTTCATTGCGCGGAGCATCGTCGAGCGGCACGGCGGGCGGATCTGGGCGGAGCGGGGCCCCGCCGAGGGGCTCGCGATCCACCTCACGATCCCGGCGCGCGCGCCCGCCGGGTCGTAGCGCCCGGCCGGGGGTCAGGCCCGGACGTCGGCGAAGATCTGCGCCAGCCGATCGAGGTTGGGCGGCTTCGCGTCGTGAAATGGTCCCAAGCAATTGCGTGGCCTGGCGTCTGGCGGTATAGGGTGACTCGCGCGCAACGGGTGCGCGCATTCAATCGGAGGGACGTATGAAGACCGCGATCAAGCTCCTGGCAGCATTCGCTCTACTGGCCGCGCCGCTTTCGGCCCACGCCGACGGCAAGACATGCGGACAGATGCTGGCCGACAAGGCCGTCCTGCCGGCCAAGATGGCCGAGGTCATGACCGCAGTGACGAACATGATGGAGGCCCACGCCAAGTTCATGATGACGAACAAGGACAAGGACTCCAAGAAGGAGGCCGCGGCCCTGCAGAAGGTGGCCAAGGAGCACAAGGCGCTCGCCGCCGCCTTCAAGAAGACCAGCGAGAGCATGAAGAAGCTCGCGGACCTGCCGGGCGCGCCGCACGACGTCAGCAAGCTGATGGCGGACCCGGCGATCATGGCCTCCATGAAGGCGATGCTGACCACCCACAAGGAGATGATCGCCCTCATGCAGAAGGAGGTCACGGAGATGGAGTCGATGGCCCCGAAGGGCGCCGGCGCCGGCGCGCCCGCCAAGTAGCCCCTTCTTCTACCTCTACCTCTACGCGAACGTCAGCCATTCCGCCGCGTGCGCGCCGTGGCCGAGCTGCTCGGCCCGCAGCGCCGCCTTGATGCGCGCCGCGACCTCGCCGCCGCGCAGGCGCACCACCTTGCCGCCTCGACCGAGCTCGCCGATCGGCGCGATGAGCGCCGCGGTGCCGATGCCGAAGGCCTCGCTGATCTCGCCCGCCACGATGCGCTCCTCGACCTCGCTCCACTTGATCCGGCGCTCCTCCACCGAGAGGCCCAGGGCCGGCGCGAGCGCCAGCACGGACCTGCGCGTGATGCCGTCGAGGATGGTGTCGCCGACCGGAGGCGTCAGAAGGGTCGTGCCGGCCACGAACCCGACGTTCATCGCCCCCGTCTCCTCGACGTAGGCGCGCTCGACCGCGTCCAGCCACAACACCTGATGGAAGCCCTCGCGCGCGGCCTCGGCCTGGGCGACCAGCGAGGCGGCGTAGTTGCCGGCCGTCTTGGCGCAGCCAGTGCCGCCCGGCGCGGCCCGCACGTACTTCTCGCTCACCTGGATGCGCAGCTGCGCCCCTCCGGTCTTGAAGTACTCGCCGACGATGCAGCCCATCACGGCAAAGCGATAGGAGCTCGAGGCGTGCACGCCGAGCGCGATCTCCGTGCCGAACAGGAGCGGCCGCAGGTACATCGCGTCCGTGGCGTTCAAGGCCGGGGCCTGGTGTTGCACGAACGCCTTGCAGGTCGCGACGAAGTCCTCGACCGGCAGCTCGGGCATCCCCATCCGCCTGGCCGAGCGAGCTAGGCGCTCGCCATGCGCCTGCGCGCGGAAGATGGCGACTCGCCCGTCGGCGGTGCGATGGGCCTTGAGCCCCTCGAACACCGACTGCCCGTAGTGCAGGACGGCTGCGAAGGGCGAAAGTGGCCAGTCCTGGAGCGGCCCGATCGTCGCATCCCCGAACCCGCGATCGCTCGTCCAGTCGCTGACCAGGAGGCCGGGCAGGAAGAGCTTGCCGAAGTCGGCGCGGCAGGCCTCGTCCGAGGCTGCTGGCGGCGGGGGAGCATCGATGTGGACCCTCATGGCTCGTATATAGCAGCGCAGGCCCTGCCGCGGCCACGCACAGATCTGCCGGCCGGGCCCCAGAACAGGTGCCCTTCGATCAGGCCTGCCGGCCCGCGGGCGTGGCGCGCGGGCGCACGGGCCTGCGCGGCGCTTTTGGCGTGGGCGCGCGGCTCGCGGCGAGCCACGCGGCGAGCCCCTTGTGCACCGCGGGCAGCATGCGGTCGATCTCCTCGAGCGCCTGCGCCCCGAGCGCGCACCGCTCGGCGACCAGCGCCTCGGCGGCG
>JAHFDS010000085.1 GCA_023248855.1 Myxococcales bacterium
AGCTCGCTGCCGCGCCGCGGCGGCATCACCAAGCGCGTCCACCACGCGTCCGCGGGCAGCGCTCCGGCGCGGTCGAGCTGCGCCAGCGCGCGCTGGTTGGCGTCGCGCTCGGCACTGGCGAGCGCCGGGGACGCGTCGGGGCCGCGCAGCTGCATGCGCGCGGTCTCGATCATGTACTCGATGGGCGTCACGCCTGCGATCGGGTCCTTGCCGAACTGCCAGCCATACGCGAGCGCGCCCGCGAGCTTGCCCTCGAGGAAGATGGGGCTGCCCGACATGCCGCCCGTGATGCCGGCGTACTTGACGCGTTCGTCGTCGCAGTAGACGAGGATGATGTCCATGCCCGGCATGAAGCCCGGCACGACGCTCACCACGCGCACGTTGAAGCGCTCGACCTTGGTGCCCTCGAAGACGGTCAGGCCATAGCCCTTCATGCCGGCCCGCACGTCGCCGACGCGGATGGTGCCGGGCGGCAGGATCGCCGGAGCCGCGAGGGCGCGGCCGGCCAGGAAGGTGAGGGCCAGGAGGAGTGCGGTCGCGATTGGCTTTTGCATCGGGGAACACCGAATGTTAGCAGGCATTGCTCCGCGGGCATGCCAGGCCGATCCAGACCTCGAGCCGCTTGAGCAGCGGGGACGAACCGGCCAGGATGGCAGGCCCATGCATCCAGCGGCCCAAACGCGCATCCGGGTGCGCGTCATCTTCGGGGACACCGACCAGGCGCACGTCGTCTATCACGCCAACTACCTGCGCTGGTTCGAGGCCGCGCGCTGCGAGTTCCTGCGCGCGCGGGGCCTGCCCTACACGCAGATGATGACCCGCGGCGTGCACTTCCCGGTGACCGAGGCGTACCTGCGCTACCGGCGGCCTGCCCGGTTCGAGGACGAGCTCGAGGTGGTCGCACACGTGTCCGAGGTGCGCGGCGCGACGCTCCGCTTCGATTACGCGATCCACCGCCTGGGCGAGCAAGAGGCGCTGTGCGAGGGCTACACCTACCACGCCTGCTGCGATGACCAGGGCCGCCCGCAGCGGATCCCCAAGGACGTCAAGGGGCTGGTGACCGGATAGCGGCTACCGGCGGTGCTCCCGGTACATCCGCAGCGCGAACACCCCCGCGGGGCGCGCGCGGAAGGCCTCGACCTCGGCGCGCAGGGCGGGCGGCGCGCGGTCGAGCGGCAGCGGGAAGCCGTACTCGGGCGGCGCGGTCATGGGCGCCGCCAGGGCGGCGAACGTGAGATCCGCGGCGGTGAAGCGGTCGCCGACCAGGAAGCGGCGGCCATCGGCCAGGCGCGCCTCCACCTGCGCGAGGATCTGGTCGAGCGAAGCGTGCGAGCGCTCGACGCCGGCGGCATTGATCTTGAGACCGCGCCTCAAGAGACCAAACACCAGCGGCGCCGTGGTCCAAAGCAGCCAGCGTTCCCACGCGGGCGCGCCCGTCTGGACGAGCGCCACCGCTTCCGCGCGGTTCGCCAGGATGTGGGAATAGGCAATGCGCCGCGTCGCCGGGCCGAGCCTCTCGTCGAGCTCATCCTCGAGCGCCTCCACCTCCGCGCGCAGCGCGGGCTCGGCCGGGTAGAGCTTGCGCTCCGCCGGCGCGAGCGTGTCGGCGTGCTTGCAGATGTCGGTGGAGTCGGTGAGCACGCGCCCCTCGTGCACCAGGACCGGCACGGTCCGGCGCGCCCCCGCGCGCCGCACGCCGAGGTAGTGAAAGACCGGCGCGTGGCCCTCCTCGTCGTACGCGATGCCGGCACGATCGAGGGCCCAGCGCGCCTTGTCGCAGTAGTGAGAGAACGGGATGGTGACGAGGTGCGCGCGAGCAACCATGAGCGGGACCTTATCCCAGGAAACGCGACGCGCTACCCTGCTTGCGTGCGACCCGAGGTTGTGCTGCGCGCGCGCTCGCTGTGGGACGGCGGCAAACCCCTCGAGGCCGGCCGTACGGTCGCGGAGGCGCTACCCGATGCCGAGCGGCCGCGCTGGGCAGGCGAGCTGCTCGCGGTGGTGTACCTGCGCGCGCACAAGGCCGGCCGCGTTCTGCGCGTGCCGGCGCTCGAGCACGTGCTGTCGATCGCAAGCGACGCCCGCCGCTGGATGGAGGCCAGGGACGCCCAGCGCATCGTCCGCTCGATCCAGCTCGAGGAGCACCGAAAGACGCCGCCCGATCTGCTGCTCTTGGCGCTGCTCGGCCTGGGGGAGGTGGTCGCGAAGGTCACCTACAACGCCTCGGGCGGCCCCGAGCCGTTCGAGCGCAACGCGAGCTGGCGGGTGGCGTCGGGCATTCGGCCGGTGCTCGAGGAGCTCTCGGACCCCGCTCTCGAGGCCGCCTGCGTCGCGCGTCTGCTGTGCGAAGGTGATGATGGCCCGACCACTTCCCACCTCAAGCGGTGAAGGTCGGACAGGCGGGGCAGGTCAGGCGACCAGGTACTCGACCACGCGCTTGGGCGTGAGCGGCGCCTGCGCCTCTCCGCGGCACGCCTGGAAGCAAGCGGTGCAGGCCGTCTGCGGCTGGGCGGCGGCGCGGAAGGTGCTGTAGTGCTCGACCGGATCCAGCTCCGCGCACGGGCGGACCATCCCCTCGGGCGTGATGTGGACGGTCTTGCGGCCGGCCGTACAGCCGCCGATGCGCTCCCCCGCCAGGTAGTCCGGGATCTTCTGCAGGTACCACTCCTCGTTGGCCACGAGGCCGTGGCTCCGACGGAGCTCGATGAACCGCTCGCACAGCGCCTTCATCCGCGGCAGGTCCGTCGGCGAATAGGAGTGCGCGTGGTTGGCGCCGGGGAGCTCGCTGTAGAGGGTGAACAGCACCTTTGAGCCCCAGGTGCGCGCGCGCTCCACGATCGTGAGCACGTCGTCGAGGTTGTCGCGCATGAGGATCGTGTTGAGCTGCACGTCCGCGCCCTTTGCGGTCATCCACGGCACGATGTCGGCGATGCGCGCGTACAGGCCCGGGAGCTTCCGGTCCGCGTCCTGCCGCTCGTCGGGAAAGTTGAGCGAGATGTTGATCTGGTCGATGCCCGTGTCCATCAGAGCCTGGGCGCGCTCCCGTGACAGGAAGTGCCCGTTCGTGATGATCGCGACATAGCGGTAACCCGGCAGCGCCTTGACGCGCCCCACGATCTCGAGGCAATCCCGCCGCATGAAGGGCTCTCCGCCGCACACGGTCACCGCGAGCGGCGCGAGCGTCTTGACCACATCGACCCAGCCGTCGGCGTCGAGCTCCTTGCGTCTCGGCTCCTGCCAGTGACCGCAGTAGTCGCAGCGCGCGTTGCATCGCCGCGTGAGCTCCAGCGTGGTGCCGATCGGCCGGCCTCCCACCCAGTTGCTCACGAGCTTCTTGAATCCACGCGCACGATCACCCACCGACAACCTCACCAGCGACATTGAGCCTCCAGGCTTCGCCCGTTGTGTCCGGACGGCATCATCGCCCAGAAGCAAGGCGCGGACCAGCAGCGAAACTTCGCCGGGCAGAGGCGCTACTCGTGGCGCATGGCCTCGACCGGGTCGAGCCGGCTCGCGCGCCAGGCGGGATAGAGGCCGAACAGCAGGCCCACGCTGGCCGCGGTGATGACGCTGGTCGCGATCGCCCAGGCGGGCACCGCCGTCGGGACGCCGGCCAGCACGCGCACGAGAAAGGCCACGAACGTGCCGAGCACGATGCCGAGCAGCCCCCCCGCCAGCGTCAGCGTGACCGCCTCCACCAGGAACTGCGACAGGATCCGGCGGCGGCGAGCGCCGAGGGCGCGGCGGATGCCGATCTCCTGGGTACGTTCGGTGACCGACACCAGCATGATGTTCATGACGCCGATGCCGCCGACCAGGAGCGAGATCGCGCAGATGCCGATCGTCGCCGCGGCGATGGACCCGGTCATCTCCTCGAAGCGCTCCTGCATGGAGTCGTTCGAGAACATCTCGAAGTCGTTCTCCGCTTGCGGAGGCGTGCCGCGCCAGCGGCGGAGCAGCGCGACGACCTCGTCCTGCGAGTCGCGCATCTGGGTCGGGTCCTTGACCATGATCGTGACGTTGAGCGACTGCCGCTCGCCGTAGAGCGGCAGGAACGTCGGCAGCGGCAGCACGACGAGGTTGTCCAGCGAGCCGCCGCCGAGCTGGTTGCCGCGCTTCTCGAGGACACCGACCACACGGAACTGGTGGTTTCGCAGGCGCACGAGCTGGCCGAGCGGATCGAGCCCGCCCGGGAACAGCACATCGGCGACATCCGCGCCGAGCACCGCCACGTCCCCGCCCGTGCTCGATTCGCCCTCGGTGAACAGGCGCCCCCGCCCGAGGAAATAGCCATTGTTGTCGAAGAACCACTGCGTGCCGCCGGCGAGCTGGATGGCGGAGGTGGTCGCGTGCTCGCCGGCCTGGACGCGCTGGCCGAAAGTCCAGGCCTCGCCGGCCGCGTGCAGGCAGTGCGCACATCGCTCGGTCAGCATCGCCACGTCCGCGGGAACGAAGTTCTTCCGCTTCTGGTACTTGGACGTGTCGTGGCGGCCGCCGCCGAAGCCCTGTGGCCACTTCTGCACCTGGAACACGCCACTGCCGAGCTGCGAGAGATCCTCGTCGATCTTGCGCTTCAATCCCTCGATGGTCGCGCTCATGGCGACCACGGTCAGAACCCCGATGACGATGCCGAGCAGCGTGAGCGCCGAGCGCAGCCCGTTCGCGCGCAGCGCGCGCAGGGCGGTCCGGAGGGTGTCGAGCGCCGCGAGGAACATCGATCAGCTCACTCGTACCGGAGCGCCTCGATGGGATCGAGACCGGCGGCACGCCAGGCCGGCCAGGTCCCGAACAACAGGCCCACCAGGCCCGAGAACAACAGGCCCCCGACGGACGCCTGCAGGCTCGGATCGGCCGCCAGGGGCGTGGCCATCGAGACCATGGTCGCGATGAGGACACCGAGCACCGTGCCGGCGGCGCCGCCGACCATCGCCACCAGCATCGCCTCGACGAGGAACTGCAAGAGGATGGTCCGCTTGCGCGCGCCGATCGCCCGGCGCACACCGATCTCGCGCGTCCGCTCGGTGACCGCGACCAGCATGATGTTCATGACGCCGATGCCGCCGACGAGCAGCGTGATGAGGCCGATCGCCACCGCGACCCCGAACAGCGTCGCGGTCTCCTCGTTGAACATGCGCGCCAGCATGTCCTGGCGGTTGACGCTGAAGTTGTCGTCCACCCCGGCGCCCAGGCGCCTGGCGCGGCGCAGCGTCTCGATGATCTCGTCCTCGGCCCGGCCGAGCTGCTCGGGCGGCGCGGCGATCGCGATCGTGAGATCGCGACGGTTACCGAAGCCGCGCTGGAAGGCGCCGATCGGGATGATCACCTGGTTGTCGAGCGAGCGGCCGAAGCTCTTGCCCTGCGCCTTGAGCGAGCCGACCACGGTGAACTGCTGCCCGCCCACGCGGATCTTCGCGCCGATGGGATCGGAGCGCCGGAACAGGTTCTCGCGCACCTCGGCCCCGAGGATCGCGACCGACGTGGTGCCTTCGCCCTCGAGCGGCGACAGGAACCGGCCGAGCTCGACCTGGATGCTCGCGGTGTCGATGTACTCGGCATTGGTGCCGAGGATCTGCACGCCGCCCAGGCGCTCGCTGCCGAAGGAGACCTCGCCGCCGCCGAAGCCGACGGGCGCGACCGCGCGCAGGAGCTTCGGGTCCTTCCGCAGCGCCTCGACGTCGTGCATGGTCAGGCGCGGCCGGTTCCTGAACTTCCACCAGTTGCCGCGGACGACCCAGGGGTGGCTCGACACGTAGATCGTCTGCGCCCCGAGCTGGGCGATCTGCTTCGAGAACGACGCCGTCAGGCCATCGAGGATGGCGAAGATCGCGATGAGCGTGGCGACGCCGATGCCGACGCCCAGGACCGACAGGGACGTGCGCATGCGGTGCGTGACGACGCCGCGGGCCGCGGTGCGGATCGCAGAGGCCACCTCGACGAAGGGGCGGAAGAAGGGACGCGGACCGGCGAGGGGGTGGCGCACGATCACGCCGTCATCGCCTCGGGCGCCTGCGAGCGGCGCTCGGGGCTGGCGACCAGCTCCGCGCCCGGGCCGTCGGACAGCACGAGGCCATCCGCGAGCCGGACCGCGCGCGCGCATTGCGCGGCGATCGTGGGCTCGTGGGTGACGACGATGATCGTGTTGCCCGCGTCGTGGAGATCGCGGAACAGCTGCATGATCTCCTTGCCCGTCGCGGAGTCGAGGTTGCCGGTCGGCTCGTCGGCGAGCAGGATCGACGGATCGGCGACCAGCGCGCGCGCGATGGCGACGCGCTGCCGCTGCCCGCCCGACAGCTCGTTTGGCCGGTGCCCCATGCGCTTGCCGAGCCCCACGCGCTCGAGCGCGGCCTTCGCGCGGAGCCGGCGCTCACGCTTCGAGATGCCGCGGTAGACGAGCGGCAGCTCGACGTTCTCGAGCGCGGTGGTGCGCGGCAGCAGCTGAAAGCTCTGGAAGATGAAGCCGATCTCGCGGTTCCGGAGGTCACTCAGTTGGTCGTCCGACAGGTCCTTGACGTCCGTTCCGCGCAGCTTGTAGGTGCCGGACGATGGCGTGTCGAGGCAGCCGAGGATGTTCATGAGGGTCGACTTGCCGGAGCCGGACTGCCCGACGATGGCGACGAACTCGCCCTTTCGGATGTCGAAGGTCACGCCGGCGAGCGCGGCGATGGTCTCGCCGCCCATGTGATAGAGGCGCTTGATCTCGTGCAGCGCCAGCAGCGCGCCGAGGTGCGGCGGGGCTTCCTTCACGGGTGGCCCGCGCGTGCGCTGGCGGGGCCGGCGCCGCCCTTGCCCGGACCCTCGGGCCCGTCCAGCCTTTTGGGCTCGACCTGCTGGCCGTCCTGCAGCTCGCGGGCGAGGATCCGGTAGGGCCCCTCGATGATCTCCTCGCCCGCCTTGAGGCCGCTCACGATCTCGACCATGCGCTCCGACTGCAAGCCGGTCTTGACCATCCGCTGCTCGATCTTGCCCGGCGTGCCCGCGGTGTACACGAAGACGACCTTCTCCATCTTGCCGAGGCCGCCCACCGCGGGGACGCCCGCCTTGTCGGCGCCGGTCTTGTCGCCGCCCGCCTTGTCCTTGTCGCCCGCAGGCGGCAAGGGTGCGCGCACCGTCACGGCCTGGATCGGCACCGCGACCACGTCGCTCTTGGACTGCGTGAAGATCGTGACCTGCGCGCTCATGCCCGGCAGCGCCGCCGGTGGCACCTTGTCGAGGCGAATCCAGACCGGATACGAGGTGACCTCGTTGTCGGTGCCGGGGTTCTTGACCGTGGCGTCGCGCGCCGAGTCGAGCACCTCGCCCTCGATGGTCTGGTCGGGCAGCGCGTCCACCTCGATCTTGGCCTTCTGGCCCGGCTTGAGGTGCACCACGTCGTGCTCGCTCACCTCGATGCGAACGTCCATCCGGTCGAGCGTGCCGATCACGAGCACCACGTCCTCGGAGAAGTCGGAGCCGCGGATGCGCTCGCCGACGCGGTGGTTGGCGCCGAACACCGTGCCCGTGACCGGCGACTTGAGGGTCGCCCAGCCGAGGCGGTTCTTGGCGTCGCGCTCGTTGGCGGTGAGGCTGCGCGCGCGGCCGCGGTTGGCGCGGATCTGCGCCTCGGCCATGTGGACGTTGGCGCTCGCCTGCTCGAGCTCGCTCGCGTTCGCCGCGCGCGACTCGACGAGGCGCTTGACCCGCGCCTCCTCGCTGCGCAGCCGGATCAGGTTCGCGTCCTCGCGCTGGACGTCGGCCCACGCAGCCTCGGCCTGCGCCGACTGCGAATCCACGCTGGCGCGGTACTGCGACGTGTCGATCTGCCCGAGGTACTGGCCCTTCTTGACCTCCGAGCCGATACCCACCGCGAGATCGACCAGCACGCCCGTGATGTTCGAGCTGACGTTGATCTTCTTGACCGGCTCGAGCTTGCCCGCGCCGCTCACGGTGCGGGTCAGCGAGGCCTTGGTCGCCTTGGTGAGCTCGACCTCCATCGGCGGCGCGGACCGGGGCTTGAGGCTCTTGATGCCCGCCATGGCCACGAGGCCGATCACGACGACTGCGAGGATCCAGCGAAAGATGGTCATCGGGCACCTCGCGGCGGGCCCGGTGGGCCGCCGCCTCCTTGAAAGACGAGACCGGTGAGCACGAGGTAGAGCGAGAACACGACGAGCACGGCGATCGCGGCCTTGAGCCGGCTCGTGTGGGCGCCGTGACGGAAGCCGAGGATCACGAGCACGAGCGCGTACAGGGTAAAGCCATCCACGCCCGCGAAAAGGCGCGCCGCGGGGCCGCTGACGAGGCCATGCAGCGCCTGGCCGGGCCCCTGGCCGAGCAGGCTCGGGATCTCCGAGGGGCCGAGGCTCGTGGCCGCGAGCGCGCCGCCGGCGCCAAGGAGGCTTCGCACGCCGAGGGCCAGCGACGCGTGCGACGCGACCGCCATCATGTTGCCGAGCGTGGGCTTGCCGCCGACGTAGCGGCCGAGCAGGTAGAGTCCGAAGGCGAGCAGGAAGATCTGCGCGGGCGTGCCGAGCACGGCACCGAGCCCGAGCGTCACCTGGACGACGGCACGGCGCTTCGCGACCGCGTCGGTGAAGTCGCGATCGCTCTGCGGGGCATCGTCGGCGCCACCCTCCACGGGCCCCATCTGCGGCTGCGTGAGCATCTCGCGGCGAGGATCGAGCTGCACGCCGACCGCCACCGCGAACGCACCCGCGCACAGCATGCACACGAAGATCGCGAGCCCGAAGCGGCGCGCCTGCACCTCGGTGGGCAAGAAGCGATCGGGCAGGGCGACGGCGCCCAGCATTCGACCCATCGCGCGCAGGGCGCGGTGGAGTCGCGACGGTCCCGCGTCCTCCTCGTCGAGAAGGTCAACCGACACGAGTGTCCTGTCGCATGGGCACGACGAATCCCGTTTAGCAGGAAGCACGCCACCGGGGGAAATTGCCGCGAATGCAGGGAGATCCGGCGTTCCGAGGCGCCTGTGCAGCCGCACGGCGTTCGGATCTGGGACGGTGTCGAAGGGGGTGTCCCGGAAGTGGGACGACCAGCCTGCCGCCGGCAGCAGCGATTCCCCGCAAAGGAATCACGCTCGCAGCGTCACCAAGAATCGAGGGAAAATGGGTGCGGGTTTTGGCGACATGTCGGCGAGCCCTCCAGCGGAAGGCTGGAGGACGCCCGCGCGGCGACGACTGGTGTACTTACTGGTGGCGTGGATCCCGCTCGAAGTGCTGGCGGTCGGAGCGCTGGCGGTGCGGACGCCGCACGCCGCGCAATGGCTGCGCGCCGGGCTGATCGCGGATCTCCTGGTCGTGGTGGTCGTGGCGCTCGTGCTCGAGGCCCGTCGCGCGGGTGGGCTGGGCGCGCTCTCGCCCGCCAATCTGCTACGCGCGGCGAGCCTTGGCGTCGTGATCTTCGCGGCGCTCGATCGGCTGCTCGGCACGAGCGCGCTCGGGTCGGCGCTCGCCCTGGTGGCGCTGTGCGAGCTCAGCCTGGTGGGCCTGCAAGTGGCCTCGCTGGGTCGCGCGCTTCGGGCGGTGCGTGCGGCCCTCGCGCGGGGTGGCGCGGACCGCTGGTGGCGGGCCACCGAGGCGGTGGAGGGCGCCTCGAGCCTCTCGCGAGCGGTGGTGATGGAAGCCTGCGTCCACGCCGCGTGGCTGCGCGCGCTCAGGCGGCGGCCGATCGCGCCTGCCGACGCGGCGTTCGGCGCGACCGCCACCAGCAGCTACCCGTCGCTGGTCGTGGGGATCATCGTCGCGAGCGCGCTCGAGCTGCCGGCGGTCCACCTGTTGCTCTCGGCGCGCCTCGGCCCAGGGCACGCGGGCACGCATCTCGCGGTGCTCGCGCTCCATCTCTACTCGATCGCCTGGCTGCTCGGCGACCGGCGGCTGCTCGCGGAGTCCGCGCACACGGTCGAGGCCGGCGCGCTCGTGCTGCGCCTCGGCCTGCGGGCCAGCGGCCGCGTGCCACTCGGCGCCATCACCAAGGCGCACCGCTTGCCGCCCCCCGATCCGTTCGCGCCGCGCAAGCGAGAGCGCGGCCTTCTGCGCGTGACCCCCCTCGACCCGCCCAACGTTCGGCTCGAGCTCGCGGAGCCGATCACGATCCGGACGCTGCTCGGAATGCGGCGGCAAGCGCGCACCCTCGAGCTCTACGTCGACGAGCCCGAACGACTCTGCGCGGCGCTCTCGGACGGGCCCAGCTCATGACGCATGGTTCATTCGTGCCGACGAGCCTCCGAGGCCGTCACTCGCGATAAGGGCTGGGCTCCACGGGCTTTCCCTGCGCGGCGAGCGCGCGCTCGAAGGCGTCCGGATCGTCGGGCGTGATCACCGGGCGCACGAAGGCGCCAAGGTCGAGGACGTAGGCCCAGCGCTTCTTCGGCCTTTGCGGATCGAGGTTGAACCAGTGGCGGAAGTCGCCCGAGCCCCAGATGCGCCAGCGACCGCCGTTGATGCCCGTCCCCATGTCGAGCTTCCAGATCTTGCGCAGCTGGCTCCACGCGATGCGCTTGGATGACCCGATCGGGAAGTGATACCGGCGCACGGTCACGCCGAGCGCGTCACAACTGATTCGCTTATCAGAATACATTGCGCTCCAGGATACGCCCACCGTGGGCGCTAGGCCTCGGTCAATGCCCGTAGGTGAACGTCACAGCGGCGCAGCTCGCGACGATCCAGTCGTGGTAGGGGCCCTGGCAAGCGGTGGCGTCGGTCACGAGGACGTGGTCCGTGCAGCGAATGGCGCCCGAAGCAGGACAGCGGTAGGGCTCGCACGTGGGCGCGGTCGGCGGGCACGGCTCGCGCCAGCACGCCGCGACGGCGTCCACGCAATGCGCGGCGGCGCCGCAGGAGACCCCCGAGAGCGCGCAGGTGCGATAGGGCAGGCACTGCGTACCCGCGAACGTGGAGCAGTAGCTTCCAGGCTGACACACCGCGCTGCCACAGACGACGCCAGCCGGAGGCGGAGGTGGAGGCGGGGGCGGCGGCGTGTCGGCACACGCGCGTGCCCCGTCGGCGCGGAGCCAGCTGACGATGCCGGTCGGCACGAGCGGCTTGGCGAGCTTGACCAGCACCTGCGGGCGTGAGCGCGTGGGCCCGGAACGGCAGTTCGTCCCCGGCGAGACCAGCGCCGTCGTCACCTTGAGCGAGAGCCAGTCGTTCGATAGCCGGATGCCACGCACCTCGGCAGCGAACCCGTCGCTCGGCTGGTCGCCCGCGCTGTAGTAGACGAGCCACTCGCGACCGAAGTCGAGGCCGTGCGGCTCGAGGCCGAACACGCCCCGGTAGTCGTCGGCCGAGACGATCAGGCGCCGCGTCGTGGTGGAGCCCGCCGCCGTCGTGGGCAGGCGAACCTCGTCGAAGACGAGGTCCCGATAATCGGCCTTGCCGACGTCTGCGGGCTCGTCGATGACGCCCTGGTCCACGATTGCGGTCGCCACGCCCGAGCCATCGGTGCCACAGGCGACCAAGGTGAGAGCCGTGCACGCGGCCCACGCCCACTTCTGGGAATGCATCTCGCCCGCCGCCCAAAGCAAGTCGCATACCGCACGGCCTACATGTGGGAGTTGTAAGGGAGATCGCCAAAGTGAGGCGGTTGCCGGGCTTGCGTCGACGAGGTGCGGTGTGGAGCAGGCAGCAGTGGCTGGTCGAGAGGGAGGAGAAGGACGCGGCGGGGTGGGGGTCAGGCGAGGGAGTCCAGGCGCTGCCAGAGCGACTCCGCAGTGACGCGCGCGCGCGCGAAGGCTTCGGCCGCATCGACGCCGAGCACCTCGCGATCGCGCACGACGGCCTTGCCGCCCACCACGACGTCGCGCACGTGGCGGGAACCCAGACCAAACAGGAAGTGCCCGGACAGGTTCCTGCGGGTGACGGGCGTGGGCGCCTGGTAGTCGAGCACGATCACGTCAGCGGCGGCGCCGGGCTCGATCACGCCCAGGCGCTGCTCCCAGAGCTCCGAGGCGAGCTCCGCGCCGCGTGCGACCCAGACGAGGACGTCGTCGGGCGAGGCGTCCACGTCGTGCTCGCGCAACCGGAAGTAGGCAAAGCGGGCCTCGTCGAACAGATCGGCGTCGAGGCCCGCGGTCCCGAGGGCGAGGCGATCGCCAAAGCGCCTGGGGCGCGCGTAGCCGACGCCGTGGTTCATGTTGGCCCGCGGGGTGTGCGCCACGAAGCAACGACGGCGGCGCAGCGTGCCGGCACCGACCTCGTCGACGTGCACCGCGTGCGCGACCAGGGCTCGCTCGGACAGCACGCCGAGCTCGTCGAGCCGCTGCACGATCGGATGCCCGTCGTGCTCGCGGTCGACCTGGTCCTCGGCCACCGACAGGTGGACACCGGTGCCGAGCCGGCGCGCGAGATCGGCGCAGGCCTCGAGCGACTCCGCGGTCAGGGTGAACCCCGCGTGCGCGCCCACCATGCCGCGAAGGAGCGTCGGCGCGCCCGGCTCGGCGAGCTTGCGCAGGAAGCGCTCGCTCTCGCGCAGGCCGGCATCACGACCCGGGCGACCGTGGCGATCGGTGACCTCGTAGCAGAGCGCGGCGCGCAGGCCTGCCTGCCCGAACGCCTCGGCGAGAAGGCCGAGCGAGCCGTCGATCGCGCTCGGAGAGGCGTGGTGGTCGAAGATCGTCGTGGTTCCCGACCGCAGCGCGTCGATCGCGGCCACCGTGCCGCTCGCCGAGATCGAGGCCGGATCGAGCGCGCGATCGAGGCGCCACCAGATCCTCTCGAGGATCTCCTGGAAAGACGTGGTGGGATCGGCGGGCCCGGGCATGCCGAGCGCGAGCGCGTGATACGCATGCGTATGTGCGCATACGAGGCCCGGAGCCACGAGGCAGCCCTCGCAGTCGATGATCTCCGCGCCCTGAGGAGGCACGCCGCCGCCGAGCGCCACGATGCCCGTGTCGTCCACCAGCACGGTGGTGTCGGGTCGCACGTCGCCGCCGGACCACGACTCCACGACAGTGCCGCCGGTGAGCGCGATCATGGGCGAACTATCCCACGGGGGCCTTCCGGCCGGCCCCAACGGTGATCACCATTCTCCGCCAATTACTTGCGACGCCACCTCGACAGACCTACAATAACCTACATGTACACCACCTGGTCCGCTCAGTGGCCGATGCGTCGCCTGGCCCCGCGCATCGACGTGATGTCCGCTCTGTGCAACGCGATCGGAGACGCGGAGGATCGTTTCGCCTGCATCGTCGACCTGTCGCCGTCGGGGCTTCGCATCGAACGACCCTACGCGGGCGGGCGATCGGAGCGCACGATCCAGCTCGAGTTCGAGATCCCGGGCGTCGACGAGTGGATCTGGGCGCTCGGCGAGGTGTGCTCCGATTCGGTCCGGCCGGTGCGCGAAGCGCGCTCGACCCACCTCATCCGGCGCACCGGCATCCGCCTCGTGCGCGCGACCGGCCGGGACCTCCGCCTCTTGCGGGAGTACGTGCTCGACGCGAGCCTGGACGAGCATCCCGAGCTCACGCTCGCCCGCCCGAGCTGACGCCGCGAGCTCGCCGCGCTCCTCGGAATCCTCACGGAGGGTCCATCCCGCCGCCTTGGCATCGCCTGCACGATGACGTCATGATGGTGAAGGTGAAGCACGCGTGGACGATCGCGCTCGGGATCTACCTGGCGGCGCTCACATTCCTGGTGGTGATGGTCGACCGGAACCAGATGTCCGACGTGGTCAAGGACCTCATCTATCGGACGCCCTACGGCGACAAGGTGGCGCACTTCTTCCTCGTCGGCCCGCTGTCGGGCTTGGCCGTGCGCGCGACGCGCGGGCACCGCGCACGATGGCTCTTCGGGTTGCCCACCGCGGCGCTCGCGGTGTTCGCGCTCGCCACTGCCGAGGAGCTGTCGCAGCGCTGGATCCCCGCTCGGGCGGTCGACTTCTACGACTTCCTCGCCAACACGAGCGGCATCGTGGTGTTCGCCTGGCTGGGTTCGCTCGGGATCGCCCGCGCCGCCGCACCGGTCACGGCGCGAAGAAGCCCGCCGTGGTGCCCGGGCGAATGAGGCCCTTGCTGGCGCGAATGGCCGAGCGGCTCACCATCTGGAAGACCTGCCGCATGCCAGAGGGTGTGGCGTCCTTTTGCACCAGGACGCACCCGTCGGGGATGCCCATCTTCTTCGCGACCGCGCGGAAGTCGTCACCGCCAACGCCGACGAACGCCAGCACGTACTGCTCCGAGGCCAGCAGATCTCGCGCCAGCCTCGCGCAGTCCGCGGCCTTGCGGCTCGAACCATAGTCGGCGCCGTCGGTGATGACCACGACCACGCTGCGGCACGGGGTGCCGCTGGCTCGCAGCGTCTCCGCGTAAGCCACGTTGGCCGCGAGCGCATCGCAGAAGGTGTCGTACAGGTGGGTCGCTCCGCCCGCGCGATAGTTCCTGTCGTCGAGACGCACGGCGTCCTCGACCGGCAGGTAGCTGTGCACGACCTCGGCCTCGTGGTGGAAGGTCCACAGGGCGAGCAGGATGCCGTCCCGCTCCTTCGATCCCGCGAACGCATCGCAGAGGGCGTTTTGCCCGGTGCGCACGGCGTCTTCGAGGTCGGCGGAGCCGATGCTGGAGCTCTTGTCGATGAGCACGGTGACGAGCGTGACGTCGCTCGCGACGATGTGCTCGGCGGCGAGGCCCGCCGCACCTGCCACCACGACGGGGCCGAGGTGGCCCGAGAGCAGGCAGGACGACTCGGTCGTGAGCACGCCGGCGGCCTGGGCGGACGAGAACAGAGAGTGGAGATCGGACATGGGGGACTCCTTTCGGATCTCGAGCACGAGCACGAGTTACAGAGGGTCGGTGGTGCGCACGAGGTGCATGCCGGCCTTGCGCAGCTCGTCGAACGCCTGGTCGGCGAGGCGTGGGAAGTCGAGATCGGCCGGCAGCGGATCGATGGGCGGCGGCGGCACGGGGCTGGTCGCGTCCTCGAGCACGTAGATCTTGTCGAGGAGCGCGGGATCGGTGCGCTCGAGCTCGGTGCGGATGTCCTTGAGCGTGGACAGCACGCAGTGGCTCTTGGCCTGGCCGAACACGTACACGCGATCGTAGTCCATGAGCAGCTTGAAGAAGGGCGCGTTGAAGGCGCCCACCACGTGACCGGCGAGCTCGCGCACCTCGGGCGAGAGCACGGAGTAGTTCTCGGTCATGGCGTGCGTGCCCTTGGTCTCGAAGTGCGTCTGGGTCATGCGGCAAAGCGCATGGAAGATGGCCGCCTCCATGAGGGCCGGCACCAGCGCGTGCGAGACGCCGCCGAGCAGCGTGTGGTACGGCCAGATGGTGAGCACGTACTTGCCGGTCTCCTCGAGCCGGCGCACGTACTCCATCGACTCGCGCGGGCACGCGACCGGCTTCCACAGGCCCCGTCGGACGTCCTCGGTGCGGATGACGGAGAACGGCGCGGGATGCTTGCCCTCGAGATCGGTCCACCACGCGGGGTGGAAGATCTGGAACACGCGGTGCGTGTCCATCGAGAAGTGAAGGCCCGTGATGCGATCGAGGTTGCCGTAGAGCCAGCCGAGCACCCGCTGGGTGTCCTCGACCGCGCCCGGCACGAACAGGCTCGCGCCGGGCGTGCAGAAGCCGACCTGGCAGTCGATGCCGAACGCGGCGATGCGCACCTGGTCCTGCGCGGCGGGCGCGATGCGGTGCCGGGACCGGTAGTCGAGCGCGGTCATCGCGACGTCGCCGGCGCGCTCGAGGTGGAGCTCGGCGACCTTTTTCGGCTCGTAGAACCTCGGAGTGGGGAGCGTCATGGCGGTGTCCTTTCTGCCCGCGCGTCAGGCGAGCTCGAGCTGGGTGATGTCCCGGGTGGTGACCACGTAGACGGAGCCCGACGGACCGGGCAGGAGGTCCACGCCCGCGGCCACGAACGGTCGCGTGTCGGCGTAGAGCGTCCCCTCGACCAGCGTGCCGGTCGGCGCGTCGACCCGCAGGGCGACCAGGCCCTCGTCGGTGGCGAGGAGCGCGCGGCCGCCGAGGAGCGCCTTGCCAGCGCAGGCTGCGAGGATCGGGGACTCGTCGGGTCTGCCGGTGCGTCGGCCCACGATGCGACCGGCGTCGTCGAGCAGGAACACGGCCGCCGTCCGCGCCCCCGCGTGCTCGAGGTGCAGGGACAGGAGCGCATGGCGCTGGTCGAACACGACGTCGAGATCGACGATGCGGCCGGAGATGGGCAGGCGGACCTCGCGCAGGCCCGCGCGCCCGGGCGCAAACAGCGAGGCGAACGCCGCGTGGCCCGCGCGCCAGAGGCAAAGACCGAGGGAGCTCCCGCAGGCGACCATCGTGCGGCCGCCCGCGACGCGGCCCAGCCGCTCGCCGGTCGCGTGATCGACCAGCCAGTCGGCCTCGATGCGAAACAGCGTATGTTGCGCCGCAGCAAAGCCCGGACCGAGCGGTGCCCGGGCGGTCTCTGCGCGCTCGACGGGCTGGCCGCGCTCGACGCGCACCAGCTTCTCGCCAAGGCCGAGCCAGGTCGAGTCCTCCGCGAGCGCCAGGTGAAGCTCGGGGGTCAGGGCGCCCGAGAACACCAGCGAGGCGTCCTCGCGCCGCACCACTCCGGCCTCCTCGTACGCGTAGCGGAGCCCGCGCTGGACGCGCGCGGCGAGCAGGCGCCCCGGGGTGTGGAAGATGCGACGCGCGCGGCAGCGGCCGTGGTGACGCAGGAGCTCGACCACGACGCCGTGGGTGGAGGCGCAGTCGGGGCAGGCCGGCCTGGCATGCTCGAGGCCGCAGGCACAGCGGTGCCAGCGCAGGGTCTCGAGCAGCTCCGCGGGCATCGGCCCGCGCTCGTCCCGGTCGAAGACCTGCGAGAACCAGTGACACAGGGCGTCGGGCAGGACGCGCGGCGACACCGCAGCCTTGGGCAGGGTCACGCCCTCCCCGAGCACGCTCACGCGCGCTTCGGCGCGCCGGAGCAGCGTCGGGTAGGCAGGATGAATGCCGCCATAGGGGTGGACGTAGAGCAGGCTCTGGAAGAGCAGCACCGCGAAGGCAAACCAGTCGCTGCCCGCCGAGAGCGCGGCCGCTTTCGCGAGGTCCACGCCGTAAAGGCGCGGATCGAGGAAGCGCTCGTGCGCGACCGTGCACGGGAATCCCGTGATTTGCATCGAGTCGGCGTCGATGAAGAACGCCTCCTTGTTGCGCCACAGCACGTTGCCGTCGTTGAGATCACCGACCACGACCCCCGCGTGGTGCAGCGCACAAAGGGTGAGCCAGGCGTGGCGGAAGATCGCCGTGACGTCCTGGCTCGAGACGATGCCCTCGCGGAAGCGGCGCTGCGACAGGCGGATCGCGTCGGTGGCGGCGTCGAGCGCGGCCATCGCGTAGCCGACCACCCGCCCGCGGCCGTCGAAGAGGAGCGCCTCGGGTGAGACCACGTGGCGGGGCAGCCCCCGCGGGAACGCGGCGAGCTTGCGCGCCTTGTCGGCGCCGGGGGTGTGGAAGACCTTGAGCGCGCGCGGGCCGAGCCGATAGACGCGGGCCTCGCCACCCTCGCCGAGCAGCATCGAGTCGTCGAGCGTGACGCGCTTGCCCTCGAGCACGACGTTCACGGGGCACCTTGGCAGTGCAGGAGCGCCAGGGTCGTGTCGTCGGCCGGCGCGAGGCCGCGCGCGCCGAGCGCACGCAGGCGCTTTCCGAGCAGGCTCGGGTTCGAGCGATCGTGCGGGCCGTCGAGGAGCGCCATCGCTGCGGCCCGGTCGCGCGCGAGGACCTCTCCGAGACCATCGGTCGAGACACCGACCACGGACAGGCCCGCGCGCGGGCGATCGAGGTGAACCTGCGGCTCGAGGGCTCCCGGCGACATGGGCGGCTCGAGCGCCTCGGGCGGTACCAGGCGGTAGCCAAGATACGCGGGAGCGTTGTCGGGTCCGGGATCGAGGCAGCAGGCGTCGCCATCGGCCAGGATCACGCCATCCCCGATGCCGAAGATCACCGCGCGCGCGGGGCCGACCGCAGCGACCAGGAAGGAGAACAGGAGGTGATCGGCGACGAACGTGGAGCGGGCGGAGGGCCTCGCGCACCCCGCCACGAGCGCCACCAGCAGGGCCGCGAGCGCGTCGGTGATGGCCCGGGCGGCCACCGCCGTGTCGCTGTGTGTGGCCAGCAGCAGGGGAGCCTGGGCCGCCAGGAACGCGGCGCCGAGGCGCGCACCGACCTCACTCGAGGCGCCGCCCGAGCAGCCGTCGGTGACCGCGACGACGTGCCAGCCGAGCCCAGCGCCCGCCGCGCAGGCGTCCTGGTTGTTGCGGCCGATCCGCGCGTGCTCACGACCGAGGAGCGAGCCGAGCCGCGGCACCACCGTCGCCTGCTGGCCAACAAATGTCTCCATAACACCAATAGTGTGTCCCATTGACACTTATGTCAAGGGAGACCGAGGGCGTTGCCCGAACACGGGAGAGATCGAGCGGGATGAGCGCCACGGGCGGCGGATCAGGACAGGGCGGGGGCGAGCCAGTGGGCGGAGAGCCAGTCGAGGGGCACGGCAGCGGAGCGAATGGCGCGGTCGGCCTGGCGCGCACGGACGTCCTCGTGGCGGTCGCCGAAGGCGCGCGCGTAGAGGACCCAGTTCGACAGCTCGTAGCGGTGCAGGAGGGGCACGAGAGGATGCGCCGCGAATCCGCCGAGCGCGGCCTGGGCGAGCGCCGCATCGTCGCAGGCAAGGAGGGCGCGCGTGACATCGAAGAGGAGCGCATAGAGCTCGCCGAAGGCGCGATCGGGGTCGGACGCCACGCGCTCGAGGAGCCTCTGGAAGTCCTCGGCACAGAGCCCGGCCGCCTCGGCCGTCTCCGCCATCGCCGGCACCTGTGTCTCGAGAAAGCTCGACTCAGGCGCGTGGCCGAGCAGGCGACCGACCAGGTACACGTCGAACGCGCTCGCGATCGCCTCGCCGACAAGGAGCGCGTCCACCGACAGGGGCCGGCCCGGGACGGCGAGCGCGCGCGCCGCCAGGTGATGCCACGCGACGTGCGCCACCACGTCGGCATCGAGACGGCGCCCGGGCAGGATGTCCCCGCCGGCGTCCGCGGCCCAGAAGGTGAGGTTGAGGAGCAGCGCGCGGTCCGCGCGCCCTGCAGAGTCCCCGGACAGGATGCGGAAGGGATAGGCCGCCCGGCGCAGGACCTCCTTCAGATCCGCGTACAGGGAGACGTGGCGGAACGAGCGCTCGTCGTCGATCTCGAGCTCGCTGAGCGTGCAGTGCTCGAACACCCGAGGCGTCGCCATGCCGAGACGTGGAGGCGGCCGATCGTCAGGGATCGGCCGGCGCGGACGGCGGACCGCCCAGGCCCAGAAGACGCAGCGGGTCGACCTTCAGGATGCCGAGGTCGCGCGCGGCGAAGGCGGCCACGACCAGCGCCAGCCCGTAGAAATAGAGGTCGTAGAGACGGTCGGAGTCGGTCTTGAAGCCGATGCTGAGTAGGCCCGCCGAGAGCGCCGCCGCACCGGCCAGCAGCGTCCAGCCGTCGATCGGCGATCGGGTGGCGGGCGCCTCGTCCTTGTCCGTCGCGGTCATGGCTTCTCCTGGCCGAGGGATAGCACGAACCGGGCGACCAGGCGCGCGGCCACCTCGCGCCGGTAGGCCTCGGTGGAGCGCACGTCGGTGATCGGGTGGATCTCGGCGAGCAGCGCACCCGCCACGCGCCCGGCGCAGGCGGCGTCCGGTCGGACGCCGGCGAGCAGTACCTCGGCCGCGTGGGCCCGGATCGGCGTCGCCGCCACCGCGCCGAGCGCGATCCGCGGCGCCACGACCAGGCCGTCCTCGACGCGCGCGACCGCCGCGAGCGCGACCTTCGCGATCGCCTGCGCCCGGCGCGTGCCGACCTTGCGCCAGAGCTGGCGCGTGCCCGGTACCGGGTGCGGCAGAAGCACGGCCACCACCAGCTCGTCGGCCGCGAGCACCGTCTTGCGGTAGCCGGTGCAGAACTGCGCGTAGGGCACCTTGCGCACGCCGCGCACGCTGGCAAGCTCGATCACGGCCTCCAGCGCGAGCAGCGCCGGCAGCGTGTCGCCCACGGGCGAGCTCGTCACGAGGTTGCCGCCGAGCGTGCCGCGCGCCTGGATCTGCACCGCGCCGACCTCGCGACAGGCCTCCCACAGGCAGGGCAGCTCGCTGCGCACGCGGGCATCCTCGAGGATGGCGCGATACGGGGTCGCCGCGCCGAGGCGGAGCTCGTTCGCGTTGGACTCGATGCCGCACAGGCCGGGCAAGCCGAACACGTCGAGCAGCCCCACCGGCTCGGGCTTGTGGGGCGCGTTGACCATGAGATCCGTGCCACCCGCCAGCACGGTGAACGCGGGGTTCTGCGCGCGCGCCGCGAGGGCCTCCTCGAGCGTGTGCGGCCGCAGGTAGGCCGTCATCTGGTCCCCGTCTTGCGCGCAAGCACCCGCGCCGCCTCGGCGACCGCGTCCACGATGAGCTGGTAGCCCGTGCACCGGCACAGGTTCCCCGCGAGCAGCTCGCGCAAGCGCGCGCGGCTGGCGCCGGGCTCACGCTCGATGGCGGCGGCGGCAGCGAGCGCTATGCCGGGCGTGCAGATGCCGCACTGCGTGCCCCCGAAGTCGATGAGCGCGCGCTGCACGGCGTGCAGGATCTCGCCACCCGCGGTCCTGGCTGCGAGGCCCTCGATCGTGGTCACCGCGTGGCCTTCGCATTGCGCGACCGCAAGGAGGCAGCTGTTGACGGGCACGCCCTCGACGAGGACGGTGCACGCACCACATTCGCCCTCGCCGCAGCCCTCCTTGGTCCCGGAAAGGTGCAGGTCCTCGCGCAGCACGTCGAGCAATCGCCGCGCCGGAGACACGTCGATCGCGCACGTCTGACCATTGACCTCCAGCGTCAGCTTCATTGCGTTCCCCCGACGACCTCGGCAATGCGCTCGGGCAATGCCGGAATGGCGTCGATGGCCACGCCGAGGGCATCCTCGATCGCGCCCGCCACCGCGGCGGCGGGCCCATCCATCGGGATCTCGCCGACGCCCTTGGCGCCGTGGGGACCATTGGGATAAGCGACCTCGACGAGCACGGTCTCGAGCTCGGGCGCCTCGATGGCGGTCGGGATGATGCAGTCGGTCATGCGATGATTGAGCACGCGGCCCTTGTCGTATTGCACGCTCTCCCAGAGGGCCCAGCCGAGCGCCTGCAGCGTGCCACCCTCGATCTGCCCCTTGACGATGATCGGGTGAATCGCCTTGCCGACGTCCACGGCGTGCACGCAGCGCTCGACCGTGACCTCGTGGGTGTCGGGATCCACCGCGACGTCGACCAGACAGGCGGCCCAGCCGTAGGTCGGGTACGCATCGCCCGTGTATGTGGCGTCGTCCCAGTGAATGCCGGGCGGGGATGCGTAGGTGTGCCGCTCGGCCATCGTCCCGCGCTCGGATGCATACGCCTTGGCGCATGCGACGACGTCGGCGGGGTCGCGGCCGGCCTCGCGGGCGAACGCGGCGAGCCGCTGGCCGAGCGCGCGCGCGGCCTGCTCGACCACCCTGCCGACCACCATGCAGGTCCGCGAGGCCACGGTCGGTCCCGAGTCGGGCACCTGGTCGGTGGACTGCGCCGCCATGCGCACGGCCGACTCGGGCACGCCGAGCGCATCCGCCGCGATCTGCGTGAACGTCGTCAGCATGCCCTGGCCGATGTCGGTGGAGCCCGCTCGCACCTCGAAGACCCCGTCGGCGGCGAGCGCCACCTCGGCCTTGCCCTTGAGGCGATCCTCGCCCGAGCCGGTGAACCCGGCGCCGTGAAAGTAGAAGGCCAAACCCCGGCCACGCTTCGCGCCCGGGATGTGGGCGGGCTCCGCGGGCGCGGGCCGGTCGGCCGCGGCGAGCACGGCGTCGAGGACGGCGTCGCTGCCCACGCTGGTCGTCAGCGTCTGCCCCGTCGCCGTGGCGTCCCCGGCGCGGAGCGCGTTCTTCCGGCGCAGCTCGAACGGCGCGATGCCGAGCGCGCGCGCCGCCTTCTGCATCTGTCGCTCGTACGCGAAGGTCGTCTGCGGCGCCCCGAAGCCGCGAAACGCGCCGTGCGGCGGCGTGTTGGTGGCGACGACGCGCCCGACCACGCGCACGTGCGGGATCTTGTACGGCCCCGCCGCGTGCAGGACCCCGCGCGAGAGCACGACCGGCGACAGCGTCAGGTACGCGCCGCCGTCGAGCAGCACGTCGATGTCCGCGCCCACGATGGTGCCGTCGTGGCAGAGGCCCAGGCGATGGCGCACCACGGCGGGGTGACGCTTGGTCGTCGCGGAGACGTCCTCCGAGCGGTCGTAGACGATCTTGACCGGCGCGCCCGCCTTCCTCGCGAGCAGCGCCACGTGCGCCGCCAGCATCGACGGGTACTCCTCCTTGCCGCCGAAACCGCCCCCGGTGACGGCCTGCGCGATCACGACGCCGTCGTCGGCGCAGCCGAGCAGCACCTTCATCGCCTTGTGCACGTAGTAGGGGCACTGCATCGAGCCGACCACGTGGCAGACGCCAAGGGCGTCCCACCAGGCGAGCATGCCCTGCGGCTCGATGTACATCTGCTCCTGCGCGCCGGTGCGGTAGACCCCCTCGATGACGACGTCCGCGTCCGCGAGCGCGTCCTCGACGTTGCCGCCCTTTCTGATCTCGAAGCGCTTGTAGACGTTGTCCTTGCCGTGAACGAGCACGTCGCCGTAGAGGGCGTCCTCGGGATCGAACACGGCGGGCAACGTGTCCGTCACCAGGCGGATAGCGCGGCGGGCGGCCTCCGCGCGCGCCGCCGTGGCGGCGGCGACCAGCGCCACGGGCTCGGTGACGTGGCGGATGCGTCCGCCGATCGGTACCAAGGCGGGCTGGTCGTCCTCGATCAGGGCCACCACGTTCTTGCCGGGAATGTCCGCGGCCGTCACCACCGTGATGCCCGTCCAGTCGAACTTCGGATCGCGCTCGAGCCCACGCAGGAGCGCGTGCGGGACGTCCGCGCGCACGGTACGCCCGACCAGCGCGGGCCGACCCGCGAGCGCCGTCACGTCGAGGTCATCGACATAGCGTGCGCGCCCGGTGACCTTGTCCGCGCCGTCGATGCGAGGGGGAGACTGTCCGATCATGGAAGCGAGACAATAGCGCGGGGCGATGCGAGATCGCCACTGAGCCCCGATTTCCTGGGGATTCGGAGCCGCGGACGCGGAGCTACCAGCCGGCGGTCCAGCAGCGCACGGCGACGCGCGCCTGCCAGATGTTGCGCATGGCCGCCTTGGCGTCCTGCTCGACGGCGGCGAAGCGCGAGCGATACTGGTGCGAGTAGGTCGAGGAGCGTGGCTCGAACTCGCAGGCGAGGCCCGCGCGCAGCACCTCCTCCTGGAGGATGACCGGGTTGCGGTCGGTCGTCCACACGAAGGCGAGCAGGCGTCCGAAGTCGTCGTTGGTCGGCTTGCCCGGCAGCGTGTTGTACTCGAGCCGCACGTTCTTGCCCGCGAAACCCGCGGCG
>JAHFDS010000468.1 GCA_023248855.1 Myxococcales bacterium
CCGTGGAGGAGCGTGCCCAGCCTGGGCCGGGCGAAGAGCTGCCCTAAGCGTCCGGTGCGGATCCCGATCCCGGTATCCGCGATGGTCACGGCGACGTGGTCCGGGTGGGCCGACGCGGTCACCGTGATGCCGCCGCGCTCGGTATACTGCACGGCGTTGCGCAACAGCGCCGTGAGAATCCGGTGCGCGTGCGCAGGGTCGGTGGACACCACAAGCGAGGTCTCGCCCTCGCGCTTGAGGGAGAGCGACTTCTGCGTCAGCTCCTCGTTGAGTTCCTGCACCGCGCGCGTGAGGATCGGGTCGAGTGGCACCTTGTGAATGGCCACGTGAAACCGCCCGTGCTCGGCGCGCACCGCGTCCAGCGCATCGGCCACGACTCGGCGCAACTGGTCATTGGTCTTGGCGACGCTGCGCAGCGAGTCGAGGATCGCCGGCGGCACCTCGCCGTGATTTCCCTCGAGGAGCGAAGAGACCAGGGTGTGGACGCCGGCGAGCGGGGCGTTGAACTCATTGGCAAGAAGGGTCAGCGCCTCCGAGGAAAACCGATCGGGTGCCGTGGGGGACGCGGGGTCGGCGAGCGCGTGGCTGGCTTCAGTCACCTGCTGGCGGGCCGCCTCGAGCGCCTGCCGCTCGCGTTGGAGATCCTGACGGCCGGCGACGAGCGTGTCGCGCTGCCGATCGATGTCTGCGTGCGCCTGGTCCTGCTGAGTCGAAGCCTGTGTGAGGTCCTGTTGGCGGCGTTCGAGTTCCCGGCGCTGATCATCGAGCTGTTGCTGCAGCGTCGCGCACTGTCGCTCGCGCGCGTCCAGCTGCCGGACGCGCTCTCCGAGCTGTTGCTCCTGTTGGCTCGTGCGCTCGGCGGTCACACTGTGCGTGCGCTCCCACTCTTGGCGCGCCTGATCGAACTCGCGTTGGTGCTGCTCTAGCGCGCGGCGCTGCGCGAGCACCTCGTGATCGCGCGACGCCATCGCTTCCTCCGCCAGGAACTTCATCTCCTGCCACTGGCGGGACTCGACCTCAAACGCCCGCTGCCGCTCGACGAGGGTGCCGTGCGCGGCCTCGATTGCCTGCCGCGCTTTGCGGAGCTCCTGCGCTTGCCGGGTCGCCTCTTGCTGCCCGAGCGACGCGTGCTCGCGTCCCTCCGTCTCGAGCCGTCGGCGAACGACCTCGACTTCTCGCTGGTCGGCGTCCAGGCGGTGCTGGCTCTCGCCGACGTGCTGGAGCCGTTCGGCCAGCTCCACCTCCCGCTTGCGGAGCTGCTGAAGGAGCCGGTCGCGTTCCGTATGAAACTGTTGCGCGGCTCGTTGGTGCTCATGTTCCTGACGCTGGAGCGTCGCGCGCTGCTGTTCCGACTGCTGCTCGCGGACCGCCACGTCCCGCCGGCCCTGGGCGATCTTGCGTCCTTGCTCCCGCAACCGGCGGGCCTGCGCCTGCAGCGCGCGCCGGACCTGCTCCACAAACACGCGGCGAGAGAATCCCATGGCGCCGGTCGCCTGATGCCGCTGCCGTTCCAACTCGGTCTGCTCCTGCACGAGCGCGCGTCGCTGCGCATTGAGCTGCCGCACCTGCTCGGCCAATTGCGTGTGCGACATCTGCAGCTCGGCCTGCTGAACTAAGAGCTGGGCGGCTTGCGCCTGGAGCGTGCGCTCCCGCTCGCTCATCTCGTGGGCGAAGCGCTGCTGCTCCTGCTCCACGAGCTGCTGTTGGGCGTCGAGGCGATGCGCCTGGTCGGCTATATCGCGGCGTTTGGCCTCGAGTGCGCTGTGTGCGGCTTCCAGCGGCCCGCGCGTCTGCTCCAGGACAGACGCCTGCGTCGCCAGATGCCGCTGGCGCTCATCAAGGTCCGCCTCTTGCTTTGCCAGACGGGCCTCCCGCTCGGCCCGGGGCTGGTCCAGCGTCTGCTGCTCATCGGCCCAAGATCGCTTTGACGCTTCCAAGCGCGCGGCAGCCTCATCCAGCGCCTGCGCGCGCTGAGCCAACTCCTCCTTCGTGCAGCACTCGTCCTGCGCGGCGCGGGCCTGCTCCGACGCCCATCGCTCCCGCTCAACCGCCAACGTGCGTTGGGCCTCTTCGAGGGCGCGGCGGGTCGCATCCGCCTGGCCGGTCTCCTCGTTGACCCGTTTCAGATTCGTGAGGAGCGTGCTCTCGAGTTGCGTCAGCGATGCGCTCGTCTGGGCGCGCCGGGCTTCGAAGTCGCGCATGGCGTCCTCGAACTCGCGGGTGCGCTCGGTCAGCTCGGCGTCTTGATCATCGAATCCCTTGATGGTCCGCGTCCGCTGCTGCTCCCATCGCGCGCGCTCCTCATCGAACTGCTGTTGCAGGTTGCGGAGTCGGCTCGAGCGCTCCTCACTCTCCCGCGCCCGCTCCGCGACGGCGGCTTCTTGCTCGGCGAGGCGTTGGACCTCTTGCGCGTGCTGGAGGTCTCGGACTTGCCGCTGGCGCTCCCACTGTTCCCGTTCCGCCTCGAAGCGGCGCCGCTCCTGATTGAACTGGGCGGCCCGTTGGCCGATGCCCTGATACTCCGTTTGCAGTTTCGCGCGCTCCCCCTCCACGGTCCGCTCCTGCTTGGCGATCACATCATGCTGCTCGCGCAGCTCACGCTCGTGCCGGGCGACCCAATGAGAAAACGCCGAGACGCCGATCGCAATGACGAAATAGAAGAAGGCGACGCCTAGCGCGTAGGGCATCCCGTTCGTATTCAGGGGGCTCACGTCCCAGGGCACCCCCCAACCGATCGGCCACCAGCGCAACGTCTCCACGATGATGAGTCCGCTGATGAGCGCGAGCGAACACCACGCGACGCAGAGACCGCGACGCCGATCCTGCAGCGTCTCCCCGACGATGAGCAGCAGGTAGAGGCCGAAGAGCGGGCTGAGGGGGCCGCCGGTCAGGCTCATCATCGAGGTGGTGAGGGACAGCAGGACCGCGCTGTTCGCGGAGTAGATCAGGTGGATGCGCCGCAGCAGGCCCGTCGACTCGGAGGCGCACGCTAAGAGGGACGACCAGAGGAACGCGAGCAATCCGATGACGGCGATGAACTGGAGTGCTGTGGTATCCTGCCAGCCGCGGACGATGGTCGCCGCCACCACGAACGCCGGCGTGCCGATCGCGATCCCGCTCGTCCAGTGGCGGAGCCGCTCGGCGTCGATCCCGAACTCCTCCGGAACGCCGGCCGGAGCGCGCGAGAGACGGAGCGACCGGTAGCGTTCGTCCAGACGAGATTGCGGCGCTCGTACGCCAAACCACCACATCGCCACCTCACCACACACAATAATGCCGCACGACCCTGTGGTGGTCGTACGGCGTTTGCACGCTGAAGCCCGCTGATCGCGCCCGTCACTCTCCCGCGATCCGGTTCAGCAGAACCCGCGACTCAACTCCGGAGGAAGTATGCCTCATCGGACAAAAAATGACAAGAGCGCTCTGCTATAATACCGGATGATGGACGATGCGACGCGGACGGAGATCTGCCTGGCGTGTGGCGCCACGACGGCCATGCCTGCCATGTATTGCCGCCAGTGCGGCAAGCCGCTCGACCCCGCGCATCAGCCAGCACCGTCGGGCTCGAAGTGGCACCAGAACGTCTGGCTCGTCCTCTTCCTGCTCTTCTTCGTGCTCGGCCCCTTCGGGCTGCCCCTCGTCTGGAAGAACCCCCGCTTTTCCCGCACGGTCAAGATGGCGCTGACGCTCTCCATGGTCGTCTACACGGTGGTCCTCGTGCAGCTGACGCTCCACATGTTTCAGGCTGTCACCCAAGAGGTCAATCGGCTCAACTCGATCCTCCAGTTCTGATGCGTTGGGCTGCCGTGCTCCTCATGCCGCTGCTGGCAGGGTGCGCGCGTGACAGCTTCAACCTCGCCACCCAACGGGAAGAATACTCCTTCACGTCGACCGAGAAAGAGGTAGCGATGGGGCGCCAGATCGCCCGCCAGGTCGAGGAGGAGCTGGCGGTCGTGGCCGATGAACCGCTGCAGGATCGGGTGCGGGCTCTCGGCGCGCGCATCGTCGGCGTGTGCGACCGGAAGGAGCTCATCTACCACTTCGCGGTCGTGAAGGACGACGAGGTCAACGCCTTCTCGCTCCCCGGCGGCTACGTCTACCTCAACGCCGGCTTGGTGAAGGCGGCCGCGAACGACGATGAGCTGGCCAGCGTGATCGCGCACGAAGTGGGGCATGTCTGCGCGCGCCATGCGGTCAAACGCTACGAGAGCAGCCTCGGCTCACAGCTCGTGCAGCTAGCAGCGATCGCCTCGCGCCAGGGCGCGGCGGCGCGCGGGGTGAGCATCGCGATGCAGGCCGCGCAACTGGCGTATGCGAGAGATGACGAGCTCGCAGCAGACCGGCTGGCGGTGAAGTACCTGAAGGCGGCGGGGTTCGATCCGAGGGGGATGCTGGGCTTTCTGGAGAAGCTGCGGGAGGTTGACCGGAACAACACCCAGTATCTTCCGCGCGGCGTCGTGCGCCCCCGGTACGCCATGACCCATCCCTACGTCCCGGAGCGGCTGCGGGCGGCGAAGGAAGCCCTCTTCGGCGTCGCCGACTACGTCGACTACCTCAACACGTCAGAATAAGCGGGAAGGGGCATGGGGCGGGGGGCAAGAAGCCCGCGCCTCCCGTTTCTTGCTCCCTGTCCTTACGTCGGTGTTTCTCCTAGTAGATTGCCGGCCATCGCCCAATCCGAACGCTTCACGTCCCGGAACACGATCCACACCTGATCCTTCGACACCTTCCCGATTTCCACGCACGCCTTGGTCAGGGCGTCAGCCAGTTGGGCTTTCTGTTGCCGGGTGCGCCCTTCCAGCCACTCAACGGTGATCATCGGCATCTCAGTGCCCTCCCTTCCCGCCTCGGATGAATGTGGGCGCGCCGCAGAGCCGAGCGCAGCTCCCCAACGAGGAACAGGGAGCCGGTCACGACGATCGCGTCGCGCGGTGCCACCACGTTGAGGAGGTAGGTATACGCGTCCACGGGAGCGGACATCACGTGGACGTCGAGGCAGAACGGGGCGAGGCGCGTCGCCAACTCCACCGGCTCACAGGCGCGCGGATGCTGGCTCTTCGTGCAGGTAGCACTGACCGCCAGTCCCCCCAGGATCGCGCCGATCTCCTCGATCGATTTATCCGACGACATCCCCATGAGAAGATGAATCACCCGGTCTTGGCAGCACTCCTTCAGCGTCTCGGCCAGCGCTGCCGCCGCGTGGGGATTGTGCGCCCCGTCCATCAGGATGAGCGGCGCCTCATGCATGACTTCGATGCGTCCGGGCCACTCGGCCCGCGCGAGCCCGCGCTCCACCAGCGAGTGCGGCACGCCGGCAGTCGAGAGCGCTTCCAGCGCCCCGACGGCCAGCGCGGCGTTGTGGGCCTGGTGGCGTCCGACCAACGGCAGCTCCAGCGCCTCGTAGATGCCGCGGAACCCGGTGAGGGACAGCTGCAGACCGTCGAGATCGGCGCGGTGCACGATGGCGCTGAGGTCCCGGCCCGCGGTGAAGAGGGGCACGCCGTGCTGTTCGCACGTCTGGCGCAAGACGTCCATCACCTCCGGATGTTGAGCCGCGGTGATGACCACTTGGCCCGGTTTGATGATCCCCGCCTTCTCCCGGGCGATCGCCGCGGCCTCGGGCCCCAAGACGTCCGCGTGGTCCACGTCGATCGGCGTGAGGACGGACACCGCCTGGTCCACGACGTTGGTCGCGTCCAGCCGCCC
>JAHFDS010000469.1 GCA_023248855.1 Myxococcales bacterium
CGCCGGTGCGCCGGGCCGGGCCGCGCGTGCTCGAGCTGCGCGCCCGCGCCGCGGAGACGCGCCCGCAGCCGGTCGAGGTGCTGGTGGACGGCCGCTCCGCCGGCCAGCTGGTGCTCGAGCCCAACTTCCGCGACCGCACGCTCGAGCTCGGCCAGCTCGAGCCCGGCGAGCACACCCTCACGCTTCGCTTTGGCTACCAGCGCGCGCCCAGCAAGGCCGACCCGCGTCCCCTGGCCGCCGCCTTCGAGCGGGCGGCGATCGTCACGAAGTAGCGGCCGGGCGACCCATGCGCAAGAGCGCATACGACGCCACGGCGTAGCAGGCCGCGCCCACCATGTAGGTCGCGCCGATGCCCATCGCGATCGACAGCATGGTGGCCAGCACCGACGCGAACACCGACACCGCGCCGTTGACGGCCCACAGCCACGGCACCTCGCCGGGTGCGCGCCGCGCGATCGTGCGCACCCCGAGCGGCAGCACGGTCCCGAGGCAGAGGCCGATCGGCGCCACCACCATCACCGCCAGGACGACGCGAAAGGGCAGCTCGAGCTTGACGCCGAAGCGGATCACCGCGGGCGTCACGAGGCCCACCACGAGCAGCGTGCCGAGGATGGTCGCAAGGAGCCTCTGCATCCGCGCCGGCGCCTCGGGCCCCGGCAAGCGCTCCGAGACCAGGCTGCCCGCGCCCGCCGCGAGGAGCAGCGTCGCCAGGACCGACGCCAGCGAGTAGCTCGGGTGCCCGAGCAGCAGCGACAGCCGCTGGATCTGCGCGATCTCCACCAGCAGAAAGCCGAGGCCGATCGCGACGAACAGCACCACGTCCCAGCCGGTCGCCCTCGGGCGCGGCTCGCCGCCCGAGCGTTCGCGCGCGCGACGCCACCACATCGGTCCGAGCACGAACGCCCCGGCAAGCACGATCGTCACGATCGAGAGCGTGAACAGGATGGGCAGTGGCCCGTCGCCGAGCCGCGCCACGTCCTGGCCGGGCTTGGTGCCGATCACCTTCCAGAAGTCGCGCACCTTGGTGAAGAGGAAGTAAAAGGGCCGGTCGTCCGTCGGTGGGCGCACGTCCAGCGGGTATTTCTCGAGAAAACCCCTCGGATCGGGCGTCACGAGCGCCTCACGATACGGATCCATCCCGGGCCCGCGCGGATCCACGAGCCACACCAGCGCCTCGCGCTCGACCACTTCGTCGATGCGCGCCAGCTCCTCCGGCGTGAAGGGGTCGCGCTTGACCAGCACCGTGCAGACGGGGCCCCAGTTCTTGGGTTTGACGCCGACCAGCGCCACGCGGCCCCTGGCGTCGGTCACCCCGGCGTCGGCGAGCGCCGCGCGCGCGAGCGTGATGAGCCGCAAGTCCTCGGCCGGCGCCTCGGGGGTCCACCAGCGCGAGAACGACAGCATGCCGCCGGGCGCGAGATGCCCGAGGAACGTCCGCCAGCCCTCCCGCGTGTAGAGCGGGTTCTCGGTGAGCGTGTAGGCGCCCGAGCTGGTGGCCGCCCAGGTGTCCGTCAAGGACGCCATGATCACGTCGAACGACTCGCCGGTACGCTCCATGCGGCTTCTCGCATCGTCGATGTGGAGCGACAGGCGCGGATCCGCCGCGAGGTGCCCCGTGAACTCGAAGAACGCCTCGCGCAGCATGTGCACGATGGTCGGGTTGATCTCGGCCGCGATCACCCGCCGGGCCCCGAACAGGAGCGCCGACAGGAGGTCACGGCCGCCGCCGACGCCCATGATGTAGACGCGGCTGCCCGCCCCCCTGGCGTAGTGCACGAGGTTCGTGATGTCCCAGCGCAGGTGCTCGAGCTCTTTCGGATCGCCGGTCCACGCCGTCAGCACCGTGCCCGCCGTGGAGTCGATGAACACCGAGCGCTGCACCACCTCGACCGGCGGCATGTTGTCGCTCATGCCCCAGCCGAACGGCTTTCGGTCCGGGTTGTGGATGACCACGACGCGCGAGAACGCGTTCATGCGGTCGTAGATCGGATCGACGAAGACGTCGGTGCCCGGCATGCGGAAGCGCAGGCGCAGAAGGCCCGTCGCTTGCCCCGCGCTGCCGAACGCGACCACCGCGATGGCGGCGAGGAGCGTCGCTCGACGCACGTTGCCGCGCCCCACCAGCAGGAAGGCGCCGGCGAGAGCGGACAGCGCCGGCAGCTCCGGTACACCCGCCGCCACGACGAACAGGATGCAACCGACCGCCGCCCCGCCGAGGTCGGCCGCGTACACGACGCCGATGTTGCGATGCCGCGCCAGCGCCAGGCACACGATGAAGCCCGCGCACAGCATCGGCACCGCGGACAGGGCGTAGAGCACGACCAGCGGGCGCGCGAACATGCCCATGCGCACCTCGGCGGGCACGAGCGGCCCGAGCCGGAGCGCGAGCGTCGCCGTCACCGCGAACGCGATCGCCGCCTGCGCCATGCGGACGTGGGTCTTCTGCGCCGGAAACCATGCGGGCTTGAGGTCCACCAGCACCGCCGCCGCCGCGGTGCCAAAGAGCGCCACCGAGATCGCGACGAACGCGAGGTGATAGCCCATGGTCGCGCTGTAGACGCGTGTGAGCATGAGCTCGAACGCCAGCATGCCGAGGGTGCACAGGCCGAGGCCGACGAGGATGGCCGGACCCGCGACTGGCCGCTCGGTGGAATCGCTCATTGGCGGCGGAGCGTACCCTCGCAAGTGGCGGAAACGGAACAGCAGACAGGCCCGCGCGCACCGAATGAAGCTCTGACCGGCCTCGAGCACTCATGGATCGAGAGCGGAGATGGTTTCCGCACCGGGAGGTCCCATGCGTCAGCACGTGGTGCAGACCCTCAAGCGCGTGCCTCGGTCCGAGGAGGACACCACCAGCGAGGCCATCGAGCTGGTGTGGGAGATCGACCTCCCCGGCCCGACCCGCGCCTCGGCCGGCGAGCCGAGTGGCAGGACCAGCCTGGCGCCGCAGCCATCCCAGGGCTGACGGGGGCTACACTGCCCTCCGGTGCGGACCGTCTTCCTCCTGCTCCTCGTCACCTACGGCTACTTCGTGCCGCCGGTCTCGTGGAACGGCAACTCCCGGTTCGACCTCACGCGCGCCCTGGTCGAGGAGGGCGGCGTCCGCATCGACAGCTTCCACCGCAACACCGGCGACAAGGCAGAGCACGGCGGCCACGTCTACACCGACAAGGCGCCCGGCGTGTCGCTGCTCGGGGCGCCCGCCTACGCGATCTTCCTCGCCACCACGACGCTCACCGGCCAGCCGCCGCCCGCCATCACCGTGGAGCCCGCGCGCCGCGGCGCGGTGTTCGAGTACGTCACCGCCAACCGCTCGTTCTCGCGCGGGATCTACGTCGTCACGCTGACTGCGGTGGGGCTCTGGTCAGCCCTCGGAGGCGCGGTCCTGTTCGGCTTTCTGCGCGCGCGCACAGGCTCGCCCGCAAGGGCCCTCGCGCTGACCGCGGCGTGCGCCATCGGCTCGCCGATCCTGCCCTACTCCACCATGCTCTACGGCCACGCGACCGCCGCCGCCCAGCTGTGGCTCGCGCTCGCGCTGCTGGTGCCCTGGCGACCCGGGGATCCCGAGCCGCTCCTGCGCCGTGTCGCGCTCGCGGGCCTCCTGTGCGGCCTGGCGACGCTCTGCGAGTACCCGGCGGCGGGAGGCGCCGCGCTGCTCGGCCTGTTCGTCCTCTTGCGCAAGGGCCGCCGCGCCGCCGCGGCGTTCCTGCTCGGCGCAACCCCCGCCGCCGCCGTGCTGCTCGGCTACCACGCGGCCGCGTTCGGCGGTCCCCTCTCGACCGGCTACGCGCACGTCCAGAGCCCGCTGTTCGCGGGCCAGCAAAGCGGCTTCTTCGGCATCGGCTGGCCGCGACCCGGGGTGGTGATCTCGCTCCTCTTCGGTCGGCTGCGTGGGCTGTTCTGGGTCGCGCCGGTGCTGCTTCTGGCCGCGATCGGCCTTCCGCGCCTGGTGAGGACCACGCGCCTTTGGCCCGCGGCCGCGCTGCCTGCGTTCTTCCTCCTCGTCAACGGTGGCTACTACATGTGGTGGGGCGGCTCGGCGTATGGGCCGCGGCACCTCTTGCCCGCGCTGCCGTTCCTCACGCTCGGCCTGCTCGCGGTTCCGGCGCCACTTGCGCGCGCGCGCCTGCCGCTGCTCGCGCTGTCGATGGCCAATGCGCTCGCCGCCACGGCGATCGGCCCCGAAGCGCCCGCCCGCGGCGACCTGCTCGCCGACCACATCTGGTCGTTCGTGCTGGCCGGCCGCGTGGCCGTGGAGAGCGGCACCTCGAACCTCGGCCTCGAGATGCGCCTTCCGGGCCTTCTGAGCCTCGTGCCGCTGCTGTGCCTGTGGGCGGCGGGCGCCAACGTGATCCTGCACGAGCCCGCGGAGCCGGCGTGACGCCGCCGGCCCTTCCACATCGCCTCGCCGTCGTCGCGGCGGCGATCCTGTGCTTCTCCGCCACGGTCTCCTTCGGCTTCGTCTACGACGACTTCTGGGTGATCGTCGGCAATCGCTTCCTCGAGCGCCCGGCCGCGTGGGGCACGCTCCTCGACGGCCGCGCCCTCGCCTTCGGCGTCCCCGACGCCGCGCGCCCGCTGGCCGTGCTCTCCGCCGCGCTCGACCACGCCCTCTTTCGCGACTGGCCGGGGGGCCACCACGCGATGAACGTCCTGCTCCACGCGGGCGTCGTGGCGCTGGTGCTGCGCCTCGCGAGCGCGCTCGGCCTCGGCGCTCGCGCTGCCCTCGCGGCCGGGGCCTTCTTCGCCCTGCACCCCGTGCATGCCGAGGCCGTCGCGGTCGTCAGCTACCGCGAGGACCTGCTCGCCGCGCTGTGCGTCCTTGGCGCACTCGACGCGGCCGTGCACGACCACCCGATCCTGGCCGCAGGGCTCGCGCTCCTCGGCCCGCTCGCCAAGGAGAGCGCGGTCGTCACACCAGCGCTTGCGCTCCTGGTGAGCGCACTGGCACGCCCGATCGCGCGGCGCGCGCTGACCGCGCTCGCGGCCGGCGCCGGTGCGTGGCTCGCCTGGCGGCTCGGGACGCTGGGCCTGTCCACCTATGGGCCCGCCGTCGCCGCCCGCCCTTCCCTCCTGGTGCACGCGCCGCAGACCCTCGCCGAGGCCTTCGGACGCAGCCTCTTGCCCATCGCCACGTCACCGGCCCACGCACCCCCCGCGGGCCCTGCCGCCGCGATCGCCGGCATGCTCGCACTTTCTGCCCTGGCCGCTTCGGCCGTTGTGCTGCGCCGCCGCGCTCCGCTCGTGACGCTGGGCCTTGGCTTCTTCGCCGTCGCGATGCTTCCCACCGCGAATCTACTCCCGATGCCCGTGCCGCGCGCGGAGCGCTTCGCCTACTTCCCCTCGGTGGGCACCGCGATCGCCGTGGGAGCCCTCTTGCCCCAGCTCGAGCGGTGGCTCGCGCCCCGCATGCTCACCCTCCTGGGGCTCGCCACAGGCGCCGCGCTCTGGGTCGGCAGCGCCACAGCGTGCCGGCCCTACCGCAGCGACGATGCCCTCTGGCGGGCCGCCGCGGCCGCGAGCCCGACCAGCGCCCGCGCCCAGGCGGGCCTCGCGCGCACGCTGCGCATGGCCGGCGACCCAGCCGGCGCGGGGAGCGCCCTGGCCCGCGCGCTGGCGCTCGATCCGCTCGATCCCGCCGCCCACGTCGTGGCGGCGGTGCAGGCGTACGAGCAGAAGCGCTACGACGGCGCGCTCCG
>JAHFDS010000086.1 GCA_023248855.1 Myxococcales bacterium
TGAGCATCCTGGATCGGCGGGAGCGTGGTGGCGCCGAACGTAGCGAGCGTCACGGCCAGCAATAGTCTCTTCATGTCCCTCTTCCTCCGTCCGAGGTTGTCCCCCGGAAAGTCGCGCGGACGGTAGCGTAGGCCCCCCGGCGACGCAATCTGGTACCGTGTCGGCCATGTCTTCGGCGCCCCCGGACCTCATGTACCGGACCGTGCCGTTCCGCCCGAGCGAGCTCGAGCACGCCTACGGTCCCAACGTCCACATCCTCTCCGATCCGCTCTGCGTGATGCTCCTGGCGCGGTTCTCGAGCCCCGAGACCATCCAGCCCGAGATCAATCGGCTCGTGGTGGAGCTCTACCGCACGCTGGTGCACGACGTGGTGGCCGCGGAGTTTCCGCGCAGCACGCTGGAGACCACGACGCGCATGCGCGTCCACACGCCGCTCGGCGTCTGGCGCGGCGAGGCGGTGGATCCCACGTCGCCCGCCGTGGTGGTCGCGGTGGCGCGGGCGGGGCTCGTGCCGTCGCAGATCTCCTTCGACTACCTCACCCAGTTCATGGCGGCTGGCAAGGTGCGGCAGGACCATCTGATCCTCGAGCGCCAGACCGACGAGCACGGCCGGGTGACAGGCACGGCCGCCCTCGGCGCCAAGATCGGCGGGCGCATCGACGACGCCATCGTGCTCGTGCCCGACCCGATGGGTGCCACCGGCTCGACCATCTCGCGCGTGCTCGCGCAGTACGGCGAGCGAAACCGCGGGGTCGCGAGGAAGATCATCGCGCTGCACCTCATCATCACGCCCGAGTACCTGCGGCACGTCACGACCCACCACCCCGAGGTCGTGGTGTACGCGCTCCGCCTCGACCGCGGGCTGTCGTCGCCCGAGGTCCTCGCCAGCACGCCAGGCAGCCGGTGGGCCGAGGAGCGCGGTCTGAACGAGCACCACTACATCGTCCCCGGCGCGGGTGGCGTCGGCGAGATCATCAACAACGCGGAGGTCTGATCGTGCCTGTTCCGGATCCCCAGATCGAGGTGGTCATCTCCGCCGAGAAGCTCTCTGCGCGGATCCGCGAGCTCGGACGAGAGATCGCGCGCGACTACACGGGCAAGGATCTCGTGCTCATCGGCGTGCTCAAGGGGTCGTTCGTGTTCCTCGCGGATCTGTGCCGGGCCATCGACCTGCCCCTGTCGGTGGAGTTCCTGGGCGTCGCGAGCTACGGCGACGAGACGCAGAGCTCGGGTGCCGTGCAGATCACCTCCGACCTCACCCGGCCGCTCGAGGGCAAGCATGCGCTGCTGGTCGAGGACATCGTGGACACGGGCCTGACCATCGAGTACCTGCGCGAGAGCTTCGCGTCGCGGCACCCCGCGAGCCTCAAGCTCGCGTCGCTCCTGCACAAGCCCAGCCGCACCAAGCGACCCACGACGATCGACTACCTGGGGTTCACGATCCCGGACGAGTTCGTGATCGGCTACGGTCTGGACTACGCGCAGAAGTTCAGGAACCTGCCGTACGTCGGCCGCATCGTCAGCAAGTCGGCGAGCGCGGGCGGGTTCTGAGCCGGCGCGCTTGCCGCGGCGTCACCTCGAGCCGAGACCCTTTCTGCGGAGCGCGGCCAGCTGCTTGAGCAGATCGCCGTGGCGCTGCTTGACCATGCGCAGCACGCGGTGCTCCTGGGTCAGGGCCCGACGCGCCTCGCGCAGCTCCGGGAAGCTGCTCACGAGATCGGAAGGCCCGAGCAGGTCCGACGCCAGCGGAAGGTCCTTGGTGGCTTCCACGACGACGGCGCGGCCCGGCTGGGTCCCGGCCGGGGTGTAGAGGATCGACAGGGTCGCGGGGGAGATGGACCGCAGCGTACGCGCGACGGTGCGGCCCGGCAGGTCGGGCAGGGTCTCGGTCACCACCGCCAGATCGAAGGACACGTTGCCTGCAGCGTCGAGGGCCTCACCGCCGGAGCGCACGTGCCTGAGCTGCCATCCGCCGGCAGCGGGCAGCCCCGCCTCGAGCGCCACGAACAGCTCGACATCCGGATCGACGACCACCACGCCACAGGCGGGCGCCGGCTCGGACGGGCGCTTGCGCCCGCTGGCGCGGTCCTCGAGGTCGAGCAGGCCCCGCGAGGTCTCCACGAGCCGCTCGAGCAGCTCCTCGCACAGTCCGACCGCGGCGTGCGCGTCGCCCTCGGTGGACACCTGCCGCGGGGAGATGCGCTCCTCCACCAGCGAACGCATTCGCTTGCGCAGATAGGCAACCTCCTCGGGGCGCTTGACGAGGACGTCGGACGCGCCGGCGCGGAACGCGGCGACCGCCGCGTCGAAGGACGGCTGGGCGACCAGCGCGAGCAGGGGCACCCGCGGCCAGGCGACGCTGAGCTTCTCGACCAGGGCGGCGCCTTGACCGGGAGCCGGGGTATCGAGATCGAGGACCACGAGGTCCGGCTGCGGCGCCTCCAGCCGGCTCGGCGCCAGCGTACCGGCGGTCTCGGGCGCGTAGCCGAGCTCGGCCAGCTCCTTCTCGAGCGCCCCGCGAACCCGCGGGTCGCGGTCGATCGCGAGAACGACGGGGCGGCCGCCGCCCAGCTTGGAAGACATGCGCCGCGAATCATAGAGCAGGTTCGGTGGGCGATCGACTCGCGCCTGGATGCGCTGGGGCCGGGCCGCCCCGGCGGTTCCTGGCACGCCACATGGTAAGCTGAAGGGTATGAATCCCCTCCTTGACCGCGTCCTCCAGGCGGCCCGCCAGCTCGGCGCGTCGGACGTGCACCTCAAGGCGGGGTTGCCCCCGATCTTCCGCATTCGCGGCGAGCTTCGCACGGTGCGCGACGTGCCGCCGCTGTCGCGCGAGGTGCTCGGCTCGTTCGCCGCGGCGATCATGAATGACCGGCAGCGGCAGGTGTTCGAGGAGTGCTGGGACGTCGACCTCGCCTACGGCACGCCGGACGGGGTTCGCTACCGGGTCAACGTGTTCCAGCAGCGTGGCAACATCGGCATGGTCATGCGCCTCATCCCGCCGGACGTGCCCCCGTTCGAGCGGCTGAACCTGCCGCCGACGGTGCTCAAGCTGGCGCAGGAGGAGCGCGGCCTGGTGCTCGTCACCGGCATCACCGGCTCGGGCAAGTCCACCACGCTCGCGGCGATGGTCGACTACATCAACTCGAACCGCGCGGCGCACATCGTGACGATCGAGGACCCGATCGAGTACGCGTTCCGCGACCGCCGGAGCGTGGTCAACCAGCGCGAGGTCGGATTCGACACCAAGTCGTTCTCGAAGGCGCTTCGCGCCGGGCTGCGCCAGGACCCCGACGTCATCCTGGTCGGCGAGATGCGCGACCCGGAGACGATGGAGATCGCGCTCACCGCGGCCGAGACGGGGCACCTCGTGCTGTCGACGCTGCACACGCTTGACGCGACGGAGACCGTCAACCGCATCGTGTCCGCGTTCCCGCCGTTCCAGCAGCAGCAGATCCGGCTGGCGATCGCGTCGGTGCTCAAGGGCGTGATCTCGCAGCGCCTGGTGCCGCGCGCCGACGGCAAGGGGATGGTGCCCGCGGTGGAGGTGCTCGTGGCGAGCGCGCGTGTGCGCGAGCTCATCAGCGATCCGCTGCGCACCAAGGAGATCCACGACGCGATCAAGGAGGGCAAGGACATCTACGGGATGGTCTCCTTCGATCAGTCGCTCACCGACCTCGTCAAGACCCGCCTTGTCACCTACGACGATGCGCTCGCCCACTCGTCGAACCCGGATGACTTCGCGCTGTTCTTTCGCGGCGTCATGGGGAGCGCGGACATGGTGTCGGCGAGCTCTTCGTCGTCTGTTCCGGTTCCGCGCCGTCCAGCCGCGTCCCCCACGCGCAGCGGCTCGAATCCTCCGCCGGCCCCGGCCAAGCCTGCGCCGGCCGCCTCCGCCGGAGGCGGCGGGTTCGAGCTCGAGCTCGATCAGTTCGGCGGCAAGGAATAGCGCGGGCGCAGGTGTCTGCCTTCCTCTCGGCCTTGGGCCGGCTGCGCCGGCCCCAGCGACGGCTTGCGATCTTCGTGGCCGTGCTGCTCGGGTTCCTCGGCGCCCTGCCAGCCCCGGTCGAGGCCCGCGCCAGAAGGCGCGTCGCCGTCTTCCGCGAGGGTAGAAAGGGTGGTGGGGCGCTCGCGGCGATCACGATCGCGGTGGAGCGGCGCCACCAGGTGATCTCCGAGGCGCAGGTCAAGCAGCTGCGCAAGAAGGCGCGCGTTCGCGGCAACGACGCGCGTGCGCTCAAGCGGCTCGCGAAGGTGCTCGACGCCGATGGGCTCGTGGTGGTGGGGATGGCGGGTCGCGGCCGCCGGAGCCTGCTCGACGTGCGCGTGCTGGACAATCAGGCGCGCCTGGTCGAGCGCGTCCGCGTGCCGCTGCTCCGCGCCGACACCGACGCCGAGAGCGAGCAGCGGGCCACGCTGGACGTGATGGCTGCGCTGACCCGATTGCCCGGCGACGCGGTGCCGGCCGAGGAGGCTGCGCCCGAGCCGCCTCCGCCGCCAGAGGCGCCGCCGTCCCCACGCGCCGTCCCGCCGACGCCGCAGGCGACGGAAGAGCCCGCCCCGATCGAGGGCCAGCCGCGTCGGGCGACGGCCCCCCGAGAGGAGGAAGCGGCTGCCGTCGCGCCTGCTGACGACGAGGGCAGGCCGCCCGGCGCGGACGTGGGGATCGGCCTCGGCTTCGTGCGACGGTCGTTCGAGTTCACGCCGGTCGGCGGGGCCAAGCTGCAGGCCTATCAGGGCAATCCGGTGGCAGGCGTGCTGGCCATCGCCCACGTCTATCCGCTGGCGCTCGCGGGCAAGCGGGGCCTGCTCGCGGGGCTCGGGCTCTACCTCCGGTTCGATCGCACGTTCGCGCTCACCTCGCAGCTCCAAGGCTCGGACCAGACCTTCAGCTCGAGCATCCAGCTCGGTTCGTTGGGGCTCGAATGGCGCGTCGACCTCGGCTCGTCGGCGAGGCCCCCGAGCCTCGCGCTGCGCCTCGGCCTCGGCAGCCGCCGGTTCCAGCTCGACGATCCGAGCGGCCTCGTGAAGATCCCGTCGGTCGAGTACGGCTTCGTCGAGCTGGGTGTCGTGGGGCGGCTGCCGATCGGGAGCACGCTCGGGCTCTTCGCCGGGCTCTCTTACCTGTCGCCGTTCGCCACCGGGCCGGTTGGAGAGGCCAAGGAGAACGGTGTGGGGGCCGCCGGGGCGGCCAGCGGGCTCCTGGCTGAGGGTGGCGTCGAGCTCCGGGTGATGCGCTGGCTCTCCCTGCAGGCGGCGCTGCGCTGGGAGCAGTACTCGCACACGTTCACCGCGGCGGCCGGCCAGACCGCGACCGCGAGCGCAGCCACCGACGACTACCTGGGCGGACACCTCCTCGGGGCCGTCGTGTTCTGAGCTTGCCGCCAACGAGGGCAGGTGCGGGTTTGTGCTATCCCTCTGCTCGATGAAGTCCGCCGACGTCCGCAAGCAGTTCCTGGCCTATTTCGCGTCCCGCGGCCACGAGGTCGTGGCGAGCTCGCCGCTCGTGCCGAAGAACGATCCGACGCTCCTGTTCGCCAACGCGGGCATGAACCAGTTCAAGGACGTGTTCGTCGGGCGGGAGCAGCGCGCCACGCCGCGCGCCGCGTCGTCGCAGAAGTGCGTGCGCGCGGGCGGCAAGCACAACGACCTCGAGAACGTCGGTCGCACCGCGCGGCACCACACGTTCTTCGAGATGCTCGGGAACTTCTCGTTCGGAGACTACTTCAAGGAGGGCGCGATCACGTTCGCGTGGGAGCTCCTGACCAGGGAGCTCGGCATCACGCCTTCCCGCCTCATGGTCACCGTGTTCGGCGGCGAGGACGGCGTGCCGGGCGACGGTGAGGCGCGCGCGCTGTGGAAGCGGATCGCGGGCGTGCCCGACGAGCGCATCCTCGCGCTCGGCAAAGCCGACAACTTCTGGGCGATGGGCGACACGGGACCGTGCGGGCCGTGCTCGGAGATCCACTACCACCAGGGCGACGACCTGCCGTGCGCCGCGGAGCGCGCGGGCGGCAAGTGCGCGGGGCCCGCGTGCGACTGCGATCGCTGGCTCGAGATCTGGAACCTCGTGTTCATGCAGTTCGAGCGGCGCGAGGCGGGCGGGGCGTTGCTTCCTCTGCCCAAGCCCAGCATCGACACGGGCATGGGGCTCGAGCGGCTCTCCGCGGTGCTCCAGGGCAAGCGCACCAACTACGAGACCGACTGCTTCCAGGGGCTCATCGACCGCGCCGCGGCGATCACGAAGACCAGGTTCGTGCCGGGCGACTTCGAGGGGGCGAGCGTGTCGCTGCGGGCGATCGCGGATCACGCGCGCGCGACGACGTTCCTCATCGCCGATGGCGTGCAGCCGGACAAGAACGGTCGCGAGTACGTGCTGCGCCGCATCATGCGCCGGGCCATCTACCATGGCTTCCTGCTCGGCGTGCGCGAGGCGTTCATGCACCACCTGTGTGCGGACGTCATTGGCAGCCTGGCAGGTCCATACCCGGAGCTGACCGATCGTGCCCGGTTCATCCTCGAGACCGTGCAGCACGAGGAGGCGCGCTTCCGGGAGACGCTCGATCGCGGGGTGAGGTTCCTGGACGCGGCGTTCGATCGCGGGGAGAGGGTGATCCCTGGGGCCGAGGCTTTCAAGCTCTACGACACCTATGGCTTCCCTCTGGACCTAACGCGCGTCATCGCCGAGCGACGCGGGGTCCAGGTGGACGAGGCAGGCTTCGAGCGCGCGATGGAGGAGCAGCGCAAGGGCTCGGGCGCGTTCGTGAACAAGGACAGCGAGGCCGAGAGCGAGGTCTGGAAGGCGCTGTCCCGGAGGCTGCCGAAGCCGGAGTTTCTCGGCTACGCCGACCACGGCGGCTGCGTGCACGGGCAGGGCACGGTGCTGACCATCGTCGCGGGCGGGCACGAGGTGGAGCGCGCGACGTCGGCCGATGGCCCGGTGTGGTTCGTCACCGACCGTACGCCCTTCTACGGCGAGCAAGGTGGGCAGGCGGGCGACGCCGGCGGGGCGCGCGGGGAGGGGGTGGCGGTGCGCATCGTCGACACCCGAAAGCCGAGTGAGCTGACGGCGCATGTCGCCGAGATCATGTCGGGCGAGCTGCGCGTCGGCGCGGCGCTCGCGCTCGAGGCCGACCCGGTGCGGCGCGAGGCCATCCGGCGCAACCACTCGGCGACGCACCTTTTGCACCTGGCGCTGCGCCAGGTGCTCGGCGAGCACGCCACCCAGAAGGGCTCGCTGGTCGCGCCCGATCGCCTGCGCTTCGACTTCTCGCACTTCGCGCCGGTCACGCCGGCCGAGCGCACGCGGCTCGAGCAGGTGGTCAACCAGCGCGTCCTCGGCAACGCCGCCGTCGCCACCTCGGAGCTCGCGCTCGAGGAGGCCAAGCAGCGCGGCGCGATCGCGTTCTTCGGTGAAAAATATGGCGACCGCGTGCGCGTGGTCGAGATGTCGGATTCGAAGGAGCTGTGCGGCGGCACCCACGTGGGCCGCACGGGCGACATCGGCTTCTTCAAGATCACGAGCGAGATCGGCATCGCGCAAGGCGTGCGGCGCATCGAGGCGGTGACGGGCGAGGGCGCTGTCGCCTACGTGGCGTCGCTCGAGGCGGAGCTGGCAGCGGCGGCCGAGGCGCTGCGGACGGGCCTGTTCGACGTGGCTGAGGCGGTTTCGCGCGTGCAGCGCGACCTCAAGGAGCGCGCCAAGGAAGTGGACGCGCTCAAGGCCAAGCTGGCTGGCGGCGGCGGGCGTGACCTCCTGTCCCTGGTGCGGGAGATCGCGGGCCTCAAGGTGCTCGCCACGCGGAGCGAGGTGGGCGATCCCAGGGCGCTGCGCGAGGTCGGGGATCAGCTGCGTGACAAGCTCGGCCCGAGCGGCGTGGTGGTCCTCGGCGGCGTCGACGGCGACAAGGTCTCGATCGTCGCGATGGTCGGCAAGGAGGCGGTCGCGAAGGTCAAGGCGGGAGACCTCGTGCGCGAGCTGAGCGCGATCGTGGGTGGCAAGGGCGGGGGCCGGCCCGACATGGCGCAAGGGGGCGGCTCGCAGCCGGATAAGCTGGACGAGGCTCTGGCCAGGGTGGAGCAGCTGGTGGGGGCCTAGCTCGACTGTGCGACATCGCTTCGAACACCGACGGACCGACGATCCGGCCCGTCCGCTGCGTTGCCGCTGCGCTTCCGGTCCTCAAGTACCCATGTACGTTCCGGTCCGGTTCTCGCGGCGCCTTGCGGATCGCGGGCTTGGCTTCGCCAACCCCGCTCGGACCGGCTTGTCGGTCCGAGCACGGTCGGGACGAAGTGGCACATAGAGCTAGGCCTAGGCGCTACGGGACGCGGACGACGACGCCGGCGGTGTTGTTGTTGCGGTCCATCTCCGGGATCATGCCCTCGGGATTGACCGTGATGAGGAGCTTGTAGTCGCCCGGGGGGACGTCCGTGATATCGACCCACTGGCAGGGCAGGTCCTTCGAGTAGATGTCGCCCCAGCCGAGCGAGATGCCCTGGAAGTCGCAGGTGTAGCCGCTGGACTGGCGGTTCGAATAGGGCGAGATGTCCTCGAGACAGAACGCCTGCTTGCGACCGAGCACCTTGAGCCCTCCCGGCCCGTCGAGCTCGTACGCGGCGTAGCCCTTGAAGTGGTAGTGGTTGTGGCAGCTCGAGTACTCGAAGAGATCCGGGTGCGAGGCCGGGTTGCCGAAGTGCAGGTCGCCGGTGCCGAGGTTCGGCGTGGCCGTGTCCCAGCGGATGAGCTTGCGACGGCCGGGGCCGGCCACGCAGCCCTCCTGGATCTCGCAGGAGCCCGCCGGAAAGTCCATCTCGACGATCTCGACGCTCTTTTCCAGCATCTCGCGATCGACCAGCAGATCCGGCATGCCCATGCTCCCGCCCGCCCCGGCGCCGCCGAGGCGGTGGTCCGTCCCCACCGTGGGCTGGGCTGAACGGCCCTCGCCGTCTCGCGCCGTCGTCTCGGTGGTTGCGGGCTCCGGCGAGGCTGGCCCGCGGCCAGGCGCCGGATCGATCATCTTGACGGGGCGCGACGCTGGCGCGTCCGTACAGCCGGCCAGGGAAAGCGCGCAGGTGGGTGCGACCAGCAGAGCGAGAGCGATCGCGCGGGCGTTCGACATGGGGCCTCCGACTGGCGGCACGATACCGGAAATCTCGCGGGATGCGCCAGAGATGTCCTGGATTGCCAGTGGCCCGTGAGGACTTGTCCGAACGGGGAGGGGATGCTCGGCATCCCCTTGTTGCGGTCGACCGTCCGCGGCGACCGATTGTCAACGGGGGGGACCGCTTTGCGCCGGCCAGGGCCCCAATGGCGCTGCAATGGCGAATCGACGCCGCTCGGCTGGCAATCGCAAGGGGTGGGGGCCCGTGAGGACTTGTCCGAACGGGGAGGGGATGCTCGGCATCCCCTCTGCGGCCGCCTTCCGAGGCTGCCGATCGGAAACTAGATCGTCGGCGAGAGGATCATCTCCTCGAGGGTCAGCCGGCGCGAGCGCGTGATCGCGAACAGCACCGCGTCGGCGACGTCGCCCGCCTCGACGCCGGCGCTCGGGGAGACCGTCATCACGCGGATGCCACGACGGCGCACCTCCTCGCGGAGGCCCTCGGCGAAGGCGTTCGAGAAGGCGCGCGTGGCGGTCGCAAAGGCGCCGCCGGCGGTCTTCGCCAGGCTCGGGGCGACCGTGACGAGGTCGCCACCGCGTCCCTCCGCCATGACGGCCACGGCCTCGCGCGCGAGGATCGCGCTCGCCAGGGCGTTCACCTCGACCATCTCGCGCCACTCTTCGCTGCTCGCGGCCGCCACCTCGTGGAGCTTGGTGGCGTGGGCCGCCAGGACCACGATGTCGAGGGCGCCGAAGGCATCGAGCGCGCGCGAGACCAGGCGCACGACGTCCACTTCCTGGCGCACGTCGGTCGCCTGGACCACGACGCGGCCGCGCTCACGCTTGATCTCCTCGCCGAGCGCCTCGAGGGCCGGGGCGTTGCGCGACGCCAGGACGATCTGGGCCCCTTCGCGTACGAGCGCATGCGCGGTCGCTCGCCCGATGGCGCCGGACGCCCCCACCACGATCGCCACCTTCTCGTGCAGCTTGCCGGCCACGGGCGTCACGCTAGCACGCCCACGGGGATCACGCAGCGGTGCTACCGCGGCTGCAGGACCCCTGAGAGCAGCAGTCCGGCCAGTGTGCCTCCTAGGAGCACGCGATAGACGACGAAGACGCTCATGGAGTGGTGCTTGAGGTAGCCGATGAGCCACGCGATGGATACGTACCCGACCACCAGCGAGACCACCGACGCGATCACGATCATGGTCACGCTGGCCGGGTGCACGGTGACAGCGGCCTCGGCCGCGTCCTTCGCCGGCTTGAGCGCGTGCTTGAGCTCGAACAGGCCCGCGGCGCCGATCGCCGGGATGGACATGAGGAAGGAGAAGCGCGCGCCCTCGTCGCGACGCAGGCCGAGCAGGAGCGCGGCGGCGAGGGTGGCGCCAGAACGGGAGACGCCAGGCACGACCGCGCAGGCCTGCGCGCAGCCGACCAGCAGCGCGTCGCGCAACGTCGTGTCGGCGAGCGTGCGCCTGCCGCGCGAGACCCACTCGGCGATCTGGATGACGATGGCGACGCTCACCATCGTCGCGACGACCACCCACAGCGAGCGGAACGGCCCCTCGATGTACTTCTTGAGCGTCAGGCCCACGATGCCGACTGGCAGGGTCGCCACGACCAGGCTCAGCGCCAGCCGGGCCTCCTTGGAGCTTCGTTTGGCCGGATCCGAGATGGCCGCGAGCATGGCGCGCGTGATCGCCAGGAGGTCGCTCCGGAAGTAGATGAGCACGGCCACGAGCGTCCCGAGCTGGATCACGGCGGTGAAGGCCGCTCCGAGGTCGGGCCAGCCGAGCAACGCGGGGGTGATGCGCAGGTGTGCGCTCGACGAGATCGGGAGGAACTCGGTCACTCCCTGGACCACGCCCATGACAACGGCTTGCAGGATCTCCACAGCTTTCTATCGACGTTCGCGCGCGGCGCGTCAACCTTCTTCGCACGCCGGGCCCGTCGTGCGAACCTCGGGGCGTGCTCCTGGGCCTTTTCCCCCTGGTCCTGCTTGCCGCTCCGGCCGCCAGCGCCTGGCAGGGGGCGCCCGAGGAGCTCGCGCCTGGGGGCGCGCTCCTGCAGCTCGGTACGCTCGAGCTCGGTGGCTTCGCCCAGCTCCAGTACGAGCACCACGCCGACCCGTCGGGCGAGGGGACGCTCCAGGGCGCGGACTTGACGCGACACGACTTCCTCATCCCGCGGGCCCGTCTGGCGCTGCGCTGGGCGCCGATCCCGGAGCTTCGCTTCCAGGCCGAGGGCGAGGCCCACGCCGATGGGGGCGGGGCTCGCGACGTCACCGTCTCGTTCATCGAGCCCTGGACGAGCACGGGGCAGGCGCTGACCGCAGGTCAGCTGCGCGTGCCGTTCGGCAGCGAAGGGGCGCTCGTGCCCGAGCAGGACCTCGAGCTCGCGACGCTGTCACGGGCGACGACCCGCCTGTTTCCCGGGAGACGCGACGTCGGCGTGATGCTCTCGGGCCACGAGGGTCTGTTCGATCACGCGCTGGCCGTGATGTCCGGCGACCCTGACTCACCGGATGCCGCGCCACGGCGGATCGGCCCCGACGTCGTCGGGCGCTTCGGCCTGCGGGGTCGGCTCGGGGCCATCGGCGTCTCCGGGCTGGTCGGCCGTGCCTTTGGCGCCAGCCCCTCCGGCGTGGTGTCCACGGACAAGTGGCGCGCGGGCGGCGATGCGGAGCTGTCGTTGCGGGTGCCGCTGGTCGGAGTGCTGACGCTGCGGGGCGAGTGGATCGAGGCGCGCGGCTTCACCCGCTCACGCGGCTTCTATGCGATGGCCGTCCAGCGCATCTGGCGGCGGGTGGGCCTGGTCGCGCGCGTGGACCGGTTCGACCCCGACACGGCCACGGCCAACGACGCGGTGCTCACCTACGGCTTCGGGCTCCTGGTGGAGCCCTGGACGCGCCTGCGCGCGCTCGTCCAGTACGACCACGTCGCGGATCACGCGGGCCCGGTGACCCCGACGGGCGCCGTGACCGACCTGCCGAACGACATGCTGCTCGTCCGCCTGCAGGCCGCGTTCTAGAATAGGGTCACGGCTCGAGGGTGGTGCCGACGCTGCCGGGCTGGCGCACCGCGGACAGCACGTCACCCGCACGCAGGTGGCCGACGATGGCGATGCGCCCGACGCCCTTGCCGAGCACCGCAAAGGACTCCTCGAGCTTGGGGATCATCCCACCGGCGACCACGCCCTCGGCGATCGCTTGCCGGGCCTCGGCCAGGGTGAGGCGGGGCACGCGCGTGGCCGGATCCGCGAGGTCGCGCAGCACGCCGGGCGCGCCCGTCACGAGGACCAGCGTCTCGGCGCCCAGGGCCGCGGCGAGCTGGTTGCCGACGATGTCGCCGTTGATGTTGTAGACGGCGCCGGCGCTGTCTGCGCCCAGGCAGGCCACCACGGGGATCCGGCGCGAGCGCACGAGGAGCTGCAGCAGCTCGAGGTCGAAGCCCTCGACGTCGCCCACGAGGCCGAGGTCCACCGGATCGGCGCCCGCGCCAGCGTAGACCTTGGGTGGGCGCCGCCGGGCGAGCACCAGCGGGCCGCTCGCGCCGTGCAGGCCCACCGGCCGCGCTCCGGCCGCGCACAGCGCGGCGCACAGCTCGACGTTGACCTGTCCGGCGATGACGCACTTGATGACGTCGAGCGTGGCCGCGTCGGTGACGCGCCGCCCGGCGATCATGCGGGGCTCGAGGCCAAGGCGCTTCTGCAGGGCCGTGGCTTGCGGTCCGCCCCCGTGGACGACCACGACCGGCGCTCCCTCGGCGGCGAGGACCGTGATGTCGGCGCACAGCGCGGCGAGCTCGCCGGCCTTGCCGAGCAGCTCTCCGCCCACCTTGACGACGACGACCCCGGGGCTCCCGGGTGGCCTGGGTTGGCCTACGGCCACGGCCCGGGATCCTCGAGGCTGAGCGCCTCGTCGAGGCCGAGGACGAGGTTCATGTTCTGGATGGCCTGCCCCGCGCCGCCCTTGATGAGGTTGTCGAGCGCCGAGAAACAGGCGAGCGTGCGCCGTCCGTGCACCGCGTCGCCGAGGGCGAAGCCGACCTCCACGTAGTTCGAGCCGCTGACCGCGGCCACCTCGGGCTGGCGCTTCTCGACCACGCGCACGAAGCGCTCGCCCTCGAAGGTGCGCCGCCACTGCCCGCGCACGTCGTCGAGCGTGATGGCCTCGGGCACGTCCACGAAGCAGGTCGCGAAGATGCCACGCGAGAGCGGCGCCGAGACCGGCACGAAGGACAGCGCGAGATCGCGCGCACCCGCGCCGGACAGCGTCTCGAGGATCTCGGGCACGTGCTGGTGCTCGAGCGGCTTGTAGGTGCGCAGATTCACGGCGCGGACCGGGTGGTGCGTGCCTGCGCTCGGGGCCACGCCGCTGCCCGACGACCCGGTGATGCCGACGATCTCGATGCACTTGCCGTCGAGCCAGCCGCCGCGTGCCGCGGGCAGCAGGCCGAGCTCGATGGTGGTGGCGAAGCAGCCCGGCGAGGCGACGTGGCGGGCCGCGCGGATGCGCGCCCGGTGGAGCTCCGGCAGGCCGTAGACGAACGTCCCGAGCAGGGCCGGCGCAGGGTGCACACCGCCGTAGTAGCGGGCGTAGGCCTCGGCGTCGGAGAGTCGGAAGTCGCCGGACATGTCGACGATGCGGACGCCGGTCGCGATCAGGTCGGGCACCACCTTGGCGCTGACCTTGTGCGGCAGGCCGAGCAGCACGACGTCCATCCCGGCGGCGGCCTCGGCGGGCGGCGTGCTCTCGAAGCGCAGCGAGGTCTGTCCTTCGAGGTGCGGATGGGCGGCCGAGAGGGGCTCGCCGACGTGCTGCAGCTCGGTGACGCGGCACAGCTCCACCTGCGGATGGAGCAGGAGGCGCCGGATCATCTCGGCCGAGCCGTAGCCGGCGCCGCCGAGGATGGCGGCCTTGAGTGGCTTGGGCATGCGGGGCTTGTATCATGCGTCGCATGGGCCAGGCGAATCCGACCGGGGTGCTCGATGCCGCGCTGGAGTGGTTGCGCGGGCAGGGGCCGGAGATGGAGCGCGCCCTTGGCGCGCTGGTCGACCAGAACTCCCACACCGAGAACCGCGCCGGGGCGGACCGCGTGGCCGCCATGCTGCGCGAGCTGTTCGCGCTGCCGGGACTGGGTGTCGAGGGGCGGCCGAACGATCGCTTCGGCGAGCACCTCTTGGTCTCGTCCGCGGTGGCGGGTGCCGACGACGTGCTCCTCGTGGGTCACCACGACACCGTGTTCCCGGTGGGGACCTTCGAGGGCGTGCGCGAGGACGGCGAGCTCCTGCGGGGGCCTGGCGTGCTCGACATGAAGGGGGGCCTGATCGTCATCCGCTTCGCGCTCGCGGCGCTCTCGCGGGCGGGGCTCCTGGATCGCATTCCGCTGCGGGTGGTCAGCGTCTCCGACGAGGAGGTCGGCTCGCCCACGTCGCAGCCGATCCTGCGGTCGCTGGCCCCGCACGCGGCCTGCGCGCTGGTGTTCGAGTCGGGCCGGCCGAACGACGCCATCGTCACGACGCGCAAGGCGACCGGCGGCGCGACCGTCACGGCGCGCGGCAAGGCGGCGCACGCCGGCGCCAAGCACGATGAGGGCCGAAATGCCATCTGGGCGCTGGCGCGCTTCATCGATCGCGCGCAGCGGCTGACCGACTACCCGCGCGGCGTGACCATCAACGTCGGCAAGATCGAGGGCGGGCAAGGCAAGAACACCGTGCCCGATCTGGCGCTCGCGCACCTCGACCTGCGCTACTCCGCGCCAGCCGACGGCGCCTACGTGCTCGAGGCGCTGGCCCAGGTGGCGCGCGAGGCTGCGGGCGAGGTGCCGGGGACGAGCGTCGAGGTTTCCGCGGCGGTGAGCCGACCGCCCATGACGAAGACGGCCGCCAGCGCGGCGCTCCTCGGTGAGTACGCCGCGTGCGCCCGGGCGGCGGGCCTGGGCGCAGCGGAGGCGCCCCCGACCGGTGGCGGCAGCGACGCCAACACTGTGAGCGCGGTGGGTCTGGCCGCCATCGACGCGCTCGGCCCGCGCGGCAGCGGCTTTCACACCCTCGACGAGCACATCGTGCGCACCACGCTGGTCCCCAAGGCGGAAGCGCTGGTGCGCTTCCTGGCCGGCCACGCTCGCTGAAGGCCATTCCTGGGGGAAACGCCCGTAGGTGCGCTCATGTGCATCGAGGTGCGGCGCACTCTTCGGTGGCATGTGCGGATCCCGATTGCAGCGTGTTTCCCCGCGTCACGACGCGTTCCTCGCCAGGCTCACCTGGCATGGCGCTGGCACAGCGACGCCGTAGCGCAGCCATTTCGGAGGCGCATGAACATCGGAGGAATGCATGTACACGAAGTGGAAGGCCCTGGCCCTGGTGGCGGCGCTCTTTACGGGCTGCGGCGCGGACAATGAGATCGAGACGCAGGACCTCAGCGGGGAGCAAGACGACGCGAAGGCGGACCTCGCCTTTCGGCCGCGCACCGATTTCCTCAAGCCCAAAGCCACCATCACGGAGCCGGGCTGGATCGTCCTCTACGAGAACACGGTTCGCGTTTCTGGCTTGGTCACCGCGCCCATTGGTGAGATTGGGTACCGCTGGACCGTGTTCGATGAGAACAGCCAGACGGAGAGGCAACTCTCCACGGCGCCGTCGTTCAGTTGGCAGCCGTCGCAAACGCTGCCCAGCTGGCCCTCGAGGTACATCCAGCTGCGCCTCTACGGCTCCGCGGGCAGCCGCACCACGCTCGCGACCAAGCGGATCTTCATGGATCACATCCCCCGTTGAGTGGGTGACTCCGGGGTGCCCCAGTCAGTGGGCGACGTGGTGATGCTGGCGCTGAGCGCGCGCAGTCGGTGGTCGATGTGCACTGAGCCGCGTCGATCTGGCGCGCGTTGCTCTAGAAGGAGGTTCGTCGTGAAGAAGCAGATTCGATTCCTGGTCCTGTTCTCATGCCTGGCGCCCCTGCACGCGTGCACGGAGGTCGCTGAGCCGCCCGCCGTGGACACGGAACTCTCTGACAGCGAAGGCAAGGAGGATCTGTGGATGCTCCCTGGCCTCTTCCGGCTGCCGCACGTCATTGACGGCGCACGGCTCCGGTGTCGGATCGCCCGCCTCGCGGCCGCGAGGGCATCGCAATTCGAGCCAGTCAACCTGGCGATCGGCGCCACCCCCCAGGAGGCAACGCAGATGCGCTTGGTGCTGGCGGACCTCGCGACCCAGGTCTGCCGCGCGCCCGGGTCGACCTTCGACGTTCCCGCACTCTCAGCCCTGCACGTGCTGAACGTCCAGATCGGCTCGCGGAACGCTGCGGCCTGGGGCGTGGGCCTCGACGAGGCGCTCGTCACCGCTGGAGACATCCGCGACGAGTTCGCGCGGAAGCTCGAGGAGCGCTGTGGCTTTGACGGCAAACGCGTGCTGAACGCCACGGCCGCGCAGTTCGATCGCGATCTGCCCGCGTTGGCGCGGGGCCAGTGCTCGAGCCGCTTTGGCGCCGGGGTCGACGGCTCCATTGCGGCCAGCATCGGGCGCGAGGGGACGACGTTGTCCTCGTGTCTGAAGCGATTCTCCAGGCTGCAGCGCGAGAGCTGTGACGACCCGCGCGCCGAGGGCGGCGGCCCGGGGGGCGGGACCGACTGGACGTCGTGCGGCCCTGGGTGCAGGGAGAAGTATCTCGTCGAAAAGGACGGCACGTACACCAAGCTGACCGAGAGGAACGGCACCCTGGAGTTCTCCGACCTGCAAGGGACTCCCCGCACGCCCCCGATGGCGCCCGTGACATCTCCGCCGGACGTGATCGTCAGGAACCCGCCGGCCATCACCGAGGCGTCGCGCCGATCCCTCGACGAGAAGGTCGCCGAGCTGGACCTGGTCGTCACTGTTGCCGGCGGCGCGACCGGATCGCTTGTAGCGAGCCTGGCCACGCCCATGCCCAACACCTACAAGGGCGCGATCGTGGCATTGGCCGCCTTCACAGGTTGGGTGACGCGTGAGGCGACTGATGTGCGGGATTCCCTGCGTCTTCACCAGGAGTGGACGAAGAAGCGCCGTCAATGCCATTACGAGCGGGTCGGCCCTGCCGCGATCACGTTCGACATGAGCGGCCCCGGGGCGACCGACGGAGCCACCCACGCACCGACGCTGACCGACGAGTTGCACGACTGCATGTGCGAACAGAGCAACCAGAGCCGCATGCGGGCTCCGGGCGGCGACCTGCCTGGGCTTGAGCTCCTCGACGCCATGATGAACCGGTGCGCCTCGGCCGAGGACAGGGCGCGCATCGCGTGCCTCAAGGACAGCGGTGGACCGGATGACGGCACCCGCCCGGAGTGCCTCGCGCTCTTGCAAGCCGACAACGAGGAGTGGGCGCATCGCGTCGACGAGGAGCGTCGATGCCGCCTCGTGCTCTGTCCATCTGCCCGCCTGAGCACGCCCCGGTGGGAGGGCTCCCGCCTGCATTGCGACTGTGGCGCGACGAGCTCCGGGGGCACCTTGCTGCCACCGCGAGATCCCTGTCTCTTCATTCGTTGTCCGGAGCAGGCGAGCTGCTTGTGCAGCGGCGGAACGTGCGGCTGCCAGCTACCCGAGGTGCCTCCCGGTTGCGAGGACGGTGCGCCCACCGGGCCGCTCGGCATCCCCTGTCCACCGCACGGCCCCGGTCCGGACCCCCACCCATAGCGCGTTCCCTCCCACCGACGAGCCGGTCAGGCGAGGGTTGCCTGGCGCAGGCTGCCGCCGAGGAGTGATCGTCGAAGGGCTCGCAGGCTCTGAGCCGGCGCAGGCTCCACGCGGCTTCGATGCTGCGCTAGCCGGTGCCGGCGAGCGCGAGCTCGTAGCCAACAGGGCGGCGCGGCGGACCCCGTCGTCGAGATTGATCTTCTACGACGAGCACTAGCTCCTCGCGGCCACGCGCTCGGCAAAGTATTCGGATAAGCGCATGGAACCGTGCGCGGGCGCGAGCGCGCTGGTCGCGGCGACCGCCGCGAAGAAGTGCATGAGCTCGCCGAGGCGCGGCTGCAGCGGCCAAAGCAGCGTGCCCATCGTCCGCATCAGCCACGGTGAGAGTCGCACCAGGCGTGGGCGCTTGCCGAGCGCCGCGAACGCCAGCTCGACGATCTGGCGGCGGGTCAGCACCTCGGGGCCGCCGAGCTCCACGTCGCCCGGGCCGCCGCCCAAGGCCTCGACGCAGGCAGCCGCCACGTCGCGCTCGTGCACCGGGTTGGTCCGCGCCTGCCCATCCCCGACGAGGGGCGCGAAGCCACGGCGCGCCAACCCCAGGAAGTCCGCCATCGCGCTGTAGAGCCCCGTGGGTCGAATCACGGTGCCCGTCAGCGTGTCGGCCCGACGCAGCCGGTCGACCACGAGCTCGTGCGCGCGCACGTAGGCCGTGTGCGCGTAGGCGGGCTCGACGTGCAGCGACACGTAGATGAAGCGCGAGGCGTTGGCGCGCAGGGCCTCGTCGAGCAGCGCGGCGTTGGCCGGCGCGTCCACCGCGAGGTAGGACGCCCGGGCGCCCAGGGACATCGCGACCGGCGCGCCCAGGCACGACACCACCGCGTCCACGCCCTCGCACACGCCCCGGAGCGCCTCCGGCCTGGTCGCGTCGGCCGCGCGCAGCTCGACGCCTTCGCCCAGCGCGCCAGCCGGACGGCGCCGGTGCACCAGGGCACGCACGGTGTCTCCGCGGGCGCGCAGGAGCGCGACCACCTCGCGTCCGATGGCGCCCGAGGCGCCCGCCACCAGGACGCGCATCAGGACAGCTGGATCAGCTCGACGTGGAAGATCTCGTCGCCCCGCGCACGGATCTCCGCGAGCGCCTGCTCGGACGGCCGGGCCGAGACCTTGATCTTGCACACGGCCGCGTGCGCGCCCTCGAAGACCGTGTTCTCCATCTCCTCGGCGTTGATGGCGTGGGTCTTGAGCACCGTGAGCACGTTCGCCAGCACGCCCACGCGATCGAGGTGCCGCACGAGCAGCTGATACTCGGCCGGCGAGCGCGCGCACAGGTTGACGCAATTCGGCACGTGGCCGTGCCGTCGGAACTCCTGGATGATGCGGATGGTCTCGCGGGCGATCGCGTCCTGTGCCTGCGCGGTGGACGCGCCCACGTGCGGCGTGAGGTAGACCTCGGGCCGCGCCGCCAGCGGATCCGTCAGCGGCGCGAAGCCGGCCTTGGGCTCGTCGTAGGGCACGTCGGTGCCGACGCGCAGCCTGCGCTCCTCGATCGCGCGCGCGAGGGCGTCGGGGTTCACCACGTCGGCGCGTGCCGTGTTGATGAGCACGGCCCCCATCGGCAGGCGCATGAGCAGCTTGTCGGACACGAAGTGCCTGGTCTCGGCAGCGCGCGCCAGGTGCACGGACAGGATGTCGCTGTAGGCACAGAGCTCCTCCGGCGTGCGCGCCCGCGACACGCCTGCCTCCGCGGCCGCCTCGTCGGTGAGCGAGCGCGACCAGGCCGTCACGTGCATGTCGAACGCCCGCGCGCGCGTCGCGACCTCGCGCGCGATCGCGCCGAAGCCGAGCAGCCCGAGGCGCCGGCCCGCCAGGCCCAGCGCGCGATCGTCGCGCCCGTATTCCGCCTTGTCGAAGCGTCCCGCGCGGGCGTCCGCGACGGCGTCGGGGATGCGGCGGTCCACCGCAAGGAGCAGCCCGAACACCAGTTCGGCGACCGCCACGCTGTTCTTCCCCGGGCAGTTCGCCACGTAGATCCCGCGCTCGGAGGCGGCGGGCACCTCGATGTTGTCCACGCCGGCGCCCGCGCGGATGACGAGGCACAGCCGCGCCGCGGCCTCCAGGGCCTCCCGCGGCACCTTGCGCGAGCGCACGATGAGCACCGACGCGGTGGCGATGGCCGAAAGGAGCTCCGCGGCGTCGAGCTTCGGTTGATACACCACCTCGACGCCACCGAGGTCGCGAAGGTCACTCAGCCGCTCATCGGGGAACTTGTCCGCCACCAGGATCTGCACGCATCACCTCCGGGCCCGGCAGGATAGCCGTGACGTGCGTCGGTGACGCAGGTTTCTGGCGGGTGGCGTCGTCTGCGGATATCGTGGCTCGTACTCTCGAGGGGGTCTTCATGTCGAAGCTTCGTGGTTCGCACCGTTCACTCTGGGCAGGTTTCCTTGCGACCGCCGCGCTCGCGGTCGCGCTCGGCGCGCGGCCGGGGCAGGCGCGTGCCGAGGCCGTGGGCCTGGGCGTCATGGCCGGCGGAGTGTTCCCGGTGGCCGACAACAAGACGCTCGACGCGGTGCTCAAGGCCAGCTTCGGCTACGGCTTCTTCGTCGACATCCCGCTCATCGCGAGCTTCCACCTGACGCCGAGCGCGCTCGTCTACCGGGTCAATGACACGCTCACCGCGGCGGACATGGGCCTTTCGTTCAAGTTCATCGTGACGACGCCGTTCATCCGTCCGTACGTGGGCCTCAACGCAGGCACGACCGTCTTCGGCGCGGGCACGGACTTCTCCGTCGGCGGCATCGGCGGCGCCTACTTCAACCTGGTCGCGAACCTCGACGCCTTCGTCCAGGGCGGCTACTCGGTGATCGTGCGCGACGCCCAGAGCGCGACCAACCCGGGCGGCGGCAACGTCAAGGTCGGTTCCGCGGCCGCCGGCGTCCTGATCCGCTTCCAGTAGGCTCTGCGCGCAGCAGTCCTTCGGCCCGGCCCGCCGAGCGGATACAATCCGCGCCCCCATGGGGGGCCCTCGACTCCACGCCTGGATCCGCCGGCCGGCCACGTGGCTCTTCGTGGCCACGCTCGCGCTCGCGCTCGTGCTGTGCGCCGGCTTCACCAGCGCCCTGTTCGGTCAGACCCATGGGGCGCGCATCGCGCCCATCGATGACGCGTACATCCACCTGCAGTACGCCCGGGCCCTGTCCGAGGGACGCTTCTTCGCGTATCAGGCGGGTGACGCCTACTCGAGCGGCGCCACGAGCCCGCTGTGGGTGGCGCTGCTCGCGCCCGCGGCACGCCTGACCTCGACCGATGGCCTGCTCGCCCTCGCCACCTGGCTCGGCGCCGTCGCGCTCGGCCTCTTGCTGTACGCCGTGACCCGCGCGTCGGTCGCCGTCCGCGCTGGCTGGACCGTGGCGCTGCCGGCTTGCGCGGTCCTCGTCGGGCAGGGTTTTGTGCTGTGGACCTCCTTCGCGGCGATGGAGACGGTGCCATTCGCGGCCGGCTGCGCGTGGGTGCTGTGCCTCTTTGCTGCCTGGCGGTCGGGCCCGCCGCCCCGCCGCCTCCTCGTCCTTGCGGCCCTCTTGCCGCTCGCCCGTCCGGACGGCCTGCTCGTCCTTCTGCCCGTCTTGCTGGCGGTGCTGGCGCGGGGCCTTCGCGGCCAGCGTCTCGCCACGCTCGGCCACGGGGTCATGCTGATCGCGCCCGTGACCCTGGCAGCCCTCGTCCACCGCGCCTGCTATGGCCGGCTCGCGACCGCGGGCATGGAGATGAAGGCGCTGCCGTACCTGCCGTACCTGACTCCGCGCGAGGCGCACCTCAAGGTGCTCGGCGGCTTCTGGCGCAGCGGCCGCGAGCTGTTCTGGGGCGAGAAGCCCGGCTTCTGGCCGGCGTGGTGGACGTGCGTCGTGGCCGCGCTCGCCCTTTGTGCCCTGCTCGACGAGGCCAGGGCGCGCCGTATCGGGGCGGCGGTCCTGGGCTGGCTGCTCTTTCCCGCCCTGCTCTGGGCCGGCGCCGAGGTCGGCGTCACCCAGTTCCGTCAGGAGCGCTACTTCGTGCCTGCGATGGTGGTGTTCTCGTTCGCGGGCGCCCTCGGCGTGGCGACCGTGGGGCGCTGGGCCCGTCGGGCCGTCGGTCGCGCGGCGCTGCTCGTCGATCTCGCGGTCACGGCGGCGGCGCTCATCGCCCTCGGGCCCACGGTGCGCACCTGGCGCGAGACGTTCGGTGCCGATGGGGCCGCGATCCTGAACAAGCAGGTCAGCGCCGCGCGGTGGATCGCGCAGCACACGCCCAGCGACGCGCGCGTGATGGTCTGTGACGCTGGAGCCCTCGCGGTCCTGTCCGATCGACGCGTGTTCGACGTCGTCGGCCTGACGGCGCCCCACGGGGGCAACGCGTATCTGTCCGGACCGGGCAGCCGCTTCGAGGAGGTCGAGCGGCTGGGCCCGCGCGGCTGGCCCACGCACGGCGCCCTCTACCACTGGTGCCGCTGGCCAGGCGTCGACTACCAGGTGATCTCACGGCACGCGGATCTGGAGGTCTCGCTCTTCCACGATCCAGGTTTTGGCACCGGGGAGGCGCCGCTCGACCCTGCCGCGGCGCGGCGCGTGCTGGATCGTCTGGATGCCGCCGACCTCGCGAGCGAGCGCGCGCACGCCTGGCACGAGGACGATGGCGGCACCTTCGAGCGCAACGTGATCGCCCGGCATTCGCTCGCGGGCCGCCAGGTCGCGGACGGAGGGCGTGTGGTCGTGGGGCGCGCGACGTTCGCGCTTGCGGGTCACGGCGCCCGCAAGGTCCTGCTCCGCACCGACGGGGAGGCGCGCGGCGCGCTCGGGCTCGCCGGCCAGCGCCAGCCTATCGTGGCCACGGGCCCGGGTTTCCACGAGCTCGTCTTCGACGTGCCCTTGGCGGCCAGCTCGTCGTTGCCCGTGACGATCGAAGCGGCGTCCGGCGCCCGCGTCGCCGTCTACAGCGTCTGGCTGCTCGGCGGGTGACGTGCTCGCCGATCCGACCTTCCTGGCGCTCAAGGCGGGCCTCGCGACGCTGGTGGCGCTCGCGCTCGATCGGCTGACCGGCAACCCCGATCACCTCTCGGCCGCGTTCGTGGCCGTGCTCTGCGCGGCACCAACGGTGCTGATCGGTCTGCGCCGCGCGGCTCTGCAGCTGCTCGGAAGCCTGGTGGGAGGCGTGCTCGGCACCGCGGTCGCGCTGGCGGGCGTCCCGTCGCTGGTGGGCGTCCCCGTCGCGGTCGCGCTCGCCGTGTGGGTCATGCTGAGTCGCGCGGCGCTCGCGTATCCGGTCGCCGCCTTCTCCGTGCTCACGGTCGGCCTCATCCCGCGCGGGACGCCGACCGAGACCCTGGTCGTGCGCCTCGTGGCCGTGGCGTCCGCGGCGCTCGCGGGCACGGTCGTCAACCTTGTGGTATCCGGCTTCTCGTACCGCAACGTGTTCGAGCGCCGCCTGCGCCGCGCCGAGGCGGCGGTGCGGGCTCGGCTCGCCTGCGCCGCCGAGGGCCCGACCGCGCTGCAGCCCGGCTTCCAGCTCCTGGCCGCGCTGGACGAGGAGCTCGCCGTCGCGCTGACGGAGCTGCGCGCGCGAAGGTCGGTC
>JAHFDS010000087.1 GCA_023248855.1 Myxococcales bacterium
GGGCAGGAACGCAGGCCCCGCGTGCACGCCCTTGGTGACGAGCAGGCTCGTGGCCGGGGTCGCGCCGACCAGCCGGCCATCCGCGATCAGCGATCCGTAATAGGCCGGCGTCCCCGAGCCCAGGAACTTGGGTGCCGTCCCGCCGTTGCTCGACGAATGGCAGCTGGCGCACCCGCTGTTGAGCGACGGCGTCACGCGCTCCTCGAAGAACTGACGCGGCGTGGGCGCTGCCGCGCCGCCGGACGGAGAGCTGCCCGATCCCCCACTGCCCATGACGCCGGTTCCGGAGCCCATGCCAGAGCCTGCGGCACCAGCGCCCGCGCCGCCGGCCCCACCGCCCTCGGGTTCGAGCGTGATCTCGGGGCTACAACCGATGAGCGCGACAAGGAGCACCAGAGCCAGGGGACGCATGCGGAACGAGCCTCCAACCGAGACGCTCGGTTCAACCTGCGTGCCGAGGGCCTGCCGCAGCGCAATGCGCTGAAATCAGGCGAACAGAGCAGCCGGCCAGCGGGGCCCTGCCCCCCGCCGCTGCGAGCAGGCCCCAGGGGAACCTGCTCTGACGTTCAGGCAATGAGTCGCTCGGTCTTCTCGAGGTCCTCGCCCGGCAGTCGGTCGAAGTGGGCGTCCGGGTTCTCGAGCCAGGTGCGAAGAACGCGACTCATGATGGCGGCGTGGTAGCCGTCGATGAAGCGGTGGTCGAAGGTCGCGTTGATCTTCATGACCTGCCCGACCGTCACCTTGCCTTCCTCGGCCAGCGCGACCTCGCGCACGGCGCCGGTGGCCAGGATGATCGGGACGCGGCTGTAGGGCACGAGCGGGACATAGGCGAACTCGAGGCCGAGCGAGCCGATGTTCGTGATCATGATCGAGCCGAACGGATCGCGCGGCGTGCCCGGCAAGCGGAGGTTGAGCGTGTACGAGAGGAACGCGATCAGACGGAGGACGAAGCCCATGCAGAGAAGGGGCACGAAGCGGAACACGCCGCGCGTCTTCTCGAGCGCGCCCTGGTGGGCACGGACCTTCTCGAGCCGTTGATCCATCTCGTCGACGATGTCGCCGAGCGACTTCTTGTCGATGTCGCGCACCATCATGCCGGTCAGATCGACCTTCCCGGTGCCCTGGTCGGTCATCACGACCTGCAGGAACACGTCGATGTGCTTGCGCAGGTAGATGTGATTGAAGCGCAAGATGGCGTTGGCGTCAGGCATCTCGGTCATCGCGGCGGCCGCCGCGCGCGCCACGAGGTGCGTCACCGTGAGCCGCTTTCCAGTCACGCGCCGGAAGCGCTCGATGTACTGCATGGCCTTGTCCATGCGCACCTCGAGCGTCCCGTACACCTGCGCCTCGTGCGGAGTCCGCCACGTGCCGAGCGCGATGCGGCGAAACAGCGAGAGGTCCTTCTTGCGCTCGAGCTGGACGTTCGCCATGGGCCCTACGCTCCTAGGATAGCCGAGATGGCGCCTGATGCCGCGCCGCAAGCATCCCGCAGGCGGCGTCCGTCCCGGCACCGCCGGAGTAGCGGCGCACGATGGGCGCCCGGAGCGGCTGCAGCGCCTCCATGAAGGCCTTGCGCTCCACGTCGGTCGCGCGGCGGTAGCCCCCTTCGCGGGTGTCGTTGACGTCGATGAGGTTCACGCGGAGCGGCACGCCGGGCAAGAGCTCGCCGAGCGCGCGCGCCTCGTCGACACCGTCGTTCTCGCCGCCCATCAGCGTCCACGCGATGGTGACGCGGTCTCGCGTGCTCGTGGCGTAGGCGCGGATCGCGTCGGCCAGCTCGGCCAGGGAGGCGCGGCCGGCGACCGGAAGCAAGCGCTGGCGCCGGGACAGGACCGCCGAATGCAGCGACACGATCAGCCGATACGGGTGCGCCTCGGCGGCGTAGCGACGGATGGGCGCGGGAAGGCCCACGGTGGAAATGGAGATGTTCCGCCCCGCAATGCGGCCGCAGGTGGGATGCGAGAGCACGCGCGCGGCGGCGATGACGGCGTCGTAGTTGGCGAGCGGCTCGCCCTGGCCCTGGAAGACCGCGCCGGTGACGCGGCCGCCCTCGGCGGCGACGTCGCGCCGGACCGCGCCGAGCTGCGCCACCATCTCCCAGGCCTCGAGGTTTCTCGAGAAACCCAGGCGGCCGGTCGCGCAGAAGTCGCAGCCCATCTGACAGCCCACCTGCGATGACAGGCAGACCGAGAAAGCGGCAGGCCGGTGCAGCGGGATCCGTACGGCCTCGAAGAGAGCGCCGTCGCGCGCACGGAACAGGTATTTCACGAAGCCGTCTTGCGGATCGCGCACGCGCTCGACCACCTCGAGCGGCGCATCGTCGGTGAGCTCGGAGACCCGACCGAGCAGCACCCGCGACAGGGGCCGGACCGGCCGCGGATCGCCCTCCTCAGAGAAGCGGCGAGAGCACAGCCGCCGCGCTTCGTCGTCGCGCACGGGCACGCCGGCGGCGCGCAGATGCGCGGCCAGCGCATCGGGAAGAAGGCCGAGAACGTGCGGGCGCATGCAGGACCCATAGCACGACGGCGGTCGGCCGTGCTTTTCGTGGCAAGGCCTCCGCCGCCGTCACTTGTATTCGGCGGCCTTGTCGGAGTGGTCGCGCCCGTCGAAGCGCAGGAGCTTGCCCTTGCCCTCGACCTTGCTGAGCAGGCACACCGGCCGCTTCCAGACGCGGTGCATCGCGGCCAGCGTGTCGCGCGCGTGGTCCACGCGCAGATCCACGCCCTCGTGCAGGTGCCGCAGCAGGAGCTCGCCGCGGTTCTCGTAGTTGCCGTCCTCGACGTAGATGAAGGGCTGCCCGAAGTTCGTCAGCTGGAACAGGAGCCGGTCCTTGACCTTCCTGAACTCGCGCGACTCGATCTCCCAGTTGCCGCTGCGCTCGTTGAACATGTACGAGAAGAAGTGGTGGCGGCGGCAGAAGTCCTCGGTGAAGAACTCGTCGATGAACGTGACGTCGTTGTAGAGCTTTCTGACCTCGAAGACCTTCCGCCGGCCGAGCGCGAGGCGGCGGTCCCAGTTCTTCCGCGCCTCGAGGTCATCGCACTCGTCCCACTCCTTGCCGAAGCGCCCGCGGTCCCATCGATCCTCGATGTCGCGCAAGAGCTCGATGCCGAGCTTGTACGGATTGAGCTGCCCCTTCGCGGTCGCCATGACGCCCGCCGCGTTCTCCGCGTAATCGATGATCTCGGAGGCATTGAGGGCTTTCTGGGTCATGATCGTGGAGTGCCAGAAGGAATTGTGATTGACGAAGCCCTGCGCGACGTAACGATGGGTCTCTTCGACCGAGATGTCGTAGACGTCGCCGCGATCGCGGTCGATGGACACGATCTCGTCGTCCCAGCGCTCGACCTTGAACCACTTGCGGTCCGAGACGTAGCGCGCAAGAGCCGTCTGCTTGCGCTCGAGCCCGAAGCCAATGCGCTCGGCGAATACCTTGGCTGATGCGCCCCGCACCTGCACCTGCCAACAGCCGTCCTGACCCCGGCGACGGTGGCTCAAGATCCCGTAGTTGAGGAGGACAATCTGCACCGCCGACGCGAGGTGATCGCTCGTCGTCGAGAGGATCACCCCCGAAGGACCTGCGTGGCCGTCGCAGTCGTAGTAGGCGCGCAGGAAGGCGCGAATGACCGGCTCGGGCGAACGCAGCACCGGTTCCGGGATGCTCTTTTCCGACGCGCTCGGCCCCTCGGTGAGGCCGAGGCCCTGCACGAGGAAGTCCGACAGCATCTCCGAGTGCAGAAGCACTCGGTAGCGATTGCCGTCCATCCGGATGCGCGCCATGACGCCGAAGAGCCGGCACGCGAGGTCGGCGAACGCGAGGGCCTGCGGCTCGTCCCCGGTGGTGAGGCCCAGGTGCCGCTTGACCCGGCTGATGTGGCCATCGCCGACGAGGTAGCCGAGGAACGCGCCGAGGTCCTCGTCCACGACCGCCGGCAGGCGCACCGGCGCACGCTTCTCGATCGCCTGCGGAAGCGCCTGGTTGGATGGATCCTCGTACGGCACCAGGGCCTCGGCGATTGCACCGTCGGACCGGGTGTGCCGGCCGGCACGATGCCGCAGGACCGTCCACACGGACACGCCCGCCTGCTCGGCGACGTCGTCGAGATCGACGCGCGTCGGAGGCGTCCACGACAGCGCAACCGGTGTGCTGGCCCAAAGGTTCGACCCACCGCTGACGGCGACCCGCTCTCCGGTGGCGAGCTCGTCGAGGCGCTTCCAGGTCGCACCGTCCGACAGCAGCACCCGGTGGTTGCTGGAGCCACACAGCTCGAGGCCACGCCTGGTCCGCAGCACCACGCGCTCGTGATCGGCAATGACGTGCCGATCGTAAACTCGCCTTTGCGCCTGCCCGTCCGAGACGATGCCCTGCCCTCGCTCGACCAGGGCGCGCATGGTCACGAGACCGCTGTCCGTGAACACGAGCGAGTCCGGGTGAAGACATGCCCATCCTTCATTCAGGATTTTCGTTTGCGCCTGCGGGGCGAAGTAATAGGCCTCGTCGCGGACGATCTCGAGGACGTCGAGCTCCCACTTCTCGAGGGGGGCGTTCTCGAGCAGGAACAGGAGGATGTCGCGCTGGCGCTCTTCCGGGAACTTGCGCGGCTGCTCGGCCTCCTTCTCTCGCTTCTTGCGCTCCTCCTCGAGCACCTTCGGCGGGTTGATGAACTTGTCCATGTAGGACTTCGCGCGCAGGCGCGGCACGCCCTCCGCCTCCTCCTCCACGTCCTCGACGTAAGGGCGCACCTCGGCGCGCCGACGGATGAACGGCATGTGCGGGTCGATGAGGTTGTCGAGCGACAGGCAGACGTCGAGGAAGCCCTCGACCTTGTCGATGCCAAAGCGATCCACGTGCCGGCGCAGGCGCGCCGCGTGGTTCGCCATGCCGTCGATCATCTTGCGGTTGGTCTTCGAGAAGAAGTAGTTGTTCTTGAAGAAGTCCACGTGCCCGCACACGTGGGCCATGACCATCTTCTGGTCGACCGTGGAGTTGCCCTCGAGCAGGTACGCCACCGAGGGATTGTTGTTGACCACCATCTCGTAGATCTTCGAGAGCCCGTAGGTGTGGCTCTTGAGCAGGTGCTCGTACTCCATGCCGAAGCGCCAGTGCGGATAGCGGGTCGGAAAGCCCCCGTAGGCCGCGACCTCGTTCATTTGCCGGTAGTTGAGCACCTCGTAGACGATCGGAAAGAAATCGAGGCCGAAGTCGGCGGCGTAGCGCTCGATCTCCTCCTGGATGCGCCGGAGGTAGGGCGGGATCATCGTCATGGACGCGGGATTCCTATTTACCCTTGCCCAGGAAATCGCGGATGGAGTCCATGATGGCCTCCTTGCCCTTGATCTCCGAGGTCACGAGGTTTTCCGTGTCGTCGAAGTGCTCGTCGAGGTCCTTGATGAAGTGGCCCGAGCCATACGGCGACTCCACCTGGCCGTAGCAGAACAAGTTCGACTTGGGGATGATCTGCGAGCGCAGGATCTCGATGCAGGTCACCGTGTCGTCGACGGACCAGTTGTCGCCGTCCGAGAAATGGAAGCAATAGACGTTCCACTCGCTGGCGGGGAACTCGCTGTCCATCAGCTTGGAGCACAGCTTGTACGCCGACGAGATCATCGTGCCGCCGCTCTCACGGGTCTTGAAGAAGGTCTCACGGTCGACCTCCTTGGCCATCGCGTCGTGGATGATGTAACGCGACTCCAGGCCCTGGTACTGCGAGCGCAGCCAGCAGTCGATCCAGAAGGACTCGATGCGAACGATCTCCTTCTGCTCATCGCCCATCGAGCCCGAGACGTCCATCATGTAGATGATGACCGCATTGGCCTGCGGCAATGGCAGGGTGTTCCAGCTGCGATAGCGCTTGTCGCCGCGGGTCGGAATGACCTTGGGGTTCTTGGGATCGTACGTGCCCTGGGAGATCTCGCGACGCAGCGCCTGCTTGTAGGTGCGGCGGAAGTGACGGAGCGACTCCGGACCCACCGGACGGATGCCGGTGTAGCGGTCCTTCTTGGAGATGATGCGCTCCTTGCCCTTGGGCTCGATGCGTGGGAGCTTGAGCTCCTCGCCGAGGATCTGCGCGAGCTCCTCGAGCGAGATCTCCACCTCGAGCAGGTGCTCGCCGGGGTTCTCGCCGGCCTTGCCGACGCCGCCGTCGCCCGGCTGCCCGGGCCCGAGCGAATCCCCCGGCTGGCCGTCGCCCTGCCCTGCCCCGCCCGTCTGCTTGTTGCCGAAGCGGAAATGGGGGATGTCGATCTGCGGCACGGGGATGGACACGAGGTCCCGCCCCTTCTTCCCCATGAGCTCGCCCTGCGAGATGTACTTGCGCAGGTTCTGCTTGATCTTGCCGCGCACGATCTCGCGAAAGCGCCGGTGATCCTGGTCGATGCGTTGACTCATATCGAGCCTTTGGGTTTCGGGCTTCGGTCAAGCCGCAGGCTTGGTCGGACCCGAGTCAGAAGACCACGTCCTGGATGGCGTCCGTCTTGGGGTCGTACATGACGAGCCTTCGCCCCTGCCGCTTCGCCGCCATGGCGAGATCCAGCAATCCCAGGGCCCGTGAGAGGACGCCTGTCGGATCGTCCGTCCCGAGGTGAACGCACAGCTGCGCGAGCAGCTGCGCCGCGGTGTTGTTGAGTGGCACGCTGACCGCACCCACGCCCCGAGGGTCCATCCGGAAAACTCCTCCGGCTCCGGTCAGGCCGAAGCCCGAAGCCCGAAGCCCGATCAAGACTTGACGTCTCCACGCGCGAAGATCGACGCCACGAAATTGAGCACGTCGGTCGCCGACTCCTCGTCGTAGCCGAAGTTCTTGATGAGCCGTTGCTTGACCACGTCGATCTTGGCCTGCGCCTCGCGGTCGACGACGGTGGACACGAGGCTCGTCAGCTTGATCGAGTCCTTCTGGTCCTCGAACAGCTTCATCTCGAGCGCCTTGTGCAGCCGCTCGTTGGTCTTGTAATCGAACGTCCGGCCCTCGATCGCGAGCGCGCCGATGTAGTTCATGATCTCACGGCGGAAGTCGTCCTTGCGCGACTCGGGGATGTCGATCTTCTCCTCGATCGAGCGCATCAGGCGCTCGTCCGGCTCCTCGTCCTGGCCGGTGTAGCGGTTCTTGACCTTCTCCTTCTGCGTGTACGCCTTGATGTTGTCGATGTAATTGGCGCACAGCTTGGCGATCGCGTCCTCGTCCGCCGAGATCGCGCGCTGGACCTCGTTCTTGACGATGTCCTCGTACTCGCGCTTGACCACCTCGAGCAGCTCCGAGAAACGCCGCCTTTGATCCTCGTTGGTGATGAGGGAGTGGTGCTTTAGGCCTCCCTCGAGCTCGTTCATGATGGTGAAGGGGTTGATCGCATTGGCGCGGTCGCTCACCAGCGCATTGGAGATCTTGTCCTGGATGTACCGCGGCGAGATGCCGTCGAGCCCCTCGCGCTGGGTCTCCTTGCGCAGCTCCTTGATGTTGTCCTGCGTGAACCCGGGCAGGGTTCGCCCATCGTAGAGCTTGAGCTTCTGGAGCAAGGTCAGGTTGTGCTTCTTCGGATCCTCGAGGCGCGTCAGGACCGCCCACATGGCCGCCACCTCGAGCGTGTGCGGCGCGATGTGCTTTCCGCGGATCTTGTGCGGGTTGTAATCCTTGACGTAGATCTTGATCTCCTCGGCGAGCTTGGTGATGTACGGGATGTCGATCTTCACCGTGCGATCCCGCAAGGCCTCCATGAACTCGTTGTTGAGGAGCTTCTTGTATTCGGCCTCGTTGGTGTGGCCGATGATGACCTCGTCGATGTGCGTCTGCGCGAATTTCTTGGGCTTGACGCGGTGCTCCTGGGTCGCGCCGAGCAGGTCATAGAGGAAGGCCACGTCGAGCTTCAAGATCTCGACGAACTCGATGACACCGCGGTTGGCGATGTTGAACTCGCCGTCGAAGTTGAACGCGCGCGGGTCCGAATCCGAGCCGTACTCCGCGATCTTGCGGTAGTTGATGTCGCCCGTCAGCTCGGTCGAGTCCTGGTTCTTCTCGTCCTTGGGCTGGAACGTGCCGATGCCGACGCGGTCCTGCTCCGACAGGACGAGCCTGCGCACGCGGACGTGCGAGACCACCTTCGACCAGTCGCCGCGGTAGTACTTGAGCAGCTCGTTGAAGATGAAGCGGCAGGCCGGGTTGAGGTCGCCCTCGAGGTAGATCGACTGCTCGGTGCTGCCGAGCCCGAGCTCCTTGAACGCCCGGTCGCGCCACTCGATCGGGATGACGCGCAGCGGGTCCTCGTGCATCGGGCAGGGGAAGAGCTCCTGGCCGCCCGCGTGGTGCTGCAGCTCCTTGGGCAGCACCCAGTCGTACGTGTAGAGCGCGCCCTCCGGGGTGCGTGAGTACTCCTCGATGCCCTTCTTGAGCTGCCGGGCGATGGTCGACTTGGCGCTGCCGACCGGCCCGTGCAGCAGGATGACGCGCTTCTCGGTGCCGTAGCGCTGCGCCGCGCTCTTGAGCACCGACACGAGGCGCATGAGCGGGATGTCGAGCCCGTAGACCGCGTCACGCCCGCCGTGGTGCTCGTCCTTGAAGAAGTTGTAGCGGATGATCCGCTTCTTGTTGTCGATGTACTCGTCCTGGCCGTACGACAGGATCATGTCGTAGAGGCGCTGGAACGAGGTCCGGCAGACCTTCGGGCTCTTTCTGACGATCTCGAGGTAGTCCTCGAAGCTGCCGGTCCAGTGGAGCTCGTTGTACTCGTCGTAGTTCTGCAGGGCGGCGATGCGCGACACCAAGGAGGCGGCCATGAGGCGGATCGTAGCACGGCCTCGCCTTCGATCTGGAGAGGGGTCAACGCTGGTACTTGTCCACCCAGCGCTCGTGCTCTTCCTTGGTCCTGGAGAAGACGTGGGTGCCGTCGTTGCGCGAGACGAAGAACAGATACGGCGCGGCGTCGGGCGCTAGCACCGCCTTGATAGCGGCGCGGCCGGGGTTCGTGATCGGCCCGGGGGGCAAGCCCTCGTGCGTGTAGGTGTTGTAGGCGTTGTCCGGATCGCGCAGGTGGATGGTGCGGATGCGGCCATCGAACGACAGGCACGCAGCGCTCTTCTGCCGCGGCACCGTGCAGCCGTAGATGATCGTCGGGTCGGTCTCGAGCCGGTGCGGCACGAAGGTCCTAAGGCGCAGGCGGTTCAGGAACACGCTCGCGATGCGCGGCCGCTCGCCGCCCTGGGCGGTCTCCTTCTCGACGATCGACGCCAGGATGACCACCTCGTGGTGCCCCCAGCCGAGCGTGTCGCGCAGCTTGTCGAGGCCGGCGCGCTGCTGGGTGGCGAGCTCGCCCCAGACCTTCTTGTGGCGCGCGACCATGATGCCCAGCACGCGCTGGAGCGACGCCTTCTGGGGCACCTTGTACGTGTCGGGGAAGAGGTAGCCCTCGAGCGACTCGCCGGACACGCCGAGCTCGCGCCGGAGCGCAGGCGAAAGCGCCTGGGCCATCACCTGCTCGCGCGTGCCGAAGCCGGCCTGCGCGAGCACCTCGGCGACATCGAGGAGGTTTCGCCCCTCGGGCAGCGTGAACGTGACCTCCTCGTCGGGCGCCCCTGCGAGCAGGACCTCGAGCAGCTTGCGGGGCGGAAGCCCCGGCGGGATGGCGTAGCGGCCGGCCTTGATCTTCGAGGCGACGCCCACGTGGTTCGCATAGAGCCGGAACAGCGTCGGCCGCGTCACGAGGCCCTTTTCGGACAGGGCCCGCGTGATCTCGCGCAGGTTGGCACCGCGCGCGACGTCCACCTTGATCGGCTCACCCTCCGGTCCCTGCGCGACGTCCGGGTACCGGTAGATGTCGAGCACGAACCAGCCGGCCACGGCGGCGCCGATCCCGACGAACAGCAGGAAGATCTTGAGCGCCTTCATCTGGGCCTTCCGGCTCATGCGAAGGCAGGAGTTTCGAGGGAAAGCCCCGAAGAGCGCAAGCGCTGGTGTTCCCCCGGCCTCGGCAGGACGCTAGACGTCGTCGAGCATCCAGGCGTCGAACACGCCATCGGGCGAAAGGCCCACCAGGCGCGAGCCCCCGTCCACGAGCACGGCGACCGAGAGCCCCTGCTCGAACGGCAACCGCTCGTGCAGCGTGCGCACCTTGCCGTCCTCCGACACCGCCACGAGCCCGTGGCCGTCGCCGCCAGGGGCCTCCGGCATGGCCAGGAGCTCGCCGCCACGCCAGCCGACCGGGGTCACCGTCCCACCCAGGAGGAAGCGCTCCTGGCGGGTCTCGAGGTCGACCGTCCAGAGGCCCTTTGGCGTGCGGTTCCAGTAGAGGGCGACGCGCTTGCCGTCGGGCGACGCCACCGGGAAGAAGCACCAGCCCACGCTCGGGTCACGCACCAGCGGGCGCACGTCGGTCCCGTCGTCGGCGGCGATGCGGAAGTCGCGGTGCAGATCGGGACCGCGATAGAGGATGCGCGGACGCGGGCCCGGGATCCACGCCAGCGCGCCGTCGTCGTCCGCCTCGAGCGGCAGCACCGTGTGCGCGCGGCCGTCGGCCGACAGCACGGTCACCCGGCGCTTGGTGCCGGTCAGCAGGGCGAGTCGGCCGTCCGGCGCGTACGAGACGCCGCCATGCGCCACCGCGAGCCCGCCCGTCGCGGGATCGAAGCCCACTTGATCGAGGCGCAGACCACGGACCCGAAGGGTCTCACCGAGCTCGAGCCACGCCACGGCCTTGCCGTCCGGTCGGGCCGCCAGGGAGGTCTTCGAGGTCGAGTCGCGCCGGAGCGGAAAGCCGCGCCCGCTGTCTACTTCCATCCCGACCACGCGCGAGAACTCCTGGCCGCGCACGAGCGCCACGCGCCGGCGATCCCGTGCGATCGCGAAGCCGCTCGTGACGTCGAGGCCGTCTGCGAGCACCCTCGGGGCGCCGCCCGCGAGGGGCCGCTCGACCAGCCGCCACAGGCTCCGCTGCCGCTCGAGGTACACGACGCTTCGTCCCCCGGGCGCGAGCTGCAGATCGGCCTGGGCCAGCTCCGGCGGGAGCTTGCGCGGCTGCGCGCCGTCGAGCGGGACGAGCCAGCCGCCCTCGGTGTCGCCGCGCGCGCCCCACACGAGCGCGCCCTCGGCCCCCACGTCCCGGATCGAGATCCACTGCGCGTCCCCGGGCATCGGCAAGGTGCGCAGGTGCTTTCCGTCGAGACCCAGCACGCGGAGCTCGGGATCCTGCACCCGGCTCGTGACGATGCGCTGGCCGTCGTGCGAGAAGCACGCATCGGTCACGGACTCCGCCACCTGGCGGCAAGCGCCGTCCACGAGCGAGCACAGGATGGCCGGCCCGAACGTGTGGCCCTTGCGCACGAGCAGCGTGCGGCCGTCCGGCGAGAACCTCAGCTGCTGCGCCCGGACACCGGCGAGCAGGACGCGATCGGCGTCGCCGGACAGCGCCCGCAGCCGCACCTCGCCGGGACGCGAGTACGCCAGCGACCCGCCATCGGGCGAGAGCGCGACGGTCAAGACGTCCCCGGCCGTGGTGACCGGACGTGGCTCCACGTGTGGAGCGCCACTGGACGCCCCGGTGCGGCGCGCCACCATCCCCACGCCGCCGAGCGCCGCGAGGCCCGTGGCGCCGAGCGCGACGAGGACCCGCCGGCGCGTCAGAGCCGCGGGGTCGAGCGCGAAGAGCAGCTCGGCCATCGACGGAAAGCGAGCTTCCGGGGCGCGCGAGAGCCCGCGCAACACCGCCCCGTGGATGCGCCGCGGCACCCGCCGCAGGCGCCCGGGCCGGATCACGTCCGACGCCAGCACGCACGCCATCACCTCGCCCAGGGTCTCGCCGCCGAACGGGCGCCGGCCGTGGAGCCCCTCGTAGAGCGCGACGCAGAAGCTGAACTGATCGGCGCGCGCGTCGGCCAGCTGCCCCGCGAACTGCTCCGGCGCCATGTAGGCGGGCGTGCCGAGGACCGCCCCGGTGACCGTCAGACGATCGCTCGTGGTCGAGGCCAGCGCGTGCGGGAAGATGCTCGATGACGACGACGCGTCGGCGCCCTCGACCATCGCGAGGCCGAAGTCCGCGACGCGGGCGCGCGGGCGGCCATCCGGGGCCACGGACAGAAGGACGTTCGCAGGCTTGAAGTCGCGGTGGATGAGCCCGGCCGCGTGCGCCGCGTGCAGCCCTTCGCCCGCCTGGCGCAGCAGCCGCACCACCTCGCGCCACGGGCGCTGCTCCTCGGCGAGCCAGTCGCGCAGCGTGCGGCCCGGCACGAGCTCCATGGCCACGAACACGTCGCCCGCGTGCTCGCCCGCGTCGAACACGGTGACCACGTGGGGATGCGACAGCCGCGCCATCGCCTGCGCCTCGCGCACCAGGCGCGCGCGTCCGGCCGAGGTCAAGGCATCCCCAGCCGTGCGGCGCAGGAGCTTGATCGCGACCTCCCGGTCGAGCTGCGGATCGTGCGCGCGGTAGACGACGCCCATCGCGCCGGTCCCCAGGATCCCGCGCACCGCGTAGCGGCCGATGCGCTCGGGCGCCTCGAGGGACTCGTCCCCGTCGGCACCCATGACGGTGACCGTGGCCTCGAGCGCGATCTCCTCTCGACTCTTCATGTGCCTCGGTCCCGGCCGTCGAGCCAGCCCTGGAGGATGTGCGCGGCCGCCGCCCGGTCGATGACCTGCTTTCGCCGCTTGCGCGACAGGTCCGCCTCGAGGAGCACACGCTCGGCCGCCACCGTGGAGTAGCTCTCGTCGACCCGCTCCACGCGGATGCCGGCGCTCCCCTGGGCGATCGCCGCCTCGAGCGCCGTCAGGAACACCAGCGTGGGCGCGGTGCGCTGGTTCGGCCGGCCGTCGAGCCCCATCGGCAGGCCCGCGACGATCACCTCGATCTCCCGGCGCCGGGCGATCTCGAGCACGGCGGCCACGTCCGATCGAGTGCCCTTGCGCGAGATCGTGACCACGGGATGCGCGCACATCCCCAGCTCGTCGCTGGCCGCGACGCCGATCGTCTTCGAGCCCACATCGAGGCCGAGCGCCCGCACTACCGGCGATCGTAGCAGGCCGTTCTATCTGCGCTTTTTCTTCTTGCGTGAGGGCTGTCCGGGCAAGGTCGCGGGCTCATCGCGCCCACCGGCGGCGGCCTTCGGGGCCTCGTCTGCCGCCAGAGGCGCCGTCATCGCCGCCCGCGCCGGCGCCGCGGGACCCGCACCCGGGGCGAGCCACATGCCGGCCGGGTCCCCCTCGACCGTGTGCTCGACATGCATCGTTCTCGGCTCGCCCTCGCCCTTGAGCAGCACGGTGGTGCCGACCGGCATCGGCGTCGGGGTCGCACAGAAGCCCCGCTCGCCCTCCCAGCGCAGCCCGCGCGCGATCGGGAACCCTCGCCAGACCACCTCTTCGCTGCTCATGGCGCCAGCCTATCAGGCTTCGGGCGGGCTTTTCACATCCGCTACCTCTTCGTCGCCTCGGGCTTGGCCGCGACCTTGGCGAAGTCGCCGGCGATCACCACGCTCAGCTTGGCCGGATCGAGGTAGTGCTTGAGCGCCGCCTGCAGCGCCGCGACCTGCAGCTCGCGCACCTTGCCCTCGAGCTGCGCGTCGTGGGCCATCGTGCGACCGAGGTACAGCTGCCCCGCGATGCGGCCAGCGAGCTCGCGGTCCTGCGCGCGCGAGACGGCCTGGCCCTGCAGCCAGCTCGACCGCGCGTGCTCGATCTCCTCCTTGGAAAAGCCGCTCGCGAGCGCCTTGGCCACCTCCTCGCGCAGCGCCGCCTCGACCTTGGTGCCGTTCTGCGGCGCGAAGATCGCGTACGCGCCCCAGGTGCCGAAGCGATCGAGCGGGTGCAGGAAGAAGAACGAGCCGACCCCGTAGGACAGGCCCTCCTTCTGGCGGATGCGATCCGCCAGGCGGCTCTTGAGCGCGCCGCCACCGAGCGCATAGTTCGCGATCACCATCGCGGGGAAGTCCGGGTCGGTGTCCTTGCCGTCGAGCGTCACGCCGGCGAACAGCATCGCGTTCGCCTTGTCCGGCGCCTCGATCCTCCTGGCCAGCGCGGGCACGTTGAAGTTCTTCTGCGGGATGCGCGCAAACGGCGTCTTCGCCTTCCAGTCGCCCAAGAGCTCGCGCACCAGGCTCTCCACCTCGTGCGCGTCGAAGTCGCCGACGATGGCGAGCTCGCCGCTCGAGGCGCCGTAGAAGTCCCGGTGGAACGCCTCGATCTGCGAGCGCTTGACGCTGCGCAGGTCGGCCAGGTCCTCGTCGGCCGTCGGCACGTAGCGCACGTGCCCCTTCGGGTACGGCGACATGTGCCGCTGCAGCGCGTTCTGCGCGAGGTACGTGGGCTCGGAGCGCTGCGACTCGAGGCTCGTCGCCTCCTCCTGGATGAGCAGCTGCAGCTCCTTGTCGGGGAAGGCCGGCCGCCGCAAGATCTCGGCGAAGAGGCGCAGGATCGGCGCGAGGTGCTCACGCGTGGTGGTCGCCATCGCGGTCACGCCCTCGGCGCCGCCGAACACGTTGAGCTCGGTCTTGCGCTTGTCGAGCTCGTCCTTGATCTGCTGGCGGGTGTGTTTGTCCGAGCCGCGCAGGAGCATCGAGCCCGTGAGCGTCCCGATGGTCTGCTTGCCCTGCAGAGACCTCTCGTCCCCGAGCTCGGTGCGCAGCTGGAAGCTCACGGCCTCGCCGCGCGTCTTCTTGGGCAAGAGGGCCACCTTGAGCCCACTCGGCAGCACGAGGCGCTGGATGCGGCGGTCGATCGCCATCGGCTCGGCATCGAAGTCCTCGCCGCGGGCGATCTGCGCGCGCCCCTTGTAGCCCTCGACCATCTTGGCGACGTCCTTGACCGCGGGGATCTCGGCGCGCACGGGCTTGGCGGTCGGGACGAACTGGCCGATCGTGCGATTCGAGCTGCGCAGGTACGCGGTGGCGACCCGCTGCACGTCGGCGGGCTTGACCTGCGCGACGCGATCGCGGTGCAGGAAGAACAGGCGCCAGTCCCCCTGCGCCAGGTACTCGGAGAGCGTGATGCCGAGCTGGTCGCTCTCCTGCAGCACGAGCTCCATCTGCTTGGCGACGCTCAGCTTGGCGCGCTCGACCTCGTCGGCCGCGAACGTGCTCGGGCTCTCGAGGGCCCTCAGCATCGTCTCGCGCGTGTCCTCGAGGTTCGACGTCTTCGGCAGCTCCGCCGAGAACAGGAGGAACCCCGGCTCCTTGGTCTGCATGAGCCACGGGAACACCTGCGCGGCCTTCTTGGTCTCGACGAGCGCCTTGTAGAGGCGCCCCGTCGGCTGGTCCGCCATGACCTGGCCGAGCACGTCGAGCGCCGCCGCGTCCGGGTCGCTGCCCGCCGGCACCTTGTACAGCGCCATCACGTGCTGCGTATCGCCGACGCGTCGCACCGTCACCGCGCGCTCGCCGTCCTGCACGGGATCGAGCGTGTAGGTGCGCTGCAAGGTGCGCTTCGGCCGCGGCAAGACGCCGAACAGCTCGCCGATCCGCTTGAGGGTCCTGTCCTCGTCGATCTTGCCCGCGACGATGAGGACGGCGTTGTCGGGCTGATAGTAGGTCCGGTAGAAGGCCTGGAGCCGCTCGATGTTGACGTTCTCGATGTCGGCGCGGCAGCCGATCGTGCTCTTGCCGTAGTTGTGCCACTCGAACGCCGCGGACACGACGCGCTGCTGCGTCACCCGCCACGGGTTGTTCTCGCCCGCCTCGAACTCGTTTCGGACCACCGTCATCTCCGAGTCGAGGTCCTTGCGCGCGATGTTGCTGTTGACCATGCGATCCGCCTCGAGGTCGAGCGCCCGCTCGAGGTTTTCGTCCGAGGCCGGAAAGCTGATGAAGTAGTTGGTGCGGTCGTACCAGGTGGATCCGTTGAAGCGCGCCCCGAGGCTGTTCAGGACCTTGGTGACGTCGGGGTGCCTGGGCGTGCCCTTGAAGACCAGGTGCTCGAGCAGGTGCGCCATCCCGGTCTCGCCGTAGTTCTCGTGGCGAGAGCCCACGAGGTAGGTGACGTTGACCGTGATCGTCGGCTTCGACTGGTCGGGGAAGAGCAGCACCCGCAGGCCATTTTCGAGCCGGTACTCGGTGATGCCCTCGACCGCGGTGACCTTCTCGGGCGCCCTCTTTGGCGCGGTCTTCTCGGTCTTGCTGGTTTTTTTCGGGCCCGCGGCGGCGGGCGTGGACAGAAGAAGCAGCGTGGAAAGGACAACGAACGATCGCAAGACAACCTCCTCGAGTTTCGGATGCAGAGTCTGATCAGGTCTCGTCGTGACACAGCCCGGTCGACCGGGGCGCCGGATGGGCACGCACCATGAGACTCCCGGGAAGCACCGAGGTTCCCGCCAACCGCGCCGGCTGGCAAGGGCTCTGGTGTTTCCGGGCGAATCTGCGAGAATCGCGCGCATGGCGCGGCCTGGCCTCCTCGCTCGGGTGCTGCGCGCGCGGGTCGATCCCAGGCTGCTCGACAAGCTGCGCGCGGTCCCGACGCGTCAGAACGAGTACGGCGTCGATCCGTTCGGCTTCTCGCGCGACGAGGCGGTGAGCGCGGTCGCCATCGCGCAGTTCTTCTACCGGCATTACTTTCGCGCCGAGGCGCACGGCATCACCAACATCCCCGAGGGCCGGGTCCTGCTCATCGCGAACCACTCGGGGCAGCTGCCCTTCGACGGCATCGGCATCGGCGGCGCCGTGCTGTTCGAGCGCGATCCGCCGCGCATGGTGCGCGCGATGGTCGAGAGGTACGTGCCGACCCTGCCGTTTCTGTCCTACCTGTTCCCTCGCTGGGGGCAGATCGTGGGCGACCCCGAGAACTGCCGCCGGCTGCTCGAGGACGAGGAGGCGATCCTGGTCTTCCCCGAGGGCGCCCGCGGCATCTCGAAGCCGTTCTGGCGACGCTACCAGCTCGAGGAGTTCGGCCTCGGCTTCATGCGCCTCGCGCTCGAGACCCGGACGCCCATCGTGCCAATCGCGGTGGTCGGGGCCGAGGAGCAGGCCCCCGCGGTCAACTTGAAGCCTCTGGCGCGCCTGCTCGGCATGCCGTCGTTTCCGCTCACGCCCTACCTCGTGCCGCTGCCGCTGCCGGTCAAGTACCACATCCACTTCGGCGCCCCGCTGGTGTTCGACGGCGACGCCGACGACGAAGACGACGAGGTCGCCGAGCGCGTGCGCACCGTGCGAAACGCCATCCAGTCGATGATCCAGCTCGGGCTGCGCGAACGAAAGGGCGTGTTCTCATGAACCCCGAGCGCCAGCAGAGGAAGATCGTCATGACCGGCATCGCGGGCCGGCTCGGGCAGCTGGTCGCGCGCCGGCTGCATCGCCTGCCCGACGTGCACGTCATCGGCATCGATCGACGACCGTTCCCCGGGCGGCCGCGCGACGTCGAGCACGTGCAGGTGGACCTGCGCAGCAAGAAGGCGCGCGACGTCTTCCGCGCCGGCGACGTGTCGGCCCTGGTGCACCTCGGGGTCATGCACGACCCCCGCAGCACGACGGAGGATCAGTACTCGTGGAACGTGTCGGGCACGGTGCGCTTGCTCGAGTACTGCAAGCAGTACGAGGTCCCGAAGGTGGTGCTCTTGTCGTCGGCCACCTGCTACGGGCCGCAGGCGTCGAACCCGCAGTTCCTGACCGAGGACGCGCCGCTCCTGGCCGCGCAGTTCTTCCCCGCCGCGCGCACGCTCATCGACGTGGACATGCTGTTCACGAGCTTCTTCTGGAAGGCGCGCAAGACCGCGACCGTGGTGCTGCGCCCTGTGCACATCGTCGGCAGCGTGCACAACGCGCCGTCGAACTACCTGCGGCTGCCGCTCATCCCGAAGCTCTTGGGCTTCGATCCGATGGTGCAGCTCGTCCATGAGCTCGACGTGGTGGAGGCGGTCATGTGCGCGCTGGCCCCCGGCGCGCGCGGCGTCTACAACGTGGCCGGGCCCGGCGAGCTGCCCCTTTCCGCGGCGCTGGCGGAGCTCGGCAAGCCCGTCCTGCCCGTGCCGCATCCCCTGTTCGGGCGCGCGCTCGACCTGCTCTGGCGGGGCAAGCTCACGTCGTTTCCGGCGCCGGAGCTCGACCACATCCGCTACGTTTGCATGGTGGACGATCGGCGCGCGCGTGCGGAGCTCGGCTACCGGCCGCGGCACTCGCTGCGCGAGACCGTGCGGGCGCCGCTCGAGCACGCGTGAGGGAGGCCAGATGAGAGCATCCGCGTGGATCATCGCGCTCGTGCTGCTCGGCTGCGGCAGCGACGGAACGGGGGGCGCGGGCACGGGCGGATCCGCCGGTGGCGGCGGCAGCAGCGGCGGCTCCTGCGGCGGCGACGCGTTCGCGCAGATGATGAAGGACCTCTGCCTGAAAAACGGTGATCGCCACGCCATGTGCGGCGACGCGTCCTTTGCCGCGGCCCCGTGGCAGCAGCTCTGCACGATGCAGTGTGGCCTGTGGACACGCGCGACGCTCATGCTGGGTGCGTGCCCGATGACGTCCCAGCTCGACGCGTTCGTCTCCGGGCTACAGCGCTGCCTCGCCTCGCCGTGCCCCATGAACCCGTCGCTCTCGGATTGCTGGGACCGCGCGCTCGGCTGCGGCTGCGGCAAGAACCCGCCGCCGAATTGCCCCTGAGCGGATCCGAGCGGCGCGGGCGAATTTTCGTCTCTGTCCCCGACCTATGGCACTCTGCGGATACATGCGCAGGCTCGCAACCGGGTGGGTGGTCGGTCTTCTCGCGCTCTTCATATCTGCCCAGGCGAATGCGACAGGCGGCGGCGGCGTGCTCGGCTTCTCGGGCGCCGGCAACGTCCAGCTCGAGGCCGGCGAGCAGCGGTTCGCGCCGGGCTTCCAGGGCGCGGCCTTCTTCGGCTACCGCCATGATTCCGGCGTGGAGGCGCACCTGCGCGGAAACTTCACGCAGTTCGAGACGAACGACAAGTCGTTCCGTCGCACGATCGGGGACGGCGGCCTCGGTCTTCGATACTGGTTCTTCAACGACGACCGTGACGTGTTCTCGCCCTACGTGGGTCTCTACGGCGGCGCGGGCTCGATGACCACGTCGCTCACCGACAGCCAGACGACGCCCGCGACGGGCGATCCGAGCGGCACGCTCGGCGTCGCGCACCTTTCGCTCGAGAGCGGCATCGCGCTCAACGCCGGCCCGAACGCCTCGTTCGGCCTCTTCGTCGCGGGCAACGCCTACATCCCGTTCGGGACCGACGCCGCGGGCTCGCACGCGGTGTTCTCCGCCCTCATCGGCCTCGACCTCACCTTCTCTGGCCTGAACGGGTTGAGCTTTCTGAACGGCGTCGGCGCCGTCTTCGAAGGCCTGCTGCGCATCCGGTAGCGCCGAAGCTCGACCGAAAAGTTGCCTCGGCGCGCGGGCGACCCGAGACTGCTCCCGTCGCCCCTCGTGCGCGGCAAGGGAGGGAGCTCATGGAACGATCCGAGGTGGTGCTTTCGCGCGAAAAGGTCGCGCGGCGTGCGTTCGAGCGTTTCGTGTCGCGCGGCTTCTCGCATGGGCGCGCGCTCGAGGACTGGCTGGAGGCCGAATCAGAGCTGCGCTCCGAGGTGATCGCGCGGACCACGAGCCCCACGCCGCTGGAGGTCGCCGCCCCTGCCACGATCGCGACGGAGCCCGCCCCCGCAGCCAGGCCCACCAAGAAGCGCCGCAGAAAGTAGCAACTCCCAGAGATGCCGGCCCAGAACCCGGCACGCAGACAAGAACAGGGCCTGTCGCCTGTTCTTCTACGCCTGCGCCGGCTTCTTCCCGCCCTCGTAGCGCATCGTGACTTCATCCCCCTCCACATCCGCCAGCGCCGTACCACCGTCGCTGAGCGCCCCGAACAGGATCGCCTCCGCGAGGGGCAGCTTGAGCGTCCGCTCGACCAGGCGCCCCATCGGGCGCGCGCCGAACGCTGGCTCGTAGCCGCGCTCGGCCAGCCAGTTGCGCGCCGCCTCCGACACGCGCAGCTCCACCTTCTTGTCGTCGAGCGAAGCCTGCAGCGCGCGCACTTCCTTGTCTACGACCTTGAGGATGGACTCGCGCGAAAGGCCCGAGAACTGGAGCCAGCCGTCGAGGCGATTTCTGAACTCCGGCGCGAACGTGCGCTCGATGACCGGCCTTGCGCGCGACAGATCCACGCCCTTTTCCGGCGAGCCGAAGCCGATGCCCTGGGTGGCGACCTCGCGCGCACCGGCGTTGGTCGTCATGATGAGGATGACGTTTCGGAAGTCGGCCTTTCTGCCGTTGTTGTCGGTGAGCGTCGCGTGGTCCATCACCTGGAGCAGGATGTTGAACAGCTCCGGGTGCGCCTTCTCGATCTCATCGAGCACCACCACCGAGTGCGGGCTCTTCTGCACGGCGTCGGTGAGCAGGCCCCCCTGATCGAAGCCGACGTAGCCCGGCGGGGCGCCGATGAGGCGCGAGACCGTGTGCCGCTCCGAGTACTCGCTCATGTCGTAGCGCAGGAACTCGACGCCGAGCACGCGCGCGATCTGCTTGGCCAGCTCGGTCTTGCCGACGCCCGTCGGCCCCGAGAACAGGAAGCAGCCGACCGGCTTGTCGCCAGCGCGCAGGCCGCTCCGCGAGAGCTTGATCGACGACACGATCTTGTCGATCGCCTCGTCCTGCCCGTAGATGACCTCCTTGAGCTCCTCGTCGAGCCGCGCGATCCGCACCCGCTCGCTGGAGGAGACCGTCTTCTCCGGGATCTTGGCCATCTTGGCGACGACCTTCTCGACATCGAGCGAGGTCACGCGCCCCGAGCCGCCCTTGCCGCGCCGCAGCCGCTCGGCCGCGCCAGCCTCGTCGATGACGTCGATCGCCTTGTCCGGCAGGTGCTTGTCGCGCACGTACTTGTGCGACAGCTCCGCCGCCGCGCGGATCGCCTCGGGCTCGTAGGTGACGCCGTGGTGCTGCTCGTAGTGGCCCTTTAGGCCCTCCAGGATCTGCACCGTCTCCTCGAGCGAGGGCTCGCCGATCTCGATCTTCTGGAAACGCCGCGCGAGCGCGCGATCGCGCTCGAAGGCGGCCTTGTAGTCCTGATACGTGGTCGAGCCGATGCAGCGCAGGCGGCCCGAGCCGAGCGCCGGCTTGAGCAGGTTCGATGCGTCGAGCGAGCCGCCGTGGGTCGCCCCGGCGCCCACGATCGTGTGGATCTCGTCGATGAACAGGACCGCGTTCGGGTGCTTCTTGAGCGCGCGCAGGACGGCCTTGAGCCGCTCCTCGAACTGTCCGCGGAACTTCGTGCCCGCGAGCAGCGCGCCCATGTCGAGCGAGTAGACGTGCGCGTCCGCGAGCACCTCCGGCACCGAGCCGGTCGCGATGCGCAGCGCCAGGCCCTCCGCGATCGCGGTCTTGCCGACGCCCGGCTCGCCCACGAGCAGCGGGTTGTTCTTCCGGCGCCGGGCCAGCACCTGGATCGTGCGCTCGAGCTCGAGCGCCCGCCCCACCAGCGGATCGATGCGTCCCGCGTGCGCCTCGACGACGAGGTCGGTGCAGTACGCCTCGAGCGGGTTCTTCTTGGTGCTGCCGCCCTCGCTGTCCTCCTCGCCGTCGCCCATCTCGCCGCCGCCCTCCGAGAGCTCCTCGTCGGGCACCTTGGTCGCGCCGTGCGACAGGAAGTTGATGACGTCGAGCCGCGAGACGCCCTCCTCCTGCAGGACATAGAGCGCGAACGACTTGTCCTCACGGAAGATCGCCACGAGCACGTTGCCACCGTCGATCACCTTCTGGTCGCTCGACAGCACGTGGATCGCGGCGCGCTGGATCACCCGCTCGATGGCGGCGGTCTGCTGCGGCTCCGCCTCGGCCCCCTCGGGCAGCTTCTCGATGGTCTCGTCGAGGTAGCCGTCGATCTTGCCGCGGATGCGCTCGGTGTCGGCGCCGCAGGCCTTGATGGCCTTGGAGGCATTCGGATCGGAGCACAGCGCCCACAGGAGGTGCTCGAGCGTGAGGTACTCATGCCTCCGGCGCGCCGCTTCCTCGAACGCGAGACGAAAGGTGGCCTGGAGGTCTTTGGCGATCATGGGCGCTGCCATCAGCGGGGCTCCTGCAAGCTAGCCTTCCTCGGGTTCCATCGAGAGTCGCAGCGGATACTCGTTCTCCTTCGCGAGCTGCTCGACGGTGCGGATCTTGGTCTCGGCGATGTCGAAAGGGTACACGCCCGCCACGCCCTGTCCGCTGTGATGCACGTGCAGCATGATCTGGATCGCGTCCGCCTCGGTACGATGAAACACGCTCTGCAGGATCGCCACCACGAACTCACGCGTCGTGTAGTGGTCGTTGTGCAGGATCACCTTGTAAAGGACGGGCCGAGCGAGCTTCTTCTCGGTCCGCGTGGCGGTCGCGACCCCGGTGTCCCCATCGTCGTGCTGGACCTTCTTCGGCATGGCGCTCCCTACCGATGTCCCTCGCTGGGCTTGATCGTGACCTGACGCAGGCCCGCGCGCTCGGTCCACTCCGGCATCCGGCGGTCGATCTCGGCCCGCTCCCGGCGCGCGAAGTCGTCGATGGCGACCCCGAGCCGCCGGTCGCGCATCCAGTGCACGGAGTACGTCAGGCTGGGCTCGAAGCCGCGCTGGAGCTTGTGCTCGCCGCCAGCGCCCCCCTCGAACTGCGTCCGACCGAGCCGGATGCTCTCCGCGATCGAGTGGTACATGCAGACGCCGAAGTGCAGGAACGGGTGCTCCTCGAAGCAGCCCCAGTAGCGGCCGAAGAGGTGCGTGGGGGAGGCCACGTTGAACGCGCCGGCGATGACCGCGCCGTCCCGTCGCGCCTCCACCAGCTCGAGCCGGTGGCGAAAGCGCTCGAGCAGGCGTGCGAACAGCTCTTTGCGGAGGTAGCGGCGGCCCCACATGAACTTGTCGACCGTGGAACAGTATAGGCGAAACACCCGCTCCGCATCCCCGACCGAGAGCTCGTCACCGCGCCGGGTGGTGATGGCGATGCCGCGCTCGGACACCTCGCGCACCTCCCGCCGGAGCTGGTGGCGGCGCTTCGACGAGAACGCGCCCAGGAAGTCGTCCCAGCTCGTGTAGCCGCGGTTTCGCCAGTGGTACTGCACGCCCGTGCGCACGCTGCCGCCGCTGGCACCCAGGCGCGCCGCCTCTTCCGCCGTCGGAAACAAGACGCCGAGCGAGCCCCAGCGCTCGCTCCGCACCAGCGCCAGCGCCCCTTCCACGATCGCGTGCTCCGCGGCCGCGCGGTCCTCGTCCGGGCGCACCAGCACACGGCGGCCGGTCGCGGGGGTGAACGGCACCGCGAGCACGAGCTTCGGGTAGTACGGAAGGCCCGCGCGCTCGGCCGCCTGCGCCCAGCTCCAGTCGTAGACGAACTCGCCGTTCGAGTGCTCCTTCTCGTAGGCAGGTGCCGCGGCCACGAGCTCGCCACCGCGCCACAGGGTGAGGTGCCGCGCGGCCCAGCCGGACCCTTTGCCC
>JAHFDS010000088.1 GCA_023248855.1 Myxococcales bacterium
CGAGCGACCCTAGCCGAGCTCACATCCGCGGGGCCACGCCCGAGTTCTCCACACTGTCCACAGCCTGTGGAGAAGAAGAAGAGCGCGGACCAGTCAGATCCCATCGGATCAGACATACCCTGCGCTCGCTACGCCCTTGCGCCTCGCTGCGCTCGGCTCGACGCCTGCCGGTTACCGGGACGTCCATGTGACGGCCCGAGCACATCCCTGCGGACGAATGGCGCGCGATGCATGCCGAGGGCAAGAGTCACTATCTGGGTGGCAAGTCGTCGGCTCCCTCGCGCATGCGTTGTGAAGCATGCGAGTTCTGGGATCGCGCGACCGGCAAGGTCACGGATGGCAGGACCGGGCCGGCCATCGATCAGGGACGAAACCTGATGAGGCCAGTCACGGCCCGTCGAACGACCGAAGAGATGACCGTGCCCTCGTTCACATCCCGCAGCGCACCAGCGTCCCACCCTCGATCCGGTAGCAGCCCATCCGCCCGCTCGAGGCATCCAGCGTCAGCACCTGGCGCGGGGCGGAGAAGCTGCCCGTCAGGAGCCACTCGGGGGCGACCGGATCGGGGGCGGTGAGCGTGAGCGCGATCGGCGTGTCGGCGAGCAGGAGTGGCGTCCCAATGATCACCTGCTCGCGGTGGGGCACCGGGTTCGGATAGACGCGCAGCTCGGCCGGCTGGGAGTGACCGAGCGCCGCGACGTCCACGAGCCCGGCCGCATCGCCGTCGAGCTCGGCCACGACGAAGTGTGCCAGGTCGCCCCCGATCCGGATCTTGTCCATGTCCTCGCCGATCGCGAAGGGTTCCATCTGTGACGTCGCAGCCGCGAGGTCGATCCGCGTCGCGCCGATCTGGTTCGCGCCGCCCCCCCACAGCGAGGCCGTCGTGTCGCCCGGGAAGGGCGCGGGCTGGCTCCACTGGTAGCCCGCACCGAGGCGCGAGAAGCTGTTGGACGTCGACGCCGTCAGCAGACCCGACGGCGTGCTCTGGAACCAGACGACGAACTGGTTGTCGGCGACGAAGAGGTCGTCGCGGCCGGTGGGGGCGCGGAGCGCGAGCGCGCCCGCCGCGCGCCACGCCACGCGTCCGAGGCCCGTCGGGAAGGCGAGCGGACGCGGCGCACCGACGGCGAACGGCGACCAGGCATCGAGCGACACCACGGCGACCGTGCCCGTCACCATGTCGCCGACCGCGCCCACGACGATCTCGGCTGCGCCGTCGCTCCGGAAGTGGCCGACCGTCGCGAACGCCCGGCCGAACCAGGGGTCGGGATCGGCGGTCAAGCCCGGCAGGGCCGCGCGCCCGCGCTCGGTGAAGCCGCCGCGGCCGGTGCCCTCGAACGCGACGAGCGCCACGCCGTCGTAGGGACCGCCGGTGGTCGAGCGGGTCGCGGCCATCACGAGGAGGTCCGCCCGGCCGTCGCCGCCGAGCTGGGCGAGCGTCGCGCCGAGCGGCCTCGCGTCGCCGGTCGGCACGAACGTGTCGTAGACCCGGACGACGCTGTGCGGCCGGCCCATGAAGACGAAGAGGCCCTGGGAGCCGGCGTCGCCCGAGGGGTTGAGCAGCACGAGGTCGTCGTGGCCGTCGCCGTCGAGGTCCGCGACCGCGCCGGGGCGCAGAGCCAGGCGCATGCCGATGGGCGGCCACTCGCTGCCGGGGCCGAGCGGGGGTGCGTCTGCGGACGGGCCGTCGGTGAGTGGTGCGTCGCGAGAAGAGCCGTCGCGGTGGGGCCCGTCGCTGCCGGCGTCGGCGCCGCCGGCGCGCGGGGGCGGAACGGACAGGCAGCCGGTCAGCAGGCAGAGCGCGACGAGCCGCAAGGGTTAGAGGATACCCGAGCCGCCCACGTTGGCGTCAGCGCCGGATCACGCCGGTCACGAGCGTGGCGCTGCCGCGGGCGTCGCCGTCCTCGCCGAAGACACCGAGGCTGCAGACGTAGGCCTTGCCGGCCTCGAGTATGCCGGGCGGCAGGCGCGCCTCGGTCTCGGAGGTCGTGAGGTAGACGCCGACGGCGCGCTTCGTGGTGCTCGGCGCGAACACGCCCGACCCGTTCGAGCTCGAGTGCACCTTCCGCGTAGGGAGGTCGGGATCGAGCACGTGGTCCGGGCGATAGACGCGCACGAGCTCGTAGGAGACGTGGCCGGCCGCATCGGAGAATCCCCACGCCGGCTGGTCCGAGTGGCCCGCGGGCAGCGTGGGTTCGCTCGCTCCGCGCTCGCTGGTCGGCTCCGTCATGGCGACACCTCGCTGCTGGTCACTGCACCGGGCGTGCTGGCTCAGTCGTGCTCGTGGCCCTTCGGGGCCTTGCGGACGCAGTTCCTCACGGCCTCGACGAGCGGGGACGACCGCACGCTCGAGAAGTCCTTGTCCGTGAGCGCGTGCAGCGCCTGCTTCATCGAGGCGGGCTCGAAGAGGAACTCCTTGCTGTCGTCGCTGCGACGGTAGAGGAGCCTCCACAGCATCCACGCGGCCGCGACGGCGTCGCCTCGCAGCGCGGCCACGCAGGCGCGGTTGTAGAGCGCCTTGGTGCCGCCGCCCGAGCGATCCGCGAGCGCGAACGCGGTGTCGGCGCGCGCGTAGTCCTTGGTCTTGTAGAAGCGCATGCCGCGCGTGTTGAGCGTCTGCGCCACTCGATCCGACGGCGGCGGCTCGCACGCCGACTGCACCGCAACGAGCGACGGGAGGTCGGCGTCCGCGACGTCGGGCGAGAGCAGCCGGTCGAGGGGCGGGCGCGGCTTCGGACACTCGGGGAGCGTTCCGACCTCGCGGTGAGGCGGCTCCGGCAGCGCGAGCCGCTTCCTGAGCTGGACGCCCATCCGCTCGATCTCGCGCGCGTCGGGCCCGTGTCCCCACAGGAGGATCAGCGTCGTGTCGGCCTCGGCGATGACCTCGAACGGGACGTGGAAGAACATCGGCCCCACCCTCAGGTGGTCGCGTGCGCGCCTCGCGGACTCGGGCGTGTCGTAGGTCCACGCGAGCGCCTCGAACCTGAACCTGAACGGCTTTCCGTGGAGCTCGGTCCAGTACGCGGTGCGGAGGCCCACGCAGAACGGGAGCGTCGCGCAGCGCGGCGTCTGGTCGCCACAGGGCGCCTTCGGCGCCCAGCCCTGCGCGGGAACGCCCTTGCGTAGCGCCAGGCCCGTCCCCTTGAGGTCCGCGAGGACGCCGAGGAAGCGCTGGGGCGGCGCCTCCCGCGAAGAACGTTCGAGGACGTCCGCGGTCAGCTCGGGCCGCGACGGCTCGGCGCCTGCGACGCGGGATGACGACAGGCAGATCGTGACGACGAGGAGGATGCGCATGGTTCGGCTTACCACGGCCGCCGTTCCTCTCCTTCCGTCACATCGGGATGATCGCGAAGTGGTAGTCGGTGGTCGAGCCGCGTTCGTAGTCGACCCAGCGCTGCAGGAACGTGGCGATGCGCTGCGCGCGCTCGCCGGGGTCCTTGACCTTGTCGGCGCCCGAGCGGGCGACCGCGTTGCACACGAGATCGTAGTCGGCCTTCGCCTCGGCCTTGGTGCCCGCGACGGCGGACGCGGAGGTCGCGCACAGGACGATGACGGCGAGGGAGGAAATCGCCCAGGCTGTCTCGACCGAATTTAGAAGGAAGCCTCCGGAAGGATCCGCAGGACTTCCTTTTTCCACTGGGGGATCCAGGAGGGTGCCGCGGCGGCGAGCCACGTCGTAGGTGGGGGGAGCGTCGGCGCGTTCCACGTCGACGCGGCGCGGCTCAGCGCGCTGTGAGGCCTTCGTCGATTGCGCAGGAGCGGGGCAGCGGTGCCGGCGCGAAGTGCTTTCGCTGTATCCTGAAGGCGTTGCGCCTCCTCGTGCTGTGCCTCCTGGCCGGCTGTCTGTCCGTACCGCCCCCGCGCGCCGGTGGCGCCGACGGCGGCCTGAACCGCGACGGCTCCCCTCGCGACGGGACCGTCACCGACGGCCCGCCGTCCGCCGACGCGGCCCCGCTCGGCCCAGGCACCGAGTGGCCGCCCGTCGGCCAGCGCCTGGATCTGCGGCCCGGCGCGGTCTCGGATCTCGACGGCGACGGCCATGACGATCTCGTGCTGCTCAACCCTTCGGGCGACCTGGCCTCGCAGGGCGTCTACGTCTTCATGGGCCGGCCGACCGGCATCGGCCGCGTGTACGACACGTTCGTGCCGCTCGGTGAGGCGATGCCGCTCGGGGCGAGCCTCGCGCAGCTCGGCGGCGACAGCCGACCCGACCTTCTCGTGATCGCCGCGACACGGTCGACCGCCGGCGGCCCCTACGACGCCGCGACGCTCGTCGCCTTCGAGGGCACCGGGCGCGGCGGCTTCACCGAGCGCGGCCGCGCCCCCCTGCCGGGCTTTGTCGCGAATCCCGACCCCTGGTTCGGCCGGGCGTTCGCCACGGTCGGCCACTTCAGGAGCGACGGCGCGCCCGAGATCATCGTGGGCGTGCTGGCCACGGTCGCGGTGGTGTCGCTCGACGCGTGGTCTCCGTTCGCGATCGGCGCGTCGCGCACGGTCAGCTTCCCGGCGGGCGTCGGAAACAAGGAGTGGCGCGCGGAGGCCGCGCTCGCGCTGCGCGCACCCACCGGCCGCGACGACCTCTTCGTCATCGACAACCAGTTCGTCGTCTGGTTCCAGAGCTCCCCGATGGGCCTGCTGACGACGCACAAGGCCTACAGCTTCTCGCGGCTGCGCGCAGGCTACCTCTGGAGCCAGCTCGCGCCCTTCCCGGGCGACTCGACGCTCTCGCTGTGGGGAGGTGGCTCGAACCAGATCGGGGCGACGCGGATCGATCTCACGGCGGCGACGCCGCAGTCCGTGATGGAAGCTTTCGCCCTTGGTGAGGACATGGACAACGTGCAGATCGGGGGCGATCTCGGACACCTCGCGGTGGCCGATCTGGATGGCGACCCGGCCGGGCGCGTGGACGTCGTGGCGCTCAACCGCGCTCAGCCGGCGGCGCTGCACCTTTATCCGAACCCGGTCCCCCACCGCGACCAGGTGGTCATGGGCACGCCCCTCCTGATCTCCGACTCTCCGATCTCGCTGACCCTCGCCGCACCCGATCCGATCGCTCCCGAGTGGATCCTCGCCGGGAGCTTCTCCGCCCCACGTCAGCTCCTCACCATCGACGCCCAGAGCGGGAAGATGGGCTGCTACCGGATCGCCGCTGGGACGCTGGCGCGCTGCGGGATGTGAGCGGCATGCGGCTCTCTCGCGTCAGGCCACGGCGCGCACCCTTGCGCTGAGGGTCAGGGGCTGCGCCGTGAGTGGCGCCACGACGGCTCCCCCGAGGCGTCGGATTGCACGCTCGGCCAGAACATTGATCGAGTCGGCCGAGGCGCCGGCATGGGGCGGCGCGATGGAGCGATACGCGTCGTGGCGCGAGAGGCGCTCGGGCCGCGTCCTCGGCCAGCGCTGCCGCCTCGGGATAGCGCCGGACGCGCTGATCGTGCGGTCGGCGCCGAGGAGAACGGTGTTGGTATCCCTGACGCTCTGGTTCACGCAGGTGCGCTAGCGCGATGTACCCGGTCAGCCCAAGCGGTGGTCGGCCAGATCGGCGGGCGTCTGGCTGCTCCACTTGCTGACGTAGCCAGCCCGCGCGAGACGGCGGGGACGGTCTGCGAGGTGCTCGGGCAGGCCCACGACCGTCGGGATCTGCGACGGCGCCAGGGCTGACTCGGGCGCCGCACGACCCACGAGCGTGAGCGGCGCGCGCATCGGGGCGGGCGTCGGCACGCCCGGCAGCGGAGGCGGTGGAAGCCAGTCGGGCTCGTCCATGATCACGAGCTCTTCGTAGGCCACCTGCGCCACGGGGCGGGCCACTCCGATCGGGATGCCCCACTCGTCGACCACGCCACGCGCATGGCCGCGCTCGAGCTTGATGTGGCGACCGCGCTCGAGCAGCCGTCGCACGATGCCCTGCGCGAGCGTCGGCTCGCCGAGCGTCTCGGCCCAGTCGGCCGGATCGCGCGTCGTCGTGACGACCATCGAGCGGCGCTTGACGTGCCGCGCGTGCACCACCTCGAACAGACGGCGGGTCGCCTGCGCGTCCACGAACAGCGACCCGAGGTCGTCCACCACGAGCAGCTCCGGCTCGCACCAAGCGGCCACCGCCTGGTGCAGGCGCCCGTCCGACTCCGCGGTCGCGAGGTCGGCAAGCAGCCCCTCCAGGGGGACGAACCGGACGTCGAAGTCGTGCGCGAGCTGGCGGTCTCCGATCGCGATCGCGAGGTGGGTCTTGCCGCTCTGCGAGCGCCCCGACAGAACCAGGCAGCGGCCCTGTGCGACGAAGTCGCGCTCGAGCGAGCCGCCGAGCGAGCTCACGCGGCGGTCGGTCTGGTTGGCGAAGTCGAACTCCTCGAGGGTGCGCAGGACGGGGAACCCGGCGCGGCGGCGGCCGTGCTCGCGCCTGGCGGCCTCGCGCGCCTGGAGCTCGTGGTCGAGCAGCCGGTCGAGGAGGTCGAGCGGGGACAGCCGCTCGGTGCGGACCGCGTCGAGGAGTCCCTGGAGGCCGTCGGCGGCATGGTCGAGGCCGAGTTGCTTGAGACGCTGATCGAGCGTGGCCGCGCGGTGACTCATGCGATCCGACTAGAGCAGGGAGCGTGCCAGGCAGCTCAGGCTGGATGGAGGTGTGGGCTGCTCGCACCCGTGGTTTCCGCAACCATCGAGAACCTCCTGGAATGCGGCGGAATGCGCGCGCCCAGAGGCGGTGCGGCGCTGGGGACGACGCACCGCAGCGTCAGGCGCTCGATGGCCGATCCACTAGCCGGCGGCAGCCTGGCCTGAGGCTTGTCGGTGGCCGTCCCGTTCGGTAGGGTCTCGGGCATGACGATCAAGACGAGGCTCAGAGCCGCCATGGTCCCCGGCCTTGGCACGGCCATCGGCCGATGACGACGAAGACCAAGCTGCGTGTGGGCGGGCTGATCCCGGGCGGCGGCATGCTGGGCGGGTTGTCGAGAGGCTGACGCGGGGTCGGCGATTCGGAATCGCCATCCTTGATTCGGCTCCGATTTCGGGCGCTTGGCGAAATCGCGCGATTTCGTGCGACCGCACCGAACCTTTCGGGCCTCGCCGGCACTATGACCTGTGGTGGGACCTCGACGCCCGTGATTTGCCCGTGAGCCAGCTCGGCCAGCTGTTCACCCTCGTGGAGAGCCCCGAGCGTTCGGGCTCGGAGCGCACGGACGACGACCTCATGCGGCTCGCGCGGGGCGGCGTTCGCGACGCCTTCGACGAGCTCGTGCGCCGCCACCAGCGGCGCCTGCTCCGGGCCGCCAGGCAGTACACCGGCCAGACCGCGCTTGCGCAGGACATCGTGCAGAGCACCTTCCTCGAGGTGCATCGGTCGCTGCACCGGTACGAGCCGAGAGGAAACTTGCCCGCGTACTTCCACCGCATCCTGGTCAACCAGTTCCGCATGGCGCGGCGCCAGCTGCGCCGCCAGGAACGCGAGCCGGCAGAGCCCGTGCTCGCCGCGGAGCCCCAGCTCCCGAGTGACGTCGTGCTGGCGAACGAGCGGCGGCGCGAGCTCCACGCCGCGCTCTCGAAGCTGAGCGAGAAGCTCCGCCTGGTCGTGGTGCTCCGCTTCGGCGCGGACCTCTCCTACGACGAGATCGCGCAGGCCCTGGACCTGCCCCTCGGAACCGTCAAGCGTCGCCTCTTCGACGGGCTCGACGCGCTGCGCAAGCTGGTGCCGACCCCATGAAACCGGTGTCTGCCAAGATGCTGCTGTGCTACCTGGAAGGCGAGGTGACCCAGTCGCAGGCCGCCGAGATCGAGGCGTACCTTGCGGATTCGGCCTCGGCGCGCAGGCAGCTCGAGGGGCTGCGATCCATGCTTTCAGGCCTGCGAGCGCCTGACGGCGAGGCGGATCGCACCGACCTCGTCGCGGCGATCCGCCAGCGTGCTGTCACGGCCCCGGCTCCGAGCGAGCTTCCCCGGCCCTTCTGGTTCGTGGTCGCGCCTGCGCTGGCGTGCCTCCTGATGGCCATTGGCCTCTTGCGCTGGCGGCACGTTTTCGTGACCGATGCGGCCGATCCCGCCGAGGCGGCGTTTCGAGCCAAGGGAGGGCCCAGGCGAGCCGACGACCCGGACCGCTGGGTCGGCGTGCAGGCGCACACCGTCGACGGCGCCGGGGCGCCGCACCCGCTCGGCGCGCGCCTCGCGAGGCAGGACGGCCTGGCCTTCGCGTATACCAGCATCGCGCCCGAGCCGCACCGCTACCTCATGATCTTCGGCGTGGACTCGGCCAGCAACGTGTTCTGGTTCTACCCGGCGCACGAGCAGGCCGGGGACGATCCGGTGTCCATTGCCATCGAGAGTGGCCACGCTCGCGAGCTCCCCGAGGTGATTCACCAGGATCTCCGCGCCGGCTCGCTCACGCTGTACGGGGTCTTCAGCCGGTCCCCTTTTCGCGTCTCGCAGGTCGAGGCGCTGCTCCGCGATCCGGCGACTGCCCGCGGGGCCGGCCCGCCGCGGCGGCTTTCGCTCCCCGATACCGCGCAATCGATCCGGCAGATCCAGGTGGAGTGAGGCGTTGCGCCGGCCGACCACCTTCGCGCTCCTGTGGATCCTCGGCCAGCTGGCGTGGCCGAGCCGCGCCCAGGCCGACAAGGTCGCGCAGCCGGGCGAGAGCTTCGCCATCGTGATCGGGAACAACACGCCCGAGGATCGCGAGACGGCGGCGCTCTCCTACGCTGACGACGACGCCATCGCCATGCACGCGCTCCTCACGCAGGCCGGCGTGAAGAGCTTCCTGTTCATCCACCCCGACGAGACCACCCGGCGCTTGCACCCGGGGGTGCGGCCCACGGGCGCGCCGCGCTGGACGGACGTGGCGGCCAAGCTCGAGTCCGTGCACGCGATGATCCGCCAGCGCGCCGCCGCCGGAGCACCCACCGACCTCATCCTCTACTACAGCGGTCATGGCAACGTCGCGAACGGCGAGGGGTACATCACGCTCGAGGATCGGCGACTGACCCGGACCGCGCTCTATGAGGACATCCTCAAGCGGTCCCCGGCGCTCCACAACCACGTCATCGTCGACTCGTGCAAGTCCTACTTCCTGGCCTTCGACAAGGGGGCGGGCGGCGCGCGCGCGGCCTACGCGCGACCCTTCGCGAACCGCGCCATCCCCGCGGATCTCAGCAACACCGGCTTCCTTCTGTCCACGTCGTCGGGGCGGGACAGCCACGAGTGGGAGCTGTTCCAGTCCGGGGTGTTCAGTCACGAGGTCCGCTCGGGTCTGCGCGGCGCCGCGGACCTCGATGGCGACGGGACGATCACGTACGCGGAGCTCGGCGCGTTCCTCGCCACCGCCAACGAGGGGATCCCCAGCCCGCGGTTTCGCCCCGACTTCATCGTCCGGCCGCCGGGCCGGGCCCCCGGTGATCTCTCGAGCGGGCTCCTCCACTGGGGGGCGAGCGCAGTCGCCGTGGTCCTCGACACTCCCGGCCTCGGTCATCTCTACGTCGAGGCGGCCGACGGCACGCGCGTGCTGGACGTGCACCTCGAGGCGGGCCAGGTCCGTGCGCGGCTCTATCTGCCGCCGGAGCGGCCGATGTTCGTGCGCCAGTCGGACGACCGGCGCGAGCTCGTCCTCGCCGACGCGCGGCCGGTGCACCTGTCCGCACTGAGCGCGGAGGCGACCGGCGTCAAGCGCAAGGGGGCCTCCCACCTGGCGTTCATGCACCTGTTCCAGGTCCCCTTCGGGCCGGCCAAGGTCGACCAGTTCCGCCGCCGCGCGGCCGAGGCGCCCGACCCCATCGTCTCGCGGTTCCAGCCGGAGCCCCCGCCCGTCATGGACGAGGAGCCCCCGTCGCTGCGGGACCGCGTCCACGGCGTGGCCGGATATGTAGCGCTCGGTGCAGGCGCGCTCGGCGTCACGATGAGCCTGGTGAGCTGGCAGCGCTCCGAGTCGGGGCAGGGGGCGTCGCAGGTCCGGCGCGTGGAGCTCCGGGACACCATCAGCAGCCTCGACAAGGCCTCCCTGGCCGGCTACGCGATCGCGGGTGCCGCGGGCGCGACCTGGCTTGGGACCCTGCTCTGGCCTCGAGCGGGGGTGCGGCACCTCGAGGTGAGCCTCTGGCCCGTCCTTGCGGCGCAGGCCGCGGGCCTCGGCATGCAAGTGCGCTCGCGATGGTGAATGCACCGAACCTTTCTCGACCGCCGTGCACTTCATTGAGCGAGCGCGGAGACGGGACGCTGGGGCAGAGCGCGGCCCTCCCGCGCGCCATGAGCGCACAAGGAGAGAAGCGATGCGAATGATGAGAGCTCGAGACGCGGCGCTGGTGCTGTTCGCCGCGCTGCTTGCGCCCGGCTGTCCGAACCTGTCCCTCGAGGGCGCGCCTTGTCCCTGCACGACCGGCTACACGTGCTGTCCGAGCAGCAATCAGTGCGTGCCGAACGGAAGCAGGTGCGGCTCCCAGGGCGAAGGCCAAGGGGATGGCGCAGGCATGGGGGGCGACTCGGGCCCGGCGGGCGGCCCGAGCCTTGGAGGCGGCGCAGGCTTGGCGGGCGGCCCGGGCCTGGGAGGCAGCGCGGGTCTGGGAGGCGGCGCGGGCTCGACCGGTGGCGTGGCCGGCATGCCAATGGCCGGCTCGAATGAGCAGCTGACCCATGGATGGAGCACCCAGATGGACGGCGTCCAGTGCCAGGACGGCAGCTCGGGTGCCCCGAGGGGCGTTCCGGCTTGCGCGTGTAGTGGCATCATGGGGACGCTCGATCCGGGGGCCGAGCTCCTGTGCAGCCAGACGAGCCCGGGGCAGTGGCTCTGCCGCTGCGGGCAGAACAGCGTGCTGACGGCCAGCGGCATGCGCTCCGGGGCCTACGGCTTCTCGGAGGATGTGTGCACCGCCAAGACCTTCGGGTCGCTGTGCGGTTTCGCCACGGGCGGCGCGCAGGCTCCCGGCTTCCTGTGCGCGGATCCGGCGGGCAGGAGCGGCACCTGCGTGCCTCTCTCGTGCGCAAACGCCGGAGCGAGCTGCGGCCCGGTCGCCGACGGTTGCGGGGGGCTCCTCGATTGTGGAGCCTGCCCCGGCGCGGGTGGAATGGGTGGAATGGGCGGAATGGGCGGAATGGGCGGAATGGGCGGAATGGGCGGAACGGCCAATGCGTGCGGGCCGGAGTGGTACACGCTCGGCGGAGGGATCTTCTGCATTGGCGGACCCTCGCGAAGAGGTTGCGAATGCGGAGTGGGCAACGACGCCGCAATGCCCAGCTGGCTCGATTGCAATGACGAGGGCGCCGGTCGATGGACCTGCAACTGCTTGCAGGGTGGGCTGCGAACCACCAGCGCCGCCCGCTCGGGTGCCAGTGGCTGGTCGGCCGACGTCTGCACCCTGCAGACCTGGACCTCGCTCTGTCATTTCCCGGCGGGCGCTGGCGGCTGATCCCGGCTACGGCAGGAGGACCTCGACCTGCTTCGTCAGTCCATTGTTGCTCTCTTTCGTCTCGTGCGACTGGTTGCAGGCATCCACGAACACGGAGATCGTCCGCGACGCAGCCGTGTACGGGATGATGACCGTGAGCGAGCGGTCGGCGCAGTCGCCGGCGTCGAGGCTGTGGGCCTGCTCGAAGGCCTGACATCCCAGCCGATCGTCGTGGCGTAGCGGACGGAGTCGCCCGCGCCGCGGTTGCACTCGGGGTTCGTGCGTTTTCAAATGACTCGTGGCGGGTGCGCGGCTGCGCGTATCTCGGCCAGGTCGAAGGGCGGTCGCTTCTGGGCGGGCCCGCGCTGGCGGGCAGCGGCGCTGTCAACGCACGCAACGAGATGCGAGAGAGGGCCGCCGCGATGGGAGGAACGGACCCCAACATCCTGTCCGAGGACCCGGGCGCCGGCGGCCCCCACTCCCTCGGTGAGCTGTACCGGTGCCCGCCCGCGGGTGCGCCGCTCCCTTCCTGGCGGGGCCACTCGAGATGGCCGCGCCGTGTGGTGGCGTGCGTCATCGCATTCGAGAGGGCTTGTGCTATGGATGGGGTTTCTGCCGTGGAATGGAGCTGAAGAGCATGTTGAGGATGCGATGGTTGGACCTCGGGTGCGCGCTCGTTACGCTGGGGGTGACCCTCGCCGGGTGCGGCACCAAGGGGGACTCGGTGCACCCGACGCCGGACGCGGGTGCGAGCGTGCTGCCCACCATCTCGGTGGGAGAGGTCGGCACGACCGACGCCGTCCTCGGCGTCGTGACCCAGGCCGACCGTATCGTCTTCTACGTCTGTGGCGGGGCGTCCACTTACTCGACGCACACCCGCTGGTTCAAGGGCACGTTCGATCCTGCGGCCTCGGAGCCCAGCTTCTCCCTGACGGCGGCGGGGTGGACGGTCAGCGGTCAGCACGACTCTGGCGGCTGGACAGGCGAGCTCGCAATGCCGAGCGGGCAGAAGCTCCCCTGGAGAGCGCGGCACACGGCGCAGGGGAAGCTCGAGGGCCTCTACCAGGTGATGGACGGCAACTGCCGCACCGGCGTCGTGATCCAGGAAGGTGCCACGGGCGATGAGCCCCGGGTGCAGGGGGTGTGGTGCGACGGCGGCGGACAGTTTGCCCAGGTGGTCGCCGTGCGGCCGGTGGCGATCAGCGATCAGGGCATCGAGGTGAAGGTCCCGCTGGCCAGCGGCGGAAGGAGCCTCTTCGTGACGCCCATGATCCCGGCTCCATAGGTCGTTTCACGCACCCTCGTGAGGCGCATCTGAACGGCGGCGGGCAGCTCCACCGGGCGGCCGGCCGGCCGCGCAGCAATCTCGTGCAGCCTGCGGCCCGGTTCATCGGTCGCACGCGCGATCTCGCCTCGATCGCGGCTCGGTTCGCGCAGGGAGCGCGGCTCGTCACGATCTGGGGCCCGGCGGGGATGGGAAAGACGCGGCTTGCGCTGCAGGCCGCCCTGGAGGCAGCGCCGGCCTTCCTGCAAGACGGCCAGGGAGGGGTCTGGTTCTGCGACCTTTCCGAGGCGCGGGACGTGCTCTCGGTCTCGGTGGCCATCGCCCGCTGCCTGGACGTGCCGGTGGCGATGGGCAAGCGGAAGGCGGAGCTCATCGATCGTATCGGGAGCCTGCTTGGCGCGCGCGGAGAGACGCTCCTTCTGCTCGACAACCTCGAGCAGGTGGTCGGAGACGTGGCCCCCGCGATGGATGCGTGGCTCCGAGCGGCTCCCGAGCTGCGTCTGCTGGTGACCTCGCGCGAGCGCAGCTGCCTGCCGGCGGAGATCGGCCACGAGCTCGTTCCGCTCCTCCTGCCAGGCGAGCCAGGGGCGGAGGAAGACGGGGCTGTCTCCGAAGCGGAGCAGCTCTTCCTCGACCGGATCCGGGCGCAAGAACCCGACCTCTCGCTGGGCCAGCCGGAGCTCGTGCGAACGCTCGTATCCAGGCTGGACGGCATTCCATTGGCCATCGAGCTCGCCGCCGCCCGATTTGGCGTGCTCGGCCTCGAGGGGCTCGTCTCCCGTCTCGGGCAGAGACTCGATCTCCTTTCCGGGGGGCGTAGGGGTGTCTGCCCGCGGCAGATGACGCTGCGGAGCGCCATCGATTGGTCGTGGGATCTGCTGGACGACAAGGAGCGCCAGGCATTCACGCGGTGCTCGATATTCCACGGAGGATTCTCGCTCGATGCGGCGGCGGAGGTGCTCGGGGAGTCGCCCGTCGCGGCGCTGGATCGGCTGCAATCGCTGCGAGACAAGTCGCTGCTTCGGACCCAGCGCAGTCGGACGGGAGAGGCTCGGTTCTCCTTCTACGCAGGCATTGCCGAGTTCGCGTCGGAGAAGCGGAAGGAGTCAGGAGAGGAAGCAGCCTCGCGGCTGCGTCACGCGGCCTATTTCCTTCGTGCTGGCGAGGAATGGGCCGCAGCCTTCGAGGCCACCGGGGCGCTTCGGGTCCTCGATCAGATCGCCCTCGAGCTCGAGAATCTCCTGGCGATTGTCGATGACGCGGGGCGAGGCCGACGTGCGACCGGGGCTTCGATCGAAGAAGCGCTGCGGGCGCTCCTGGTGATCGACCCCGTGCTGACCACGCGCGGGCCTTTCGGGGCCCAGATCGAGCGGCTCGACCGATTGCTCCTCCTGGCGGAGTCGTCCGCCATCGATGCGTCACTGCATGCGCGTGCCCTTGCTGCTCGGGGCCGAGCCCGGCAGCTCCGGGGCCTGCTCGACGAGGGCGAGCAGGATCTGGCGCGCGCGCGGGAAATGGCCGCGAGGACGCAGGACCGGCACATCCTGGCCTCGATCCTCATGGACCTCGGCGTCCTTTGTCACCAGCGCCAGCAGGCGGCGCGGGCCCGCGCTCTGTATGAACAGGCGCTCTCGCTCCATCGCGGGCTGGGAGATCACCGGGCGGAGGGCCGCGCCCTGGGGAACCTCGGTGCATTGTCCCACGACGAGCGCAACTTCGAGGATGCGGTCCGAAAGTACGAGCGTGCCCTCGCGATTCTCTCGGACGTCGGCGATCTGCGCCTCTCGGGGATTTTCCGCACCAACCTCGGGTTGCTCGAGCAGGAGCGCGGTGGCAAGGTCGAGGCACGACGCCATTTCGAGACGGGGCTCGCGATTCTCGAGGAGGTGGGGGATCGCCGGCTCTCGGCCATTGCCCTTTCGAACCTGGGCAATCTGCACCACGAGGAGGGCCGGCTCGAGGACGCCAGGGTCTGCCACGAGGCTGCGCGGTGCCTGCTCAGAGAGGTGGGCGATGCTCGCTCCGAGGGGCTCTGCCTCGGTCGGCTGGGAGCCGCCCTCGCCTTGCTCGATCGCCTGGAGGAGGCGGAGACTGTGCTCGAGCGAGCCGACCTGCTCCTGGAGCGGCTCGGAGACTCGCTCTCCCTGGAGGCGGTGCAGGTCAACCGGGGCTTTGTCGAGCTCGCGCGTCACCGGCGCTTGCTCCTCGAGCAGCGCGCGGAGGACGCCGCCCACCTCCTGGTCAAGATCGAGCAGCGGATCCGCCGCGCGCGCCGCCCTGGCAAGGTCGGCACACCGTCGCTGGCCGATCGCTCCGATGACATCCGCTCGAGCCTCCGCATCCTCGAGCGGAATCTCGCCGTGATGGTGGGCACGAAGGCGAGGCACGCGAAGGATGCGCTCCTCGTGAGCCCGAACGCTCGCTGGCTCTGCCCACCCGGTGGGACCTGGCAAGACCTGCGGCAGCGGTCCAGCCTGCGAGGGATCCTGGAGGCGCTGATCGAGCGCCATCGATCCGCGCCTGGTCAGGGCCTGCCGCTCGCGGCCCTACAGCAAGCCGGCTGGCCGGGAGAGAGCATCCGCGCCGAGGCCGCCGCGAACCGGATCCATGTGGCGCTGAGCAGGCTCCGACAATCAGGCCTTCGGGAGGTGCTCCTGCGCACGAGCGCTGGCTATCATTTCGCCCCGGGGTTGCAAATCGAATCCGTCGCATTCGAGCCCGCCGAGCATGAGCGAAAACCCGGCAAGACGCGTCGCTAGGCTCTCCGAGCCAACGTGCCCGGGGCGCTCCTGGCGCTGGCGGCGATGTCCCTGGCCGCGGAGAGCGCCTGGAAACCGGGCGACTGACTACGGGCACATCACGCCGTGCTGCCCGCAGCGCGCGTTGATGCAGCAGAGGAAGCGCCCTTGGGGGGGTGGGCCACAGCGCTCGCAGTCGTGGTGCATGCTGCAGGGGTCCGGCAACATGCAGGCCGCGTCCGGCGCGGCGTCGAGCGGGCGGGCGTCTCCGGGCGCGGCGGCGGCATCGCGCGCCGCGTCACGCCGCATGGGGGCATCCGCGTGGGTCCCATGCGCGTCCCGCGCGTCATTGCCGCTCGGGGCATCGAGGGGTGGTGCCGCGGCGCCACCGGGACCGACACAGAGCTGGCCGGTCGGGCAGGGCCCCTGGGCGCGGGGGCCCTCGCGCTCCTCGCCGGTCTGCCGGTGCGGCGCGCAGCTGCCGAGGACGAGGAGCGTCAGGAGCAAGAGTCGCCGGCGCAGGCTCGAGGGGAGGATCACGAGCAGGCAGAGCGACAGTAGCAGGGTCGATCCGGCCGGCGCCGCACCCGGGCTGCTCGCGCATTGCAGCTTGCCCTCCTGCCTCCTCGGCCCCGCCGTCGGCGTCTTGTCGCAGGGAGTCGTGCCCTCGCACAGCCGGAGGGCGCCCATGAAGACATCGTCGCCGAGGGGATCGGAGCGCGCCGACTCCGAGTCGCCCGCGCCATTGCCCTCCACGGCGCCGAGGTAGAGCGTCGTCGGCCCGGCTCCGCTCGCGGGAGCCGTCCAGGTGAAGTCCCACTCTTGCTGCCCATCGATCGGCACGGCGGCCAGCACACGGCCGTCGTCGTAGGCGGCGAGCGTCCGGGGATCGTCGGCGCCCAGCTCTCCGGCAGCAGCGTCCCGGTCATCGGCGATCTCGGCGACGAAGGTGCTCCGGTGGGCCCTGGCTTGCCCCGCGAGGTGCTGCCCCTTGAGGCTCACGTGAACGCGATAGGTGCGCCCCGCCTCGTACCGGTTCGAGGAAAAGAGGTCCGCGGGTGCGCTCGTCACCTCCACCCAGATCTTCCGCGCCGCCTTGACGTGGCAGACGGTGCAGTCGTAGCGCTTCCAGCGCGGCGCGCCGGTGAAGTAGCGCTTGTCACCGCCGCCCAGGGAGGCGGACAGGCCGAAATCCTGGCCACCTTGAAACGCCGCCAAGGCGTGCGGCAATGACAGCCACGCAAATGCGACCATTGCGAGTCCGGGCCTCACGGCAGGTTCCCCGGATCCGGGCAACCCGGATCGGCCTTTTCGCCGCCGACCCACGCCGCCAGCGTCCTGTAATCGACGTCATCGCGACTCGCGAAGACGTCGGGGCCGCGATACATCTCGCGTCCTCGATGGAAGAGGCCCCCGCCGTCCTCGTCGAGCGGCTTCGAAAGGAGCAGCGGATCTGCGTCCTCGCCGAGCCCCTGGAGGGCGAACCCGAGGGTCGCGCTGTAGTTGGCCCGCGTCTCGGCCTCGGTGAGCGCGATGCCTCGATCCCGGGGTGGGACGCCCAGGCGCAATTGCTGGCGCGCGAACAGCCGATAGGGCCGGCCGGGGTCGCCGTGGCAGGCCAGAAACGAGCACCTTGCGACGAGGATCGGCTGCACCTTGCAGCGAAAGTACGGCTCGTCGAGCTGGCCCAAAGGGGCGGGGGCGGACAGATCCCTCTGCGCGCAGGCCACAAGTGCCAGGAGCGAGCAGCCCAACACGACACGCATCAAAAGGCCACGCCCAGTCCGATGTCTGCGACCACGGCCGCTCGCTCGGAGAGGCGCGCGAAATCCTGGAACGCGTAATAGATCACGTCGACCTTGGCATCGACGCTGACGACGCCGAAGTGGAGCCCGAGCTTGATCCCGACCAGGGCATCCCAGAAGGTCGAGAGCTCGCGGTCCGTGCTCATGAATCGCACCGGCTCGGCGTAGCGCTTCTGCCAGAAGTCGGCCGATCCCTGGCGATAGAGCCGCGCCCTCAGCCGCAGATCCGTGCGCTCTCCGAACGCGGTCAGAAGGCCGAGACCTGCGGTGTGCGAGAGGATGCCCCAGTCGTCCCGGTAGAGCCGGTAGCTCGCCTCGACCGAGGAGGTCTCGAGCACGTGTCGCTGTCCCGTCACCGCCAGCGCGTGACGCATGCGTGTACCCGGATGCGTCTCGGGCAGCGCGAATTGTCGGTCGCTGGTGACGACGTAGCGATAGGGGCTCGACTGAAACCCGTCGTTGCGTTGCAGCGTGTACCCGAGGGTGACGAGGCTCTGCGCGTCGATGAGCTGCGTGACGGACAGGGCGCCCTGATAGCTGTCGAGCCGACGGTGAAAGGCCTCGTCCGCGGACCGCCCGACGGCATTCCTCACGTAGCCGAAGGCGAGCTCGGCGCGGGTGTTCTTGCTGGCGAAGTCCTGGCCGAGGCTCCCGCTCCAGGCGTGCGAGGACCAGTCGTTCTCCACGGAGCGGACGTACCCGAGGCTCAGCTCGCTCGCGCCACGCCGCAATGCAGCACGGCCGCCCGCCTCGTAGCGGTTCTCGTTGAAGGCCGGGGTGGCTGCCGAGACCACGTCCACCGATGCGGAGGAGATGGAGTCGACGAGCAAGTGGGCGCCGAGCGTCACGCTCGGGTCGACGTTGGCGCTGGCATCGACGAGCGAAGTCACCACGGTCGTCTGATCGTCGTCCGCGTAGACGCCGAGGCGAGCCGTGACCCCCGACTCCGGGGCCTGTGCCGACCCTTCCGCTGCGCGTCCCTGGCTCGCGCCCAGCATCAGCCAGGATCCCAGCAGAGCCGCCCACAGGCCGCGAAACCTGGGGCGGACCGGCTCGATCAGTTGCACCCGCAGCCCGCCGTGCCCACGGTGCCACCCACGCTGCCCTCGCGGTAGTCGGCCACATGGCCATCGAGCCTGCGCTCCGTGGGATCGGAGTGGCGCATCTCGCGCCGGGCGTGGAGCTCTCGCTGCCACGGCTGCACCCGAGCGCAGCCCCCGAGCGTGGCGAGCACCACCGTCATGACTAGGGCAAGGTCGCGGGTCATGACGGGCGCTTGGCCTTGCGCCGGCGCCGGCCGAGCATCACGACGAGCCCCAGGAGCGGCACGCTGCCCATCATCGCCACCGCGGAATGCCCCGATTGCGCCGGCAGCCGCGCCGCGGTCGCCTCGCCGAGGCTCATCGTGCCGACCTTGGCGTCGTCATTGAGCGAGCTCATGTCACAATTCCCGTCGACAGCCCCATAGTAGACGGTGACCGGTCCGGTGCCGGCAGTGGGAGCGGTCCACGAGAATCGCCAGACGGTCTCACCGGGCCTGCCGTTCGAGACCACGGCGTGGCAATCGCCGTAGAGGGTCGTCGTGCCCGCAAGCGGCGCGGTGGGTGCCGCCGGTGGGCAGCTCGAGGCGCTCTGTCCTGCGTCCGACGCGAGCGTGCCGGTGGTCTGTCCGGCGGCATCCTCGAAGGTCGCTGCGAACGCGTTCACGTTGTTCATGAACTGCCCGCAGCCCGACAGCCCGAGGCGCTCCCCGGTCAGGTTGGCGGCGATCTGGTATTGCTGTCCCGGCCGGTACGCATTGCCCGCCGCCAGCGCCGGAGCAAAGGCAATGGAGAGGTTGATCCGGCTGGCGGGGGCGATGTGGCAGTGGGTGCAAACGATGCGAAAGTCGCGGGCGCCGCCGGTCGCGTAGATCCCACCCCCGCCGGGCTGCATGCCATCGGAAGGAGCGTTCCAGAGGGCGGGGGCATCCCAGGCCCGCGCTGCCGCCGGCCAGAGCGCCACGATCGTGAGCAGCAGCGCGCGCGCGGTTCGCATCCGATCAGTTGCTCCCCGGGTTGCAGGCGCGGCCGAGCTGGGCACCCGAGAGCCAGTCCCTGATTGTCTGGTAGTCCTGGCTGGTCCTCGAGAACAGGTGCACCCCCGCGTGGGTCCTGCCTCCGAGGACCGGCTGCGCGAGCAGGTCCGAGTCGTCCGGATTGGGCGTCGCGAACGTGCGCGCATTGTCGAAGTTCTTGCGCCATTCGGTCGCGGTGTGCGGGCTCCAGCCGACACACATCACCGTGCCGGTGCCCTCCTGCGCGAGATTGACGGCGCGCGCTCCCCCGGGGCAGGTGGAGACCTGCGAGACCTGCTCGTTGTTGCGCATCCGGCCACGCGAGTACACGCGGAACGGGCGGGCGGTCTCGGTGCCGTGGCACCCGAGCATCGAGCAACCCCGGTCGAGGATCGGTTCGACGCGGCACTTGAAGTACTCGAGGTCGAGGGCGCCGGGGCTGGAGCCTGCCGCGCCGCTGCCAGCCATCCCACTGCCCGCCGTGCCGCCGCCTGCCATCCCGCCGCCCGCGCGGCCGGCGGCGTTCCCGCTCTGCGTGCCGCCACCCGTCCCCAGCGTGCCGGCGCTGCAGACCGCGTTCGGGCAGTCATTCGCGATCGAGGTGTTGCCGCCACACCCCACCATCGCGGCAAGCAGGATCGGCCGCCACATCGAGACCTCCGGCGGCCTGGCAGGCAGGCCCTCGACTATCTTAGCGAACCTGGGGGGTCAGGAGAAGCGGCTCGGGCCCGGCCCTGTTCCTCTCGCGCTTACTTCCTGCGCACCGGGGGCCTGGCCGGCTCCTTCTTCTCCGCGGTCGTCGCGGGCGCCGGTGCCGCCGCGCCCGCCGCTTCCTTCACGCCGGCCTTCGCGCAGAGGATGCCGGGTTTCGAGAGTGAGCCGGCACCAGCCGCCGTGATCTTGCCGGCGAACTTCTTTCCCTTGTACTCCTGCTCCCAGGCCTCGGAGTGGAGCTCGCAATAGGAACCCGAGGGCTCGCCCCAGGTCGTCGCCATCTCGTTGCCCTTCTGCTGGTTCACCACGACCGCCTGAATGTGCCGTCCGGTGATGATTCCCAGCGACGAGCGATCGGTCGTCCAATCCGCGCTGACGATGATCACCTTGAGCACCTTGACCTTGTCGTCGGGATAGGCCTCCTGGTAGGCCTTTGCGATCGCCTTCTCGAGGCCGGGGTCTCGCTTGGCTGCTTTCGGCATCTCCTCCGCCGCGATCTTCGCCATCTCCCTGTCTCTGTTGTCGTCTGCTCGTGCTGCTTTCGGCTGTGCGCCGACCAAGGCGATCGCGACCAGTCCTGCTACCGGAATTCTTCGAAAGATCATCTGCATTCTCCTCTGTGCGCTGCGTTGCCACATGTAACCACACGTGTTTGATGCGCTTGACCAACCGGGCGGGCGAGACGTTCAGCGGATGGTGGCCCAGACGGCGTGCGAGCCACACCAGCCCGTCGTCGTGAAGGTCACTTGCTGCGAGAAGGACTGGCACGAGTCGGCCGGGTTCGATGCGTTCTGGCTCAGCCAGCCCGACGTGCGGCCGGTCCAGTAGCTGCCCACGTGTCCGTTCCAGTAGCCGACGCAGATGGGAAAGCCGCCCACCAGGTTCCAGCCACGGCAGTAGCGGCGCAGATCCACCGTGCCGCTTCCGACGAAGCAGATCCGGCGGCCGGTCAGCTGCCCCCAGCTCGCGGGCTCATCGTGCAGCTCCAGCGCGTTGAAATCGGGGCAAACGGCGCGCGCCGTGGCGTGCGCGGACTTCGCCGACGTTGCCTGTTCCTCGGGATACGAGATGGTCTCCGTGCCGTCCGGATGGAGCTCGACGATGGTCGTGCGCCGGATGCCGTCCTCGGGTGAGTCGGAGGATTGCGGGTCGGCCACGTCCTCGCCGCCACAGGCACCAAGGGAGAGGACGATGGTCGCGAGGATGGATGCGGTCAGGGGTTTCATGGGGCTCCTTCACCCCTCTGACGGTCCCCTGGCCCGGAGGTCGCGCGAAAAGATCACGAGGCGCCTCGTCTGGCGCGCACGCCCTACAGCCAGGCCGGGTACCAGCGCTGGTCGGCGTCGGCGTGGCAGGTGCGCTGCTCGGTGGGATGTCGCGTCGTGGAGGGGCCGCCTTCCACGCTCACGCACAGGTTGCTCGAGGGCGCGTGCGCGAGCTGCATCCTCCAGCCGCCGCCGCTCGACCACAGGGACAGGTCCAGCTGCTGGTTGAGCTGGCCGAGACAGCCCAGCTGCTGCAGGTTGGTGCCGGAGGTCCGCTCCGAGCCCGGGACATCGAGGCAGCGCCCGCTGACCTCGGAGACCAGCGACGGACGTGAGGCGTCGGCGCGATAGTCGAGCCAGAAGGCCTGGTTGGCGGCGTAGTGGCAGGGGAACTGGTTGATCGGCACGTTGTCGAACGGGCTGCCGTACGGGATGTCGAGGCACATGCGGCCGGGCGGGTTCGTGTAGAGCGCGAGCTTGACCGAGCCCGAGTCCGCGCGCACCGCGGCGAGGTTCTTCATGCCTTCGATCCACGAGGTCATGGACGCGTAGCGGCGCACGTGCGACTCGTTGCCGACCGCGCCCGTGACCTGCCCGACCGCGGCCCCGGTGCTGGTGTCGAGGCAGACTGCGCCGGCGTCGAGGTCCTCGAGCCGCCCGGTGAGCGAGCTCAGCGAGGTGACGGTGAGGTCGTCGCCGCTGGCCGAGCCCACCTTGACGTCGACCATCTGCAGGTCGCTGCGCGTGACGTACTCGAAGCACTGCAGCTTGGCGCCGACCATGGCTGCGCCGCTGCGCGTGTCGAGCGGGATGACCCGGCTCCGGAGCGGGGCGGTCTGGAGGATCGCGGCGGTGGGATGGTACGCGTTGGTGTTGACGAACTTCGCGGCGACCGCGCGCGGCGATCCGCCCGGGTTGCCGGCCTCCACCGTGAGGTTGGCCGGGGGCGTGGAAGTGCCGACCCAGCGCGCGCTCGTCAGCGCCATCGTGGGCACGAGCAGCAAGGGATCGGCGCGGATCACGAGCCCGGTGTGCACGTTGTCGTCGCCGGCCACCGTCACGCTGACGATGCCGGCGCGCGAGAAGACCGAGTGCCCCGCCGCGATGGCGTGCTCGCTGCGAGCCACGGCGTCGTCCTCGCCCTCTTCGCTTCCGTCCCCCCCGCAGCCGGCCGAGAGCAGCACACCCAGCCATCCCAGCATCATCGATCTCGTCGTCATCGCGTCCTCCGTTCGTGGTCTGGACAGCGCTTGAGCAAGCCGCGGGCCGGGTGCAACACGCCGAGATCCTTTCGGTGGCCTCCGGCCATGAGCCGGGCGTCGCGTGACGCAGCTGTGACGCGGCAGGGACGGTCGTCGTGACGTCGCGACGCGTCCGCGAGCGAAAAACTCGAGCGGAGTCGTACAAAGAGCGTGACGTCGCGGCCACGGCGCAGGCAAATTCGGGCACCCACATGAAGACCATCACCGAGTTCTCGGGCAGCATCCTTCGCCAGGCCGCCGAAGTGCGCCGGGCGCTCCGCGCCGCGGCACCCGCCGAGAGTGAGGCCACGGCCTCCGATGCGGCAGCCTCCGACGTGGATCCGGTCGGGCCGGAGACGCCGGAGGAAGCGCCGGGGGAGACGGCGTCCGACGCGGGCGCCGACGCCGCACTGGAAGCGACCGTGGGCGCGGACGCCGCACCCGAGGCGGCGCACCTTGCCGCCGACGCCGACGCCGATGCCATCGGCGCCGCGCTCGGCATCAGCGGCGATCGGCTCGCGCGGCTGCTCGAAGCGCTCGGCCTCTGCAAGGGCAAGGTCGACCAGATCCGCCTCGTGCGTGTGCTCAGCGGTGACGATCCGCCCGCGAGCGCGAGGAAGCAGGGCGACTTCTACTACGTCACCGACCTCGTCCCGCGGGCCGAGCCGCGCGGTCGCCGGGGGGGCCGCGGTGGCGATCGCGGTGAACGCGGGGGCGGGGCACGCGGCGGCGGCGGACGCGGAGGTGGAGGTCGTGGCGGCGGGCCGGGGGGCGATCCCATGCGTGAGCGCGAGCCGCCGCGAGGAGAAGTGCCGTCGTTCGGCGCCGGCTGGACGCTGCAGCGGGCCCCGGGCG
>JAHFDS010000089.1:0-20947 GCA_023248855.1 Myxococcales bacterium
GTGGACGTGCGGGCTCGGGAGTCACCGAGTGGGACGGGCAGGATCCGGAGCCAGCGCCGGCCGCGGAGTAGTCGCCGGCGGGAGCGGCGCTTGATTGCCTAGGGCGAATGGATGCGGCGATGGATGGCGGCACGTCTGCGCCTGCGTCGGCGCCAGCAGAATGCCGCCGCGAAGACCAGGGGACAGGGCCCGAGCGCCGCGCCCGCCGCCCGACCGATCGCGCAGCCCGGACGATAGTGGGCATTCGGCAGCGCCGCATTGACGCCGGACCCGCCGGCGGCCCCGGCACCGCCGCCGCCTCCTCCCTCGCCGCAGACGAGCCCCGTGCACTGACCCATCGCGCATTGCTCTGCAAGGGTGCACGCCGCGCCCATCGGCAGTGACGCCAGCAGCACCGCCCTGGCCCGGGCCGACTGCACCATGGGCGCCCGATCGACCCCGGTGAAGGGAAGCAAGGTGTGGCCGAGGCGGTCGCTCGCGATCGATGCCCATTCGACCGCGGCTGTCACCGAGGACAGGGTGATCGCCTGCGGATCCACGAGCGCCCCACCCGTCGTGATGCGCCGGCCGACCAGCGTCGATTGCGACCCCAGGACGGCCAGCCACGCGACGACGTAATGGGTGCCGTCGAAGGCCACCTGGGGCGCCTGCTCCACCAGCATCGGATCTGCCGCGATGACGAGCGGCATGCCCTGCGACGCTCCGGCACCATCCATGCGCACGCCGTAGACATCGGCGTCGTCGCTGCTCGGTCGCGGGCTGGTCCACGCGACGAAGAATCCCGCGCCGTCCGACGCGACCGCAGGATCTCGCTGGTCCCCCGGCTGCGTCACGATGGGCATCTCCGAGCCCAGGCGGCCTCCGCCCGCGTCGAGGCGAATGCCGTAGATGTCGGTTCCGCTCGAGCTGCGATTGCGGGCGTCGTTCCACACCACGAGGTAGCTCGACCCGTTCCAGGCCAGCGCGGGCTGGGTGTGCTCCGCCGTGCCCCCCGAGACCACGAACTGCTGACCGAGCGTTGCGCCGGTCTCCATGTCGATGCGCACGCCGTAGAGCTCCGTGAACAACCCACCGCGACCGTCCTCCCAGATCACGAGGTATCCCTGGCCGTCCGAGGCGATCGCCGGTCTGCTCTGATTCCCGGGGAACCTCGCGATTTCCAGCTCCGTGCCGAGCACCCTGCCGTCCGGTCCCACGCGCGTGGCGTAGAGATCGAAGCCCTGCGTCACGGCGGGCGGTGCACACTGGCTCACCTCGGGCTCGTTCCGGCGGTCCGCCCAGGCCACCAGGAACCCGCGGTCGCTCGCGGCGGCCACCGCCGGATGCATTGCGTCACCCCTGGCGGTGCCGAGGTGCAAGGGGGCCGGCGGGAGCACCTCGCCACCCTGGGATACCAGACGCGCGGTGATGCCACGGCGCGCGTGATCGGCGCCGTCATCGGTGAAGAGCGCCAGGAACCTGCCCGCTCCAAAGGCCGCCGCGGGCTCCTGCTGGGCGTTTGCATTGGCAGGCATCACCGGGTCGCCTGCGATCTCGACGCGGAAATCGGCGGCGACCCGCGCCCGCAGCAGCAGGCCCGTCACGTCCTGCCCGGTCTGTCGATAGACCGCGTAGTCCGCTCCCCCGAACGCGATCGCGACCGGCGTGTCCGCCGCCTCGAGAGCCGGCAGATCGAATGCGGTGCCCGCGAGTGCGCCATTGTTCGGCTGCACCAGGACCAGACCGCGCGAGCGCCGCAGCCCCGCCTCGGTGCGGCCGTACGCGACCACGACCTCATTGCCGTTCCACACGGCGCGAGGGTCGCCTTCGTCCTCCGGACCGACCGCAAGCGCCACCTCTGCCCCCGATGGGACGCCCTGGGCATCGAGGCGCGCCCCATAGAGGTCGCGGTTGCCGGCGCGGAGGTCCGTCCACAGCACCACATGTCCGCCGAAGCCTGGCACCAGGGCGGGCGCGACCCCCGGGTCGGCCGACGCCAGGCTCGAGGCCTCCACGGCTGCCGACACAGTGCCAGTCAACGCGCCGACCCGCGCCGTCGTGACCCGCGCCGAGGAGGCGCTGGGGGCCGTGCTCAACCACGCCACCTCGAAGGCCGGCTCACCGCCCATGGGGGGCGCTGAAAGGACCGGCGCCACCCTCGGCCAGGCCTGCACCCCTGGATCGCCGGCGATCAGCACGCCCCCTGGTGGGTCGAGGGCTGTTCCGTCCATCGCGCGGATCCGGGCCCCGTACACGTCCGCGCCAGCGCCGGCGCGATCGTCCTGCCAGACCACGAGGTAGTTGCCGGACATCGCGTCGAAGGCCGCCCTGGGGCTGCCCTGGCGGATTTGACAGTCGCGCTGCAGGACGATGGATGTCCCAGTGCCCCCAGAATCGAGCGGCAGGAGGTCCGTCGGCCGTAGCCGCGTGGCCACGATGTCGCCCTGAAGGTCGCTCGAACGGTCCTCGAAGACCAGGAGGTAGCTCGTGCCGTCAAAGGCGACGGTCGGGCTCGTCGCCGAGGCCGCGAAGTAGTTGCTACCAAGGAACGTCCCGTCGTTCGCGGAGCGCAGGCCGAGGATCCCGTACGCCGCCCGCCCCTCGCCGGGGAGCCTGCCGAAGGCCGACCACACCACGAAGTAGGCGCTGCCGTCGTAGACCGCGTCCGCGCCGCCGTCCATGCCGTTGAACGGGTAGACCATGGTCGGATCCAGGACGAATTCCTGCCCCACCACTGCAGCGTCCGCGCGCGCGCCGACCCCGAGCAGGACGAGCGCGAGCAGAAGCGCGCTCCCTCGCATCAGAACACCCCCACGATGCCGCCCAGGCCCCAGCCGACGAAGGGCACGAGCCGCACCCCGACCCTTGCCGGTCGGTCGGGCGAGAGCCAGAGCAAGAGCGCCCCAGTCGCGACCGCGGTACCGCCGGCGATGAATCCCACGCGCCAGAGGGTCCGCAGCGTCTCGTACCGGCCGTTCTCGTTGCGTGCCGCCGCGGTGCCGCAGATCCGCTCGGGCGCCGGGCACGCCTTGTCGAGATCCCCCTCGAGCGACTTGCCCCAAGCCGACGTCACCACGCCGAGCGTGAGCAGCCCACCACCACCCGCCAGCGCCGCCCAGCCGGCGGTACGCAGCGCCCCCGAAGGCTCGGCCGCCGTCCTTTGCGGAGCGGCCACGAGCGGCCGCGTCGCCTTGACCTCCGGCTCCCGCACGGCGAACGAGAAGGGCGCCTCGGCCCCGCCGAACTCGAGCAGGATGGCGTCGCGCTCGCCGAGCAAGCGCACGTAGTACTCGACCTCGCTGCCCGCCTCGAGCGCCGCGACGAACTCCGCGGGCAGGGAGAGCACCATGTTCGCGGCGCTCGGGTAGCGCGCCTCCGCCCACGCGCCGGCTCCGCGCGCGCGGAACGACACCTGGGCCGCCTTGATCATGGCCAGCGGATCGGCGTCGATCTGGAGCCGGATCCGCGCAGGCACACCGCGCCGGATGGCGCTCGTGGGGACGTGCTGCGCCGACAGCCGCTGCCCGGCGTTCGCCCGGAAGGCCTCCGCGAAGGCTGCAGCGCTGCGCGGCTCCGCCGTGGCCGGCAGCGCAAACCCGGGCTCGAGCGCGAGCAGCGCGCGAAACGCAGCCACGGCGCGTGCGCCATCGCCCTTGGCAGCGGCGAGCTCGGCCTCCAGGCGAAACAGCGCGGCCACCTCCGTGCGGGCGTGACCCGGCTCACTTTTCGCGCGCGCCAGCACCACCTCCGCGCCGTCGGCGTCGCGTTCCCGGATCAGCTGGCCGACAAGCTCGATCGCGGCGACGCCGTGCGCGCTCTCGAGGCGCTGGCTGCGCGCCCGCTTCTCCTCCTCGGCCAGGCGGGGACGCAGGCCCTCGAGCTCGCGCGTGGCCCGCGACGGATCCGCGCTCGGTGGCGCGAGGTCCAGGTAGCGCTGGAAGAACTCGATCGCCTTGCGCAGGCTCTCGAGCGTCCCATGGGCCTGCCAGTCCTTCTTGTACGCGTCGCCGACGTAGAGCAAGAGCGCTGTGCGTGCGGGTCGCAAGCGATAGGCCTCGGCATACAGGCGCGCCGCCTCCGTGAAGTTGGTCAAGCCATACTGCGCCTGGGCCTCTTCGAACTTGCGCCTGGCCTCGGCGTCGGACGGCGCGGGCCGCCGTCGTGGAGTCGCTGCCCAGGCAGGATGGGCCATCACGAACGCGACCAGGAGAAGGAGTCCCCCACGCCGCAGGCAGGCACCCGGCACGCGCCCAGGATACCCGGTCCTGGGGCGGAATTGGAGGTATGCTCAAGCACATGATGCGCTGTCCCGAGTGCAGCGTCCTCTACGAGACGGGCACGGAGCGCTGTGCCGTGGATGAGACGCCGCTCGTGCCGATCGACGAGGGCACCATGGGGCGACTGCAGACGGTTGCGATCCCGGGCCCGCCGTCCTCGCCGTTTCTTCGCGTCTCCTCGGCCGCCCTCGCGGTTGCGCCGCCCGCGTTCGGAGAGCTGCCGGCCGGGATGGTCGTGGGCGAGTTCAGGATCCAGGAGAAGATCGGCCACGGCGGCATGGCGGTGGTCTACCTCGGGGTGCACCCCGTCATCGGCAAGCGCGCGGCGATCAAGGTTCTCAACCCGGACTTCGCGCAGGACCTCGGCGCCGTCGGCCGCTTCGTGCAGGAAGCCCGCGCGGTCAACCAGATCGGCCACCGGAACATCGTCGACATCTTCCAGTTCGGCCAGCTCCCCGATGGGCGCAACTTCCTCGTGATGGAGCTCCTGGAGGGGCGGAGCCTGGCCGCCCACATCAAGGACAAAGGCGCGCTCCCGCTCTTCGACGTGCTCACGATCGCCCTGCCGATCTGCGACGCCCTCGGCGCGGCACATCGGGCCCACATCGTCCATCGCGATCTCAAGCCAGACAACGTCTTCCTCGAGTCGCCGCGGCAAGGCGGTGCCATGGAGGTGAAGCTGCTCGATTTCGGCATCGCCAAGCTGAGCAGCCTCGACGCGGCAAGCCCCACCAAGAGTGGGACGATGATCGGGACGCCCCACTACATGGCGCCCGAGCAGATCCGCGCGGGCGCGGTCGACCCGCGCACCGACGTCTACGCCCTCGGCGTCGTTCTCTACGAGATGCTGACCGGGCGCACGCCCCACGATGCCGAGACGATCTACTCGCTCATCGCGCACAAGCTGAACACACGCCCCTCGAGCCCGTCGGTCTTCGTGCGAACCCCGAGCGACCTCGAGGCGCTGATCTTGCGGTGCCTCGAGCTCGATCCCGACCGCAGACCCTCGACCATGGCGGAGGTCCACGCCGAGCTGTGCGCCATCGCCAGGGCCGAGGGCATCCCGATCGCGACGGCCTCGACCTCGGTGCCGATTCAGCTCCCGACCTGGGTGCCGCCCAAGCGACGCCGCAAGCGGCAGCTCTGGCTGCTGGCCGGGCTCGGCGTGCTCTCCGTCGGCACTACGGTCGTGCTGGCGCTGCGACCGGCGGGCTCCGGGCTCGCACAGCTTCCACCGCCCGTGGCCGAAGGGGGCCCAGCGGCCGCGCCGCTGACCGCGAAGGCCGCGACGATCGCGCCCGTTCCCGCGCAGGGCTCCCTCGAGGTGCGCACGAATTTGGTCCGCGCGATGTTCTACCTCGACGAAAAGCTGGTCGGGGACGGCTCGGGGACGCTGCGCGTCGACGAGGTCACGGCCGGCGCCCACGCGATCCGCGTCGAAGCCGAGGGACATCGGCCGCGCTCCGCGGCCGTCCAGGTGACTTCCGGCAAGCCAGCCTTCGCGTACGTGGCGCTCGAACGCCGCTCGGCGACGGCCGCCGCCATCAAGAAGCGACCGCCTCCTCGCCCGAACGGGCGCGATCTCCCGGACCCGTTCGCGGAGTGAGGCAGCTTCGCTCTGCATCAGTAGAGGCTGAGATCCTCGGTGAAGACGTCGGTCACGATGCTCCAGGGCGGGTGGCTGTCGATGTCGCGGAACAGCGCCAGCTTGGGCGCCAGATCGAGGAACGCGGGATGCGCGAGCGAGAAGAGGTCGTGGCGCTCGTCCGGATCGTTCACGAGGTCGTAGAGCTCGAACAGGTTGCCCTCGAAGCTCTGCACGAGCTTGTGGCGTCCGTCCACGATCGCGATGAGCGGCGAAAATGCGGTCTTGCCCGCGGAAAAGCGCGCCGAGCGGATGACGGCGAAGCGATGCAGCTCCGCCGCCGGCGCGCCGCGCAGGCGCAGCAGGCTGCGGCCGTAATCCTCGGCGTGCGGCTCGGTGGACAGGAGCCCGAAGGCTCCGAGCACCGTCGGATAGACGTCACGGTGTGACGCCAGGCCGCCGTGGCGCGATGGCGGAAGGCCGGGGGCGATCACGAGCGCTGGAACGTGAACCAGGGGCTCGTAGGCCGAGACGGTGTGAAACAGGACGTCGTGCTCGCCGAAGCCCTCGCCGTGGTCGGCGGTCAGGATGATGACCGTGCGGGCAAGACGACCGGTCCTGCGCAGCTCGTCGACGATTTCACCGACCTTCTGGTCCACGAAGCCGAGCGACGACAGGTAGTCGCGGTAGACGAGGGGCACCCCGGGCGGCTGCGGCGGCGGCGGCACGTCGGGGTTTCCCTTGTACGGAAAGTGCGGGTCCAGGTAGTGCACCCACAGGTAGTGACGATCGTGGGCGTGCGCGCGCAGATCGGCGAGCGCAAGCTGGGTCATCTTCTGGGCGTTCCAGCGGCCGCGCCTCGGGACCTGGACCTCCTGGAAGCCCTCCGTGAAGTGACCCGCCAGCGACGGCAGGGCCAGGCTGAACATCACGGTGGTCGAGACGCCGGCCGCGGCGACACGCCGGGCCAGCCGCTGGGCGCCCTTGCACCCGACCTGCATCGTGATGAGGCCCACGAGCGTCCGCGATCCTGCGGAGTACATGCGCGAGAACACCGTGCCCTCGCGCGCCAGCGCAGAGACGCGCGGCATGATGTCCGGGCGCAGCGCATCGTAGCGCAGCGAGTCGATCGTCAGGAGCAGGACGAGATCCACCTGGTCGGGCCCGAGCTGCGGCTCGCCGACCGGGGGTCCGAGGCCGCGCTCGGAGTCGGTGGGGTGCAGCGGTGGATCGATGCCGTTGCAGTTGGCGTCGTGCCGGCCGGGGGCGTCCCGAGCCATCGGGTTCCGCCGCGCGTCGAAGTCGTCGCAGTCGCCGCCCCAGGCGATCGGCGAGAAGCCGTCCGCGTCGAAGTCGATGAGCGCCCGGGCGGCCCGCCCCAGGCGATCCGCATAGCGGCCACGGGTGGTCGCGGCGGAGCGCCACCCCGGCGCGATCGAGTCCACGGCTTGCACCGCCGCCAGGGAGGTGACGGCAAGGAGCGCCATCAGGGCACCCACGGCCGGAAGGCCCAGACGCATCACGCGACGCCGCACCGGCCGCAAGAGGAGCAGGAGGCTCGCCACGGCGATGAGGCCGAGGCCGTCGTGGAGCTCACGGTACCCGGAAGCGGGGACGAGCACGTCGGCCAGGAGCCCGAGCTGGCCGATCACGAGCAACACGACGCGCGCGCCGCGCCGCATCGAGCGTCCGAGCAGGTGAACCGAGACCAGGGCCGCGCAAGCGCCCGCGGAGAGCACAGCCGCGTGGGCGCTCGCGTGGTGCACCGCGAGGCACCAGCCGGCAGCCCCAGACGCAAGCGCGATCGGCAAGGCGCCGAGGGCCCGCGGCCACCTGCGGTGGCGGTAGAGGCGGCTCGAAAAGAGCGAGAGGCTGCCGAGATAGAGGCCGCCCACCAGGCCGAGCAAGGTGCCGAGCGCGCCGGCGGCGAGCCAGGCGGCGAGCGCCGAGCGGAGGGGCACCTCGGCGGCAAGGAGCAGGCCGACCTCCGTCGGTAGCGAGAGCGCCACGAACACCAGCGCGCACGACAGGCTCCAGGAGGCGGCGGTGACCAGCAGCCGGGCCGGGCGACCCAGGCGGGCCGAAGGCGTCACCGCAGGCGCCCGCCGGAGGTTGCTCCGCTTGGCGGCCGGGTTGCTCGCGGCGGCCGCGCGCAGCTGGGCCTTTTCAGCCTCGGCCACCAGACGCTCGTCGCCCTGCTGGGCGGTGCCACGCGCGGCGAGCCCGGCTGCGGCGTCCACCGACCGCAGCAGAAAATCGCTCTTGCCCAGGCGAATCGCCGAGCCTGCTGGCACCTGGGTGGGCGCAGCGATGCGCACGCCCTGCACCAGGACGCCGTTCTGACTGCCGAGGTCCTCGATCCAGACGACGCCGTCGCGCACCCACAGACGCGCATGCTGGCGGGAGCAGTCGACGTCGTCGACCAGGAGGTCGCAGCGGGGGTCCCGCCCGATCACGAGCGACGCCTCGGTCGCCAGCCGAACGTCGATCCCCTTGTGGCGTAGGAGGTACATGGGGTGGCCCTCGATCCTACTCCTTGCCAGCTACGCCTGGCTCAGGGGCCGCAGGGGGAGAGTCCGGTGTAGAGCCCGAGGCCCATCACGAAGCCACCCCGCCTGCCGGCGATCGTCACGGCCGTGGCGAAGACGACGTCGGCGCGGCTGAGCGTCCAGATGGTGACGACGACCGGCGCCGCCTGCTGCTCCACCTGCATCGCGTGGGGGGGCAATGAGGCCGTCATGCGACCATCGATGTGCGCCACGTGGTTCTGGAAGAAGGCCGGACAGCTGCCAAGGTTGTCACCGCCGCAGGGCGTCTCGTGCGCCAGGACCTCCGAGGTGCCATAGAGCCGAGCCAGGTGCGCCTCGGTGATCCGGCGGACGTCGGCGGCCGAAGCCGCGGGGAGGATGGGCAATGCCGCCGCGCAATTCGGGCTTCCGTTCTGCCGGGTGGCGTCGCTCGTTCGCCTGACGGCGTCTGCGAAAGCGGAAAGCTCGGCAGGCGCGGCAGCGATCGGCGCATCGAAGGACGCGTCGCGGGCGGAGGCGTCGCGGCTGGGCGCGTCGCGCACGGCAGGGCGAGCGTCCGGCTGGCTCCTCTCGGCCCTCCGCACGTCGGCGCCGCAGGCGGGCGCCGCAATCATTGCGACCAGGCTCCATTCGACGACCACCACCATTCGCATCATGGGCACCTCTCTGCGGTCGACGCCGCGCGGCGCAGCACGAGCGGACAGAGCAAGCCCAACGCCAGACCGAAGGGTGCCGTTTGCGGGCGCGATCTACTCTGCGAAGACCACACGGCTCCGGTGGGATCCGCCAGGCCCCGAGGGCTGGTGCCCTCAGTCTCGGCCCGTTCCGGTCACCCTGCGGGCAGCCGCCGGGATGCCTGCTGGATCGCAGCGAGGTCCTCGGGGGGGATCTCGATCCCGCGGGCCGCGAGGGGACGGGCGACGTGGTGGATGACTGCGCCGGCGAAGGTGGCGTCGAAATCGGAGCACCCGAGCGTGCCGAGGCCCGAGCCAGGGGCACACTCGTCCGCGAAGAGGGGCACGAAGGCGACCAGCGCCTGGCCGGCGATGCGGCCCAGGTGCGCTCGGTCTGTGGCGGCGAGTCGCTCGGCAGCCCAGTCGAGGAACCAGGGGCCGAGCTGCGCGTGCTGGCTCTCGTCCTTGAGGATGCGCGTCAGCACGGCGTGGATGGTCGGCGCCGCCGTTGCGAGCGAGCGGGCGCGCTCGAGGATGCGGACGGTCAGCGCCTCGCCAACGCACGAGGTCCGCACGAGCAGCTCGGCGGCGCGCAGGAGCGCGTTCTCGGCGGAGGCGGGGCGCACGAGGCGCTCGAGGTCGACCTCGAGCGGCACCGCGCCGCCGAGCGCCATCGCCAGGCGGGCGGACGCCTCGGCGTGAATCATCTCGTCCACCACGAAGTCGCCAGCGGCGGCGACGAGGTCGATGGGCGCCGCCACGGCGAGAAGAGCAGAGGCGATCTCCGCAAACGCCGCCGCGCTCGCATACTCGCTGAAGGTGCTCCGGGTCCACACCACGCGGGCCGCCTCGCGGGCGGCCGGATCGGGATCACCGAGCTCTGTCCAGCACAGCCGCGAAAGGCCGGCGCGCCTTCGCTGGAGCCGACGACCCCAGGGGCCGCCCACCGCCTCCAGCTCGAACAGGCTCATGGGCGCTTCAGTGTCTTGCGCACCTCGGCGCAGAATTCACTGGGCTGATAGCCTGGGATGACCTTCTGCGTCACATTGCCGACGAGGGGATAGCCGTCCTTGTCGCAGAGCGGCCGATAACGCGCCAGGGCGACCCTGGAGCCGGTCACCTCCTCGCGCTTCTTCTGCACCAGCTCGTCACGAAGGGCCACCAGCGCGGCAGGCTCGTCCTTCGCCTGGGTCTCGAGCGCCGCGCACGCCCCCGGTGCGACGATCATCGCCACCGAAGAGACCACCAAGACCTTCGAGCCACGGATCACTCGTGCTTTCATGAGCCGCTCCAAGCGCCTGTTCACACCGGCGGTGCAAGTCTAGCAAAGTTGATCAGCATGGCCGTGCAAACCTGGGGCCGACGCTGCGCGCTGCACGCGGGAAGCCCTGTCTCCGCGCTACGTGTGCACGAAGTCCGTGCGTGAGCCGTGCGGGATCTCGTCGTTGCCGACGTACCTGTACCCGGCGCCGACGGAGAGCTCCGGCATCCCGAGCTCGGCGGCGAGCATCTGGTGCTCCGCCATGGCCATGACGGTGGCCACCCGACCGAGGACGCTCCGCAACGCGTCGCTCCGCGGCCTAGCGACCGCGGGGCGGCGCTGGGTCTGGAATGCCCGATGGACCTTGCCGCGAAAAACGCTGCGACTGGTGCTCGGTACCTTCCAGGGCGATGACCACGTCTTCCAGCCGTACTGGGCGCTCAGCGTTCCCTGCTCGAACAGCCCAAACAGGAGCACGTCATCGTCGTGGTTGAGCACTGCCAGCGCCGCCGAGCAGGCGTGCGTGGACAGCGTCAGCGCGAGCGAGGCCAGGACATCAGGAGCCTGACCCTCACACTCGCGATCACATACGATGCTCCACCTCTCCGGCGTGCAGGCAACCCAGGCGGTTCGCCCCAGCGTGCCGAGGATCTGGAGCGCAGCGGCGCGCGGTGTGGCCACGGTGATGTTCGCATAGAAGTTGCCCATGCCCTACGCGGGGCCTTCATCTTGCAGATCTCGAACCCGGTCGACGACGTCTGATCCCTGCAGGAAGGCCTCATTCATGCACGATGGACGTGCGAAAATGGGGCCATCGGGTGTGCCTGATTCCGATTCGAGCCCAGCGAGCGCCTGCGCGCGAGCGCCCAGGTCAAGCGGGCTGACCGTCCGCGCGCTCGCGGCCGGCTCCGGCCTGGGTGCCGTGCTGGCCGCTGGCAATGTCTACGTCTGCCTCAAGACCGGCTATGTCGATGGAGGCTCCATCCCGGCCGCGATCGCCGGTTTCGCGCTCTTGGGCCTCGGCCGCCGAAAGACGCCCTACAGCGCCGACGAGAACAATGTCACCCAGGCGGTAGCCGCATCCGCCGCCATTACCACAGTGGCCCTCGGCCTGTCCGGATCGGTGCCTGCGCTCGTGCTGCTCGGTGCGGAGATCCCGGCGTGGGCCCTCATCGCGTCGGGCCTCTTGTGCTCGCTCCTCGGCGTCCAGATCGCCTGCGCGCTGCGGCCGCGGCTCATCGAGCAGGAATGCCTGCCCTTTCCGACCGGCCTGGCGACGGGCGAGGTGATCCGGGCGATGCACGAGGTCGCTGGCGCCGGGCGCAGGCGTGCCCAGGTGCTGGGCGCGAGCGCGGCAGCGGCCGGCGTGGCCACCTGGCTCCGCGACGGCTGGCCAGCATGGATCCCCACGTTCACCCCCCTGCCCTGGCTCGGCAGCGCCGAGGGGCTGGCGGCAGCGGGGGTGAGCTGGAGCCCGCTTCTGTTCTCGACCGGCCTGCTGATCGGCCTTCGCGGCGCGGCCAGCATCCTGCTCGGGAGCGTGGTCGGCTGGATCCTGCTCGCGCCGAGGCTCTTGCCGGTCGGAGCACGGCCCAGCTACGAGCAGCTATCGGGCCTGCTGCTGTGGCCCGGCCTGGCGATGACCTTCGGCGCCATGCTGGTGGGTCTGGTGCGTGATGGGCGCGGCGTCGGGCGCGCCATGCGCGACCTCGATGGTGCGCTCTTTGCGACCGGGCGATGGCGGCCGCTGGCCCTCGTGGTCGTGCTCCTCTTCGGCCTTGGCCTGCACGCCTTGTCGCTGTCGCTCGCCCAGGCCACCCTCGCCATCGTGATTGCGCTCGTGGCGGCGCTCGTGTGCGCCCGGGCGGTGGGGGAGACCGACCAGGGGCCGCTCGGCGCGCTCGGCCAGCTCGGCCAGCTCGCGCTCGGTCGGCTGGGCGCGGCCACGCCCGGACAGACCGTCGCGGGCGCGGGGCTCGCGGCCAACACGGGCGCCCACCTGGCGCAGATGCTGTGGGCCTTCCGCGCCGGACGCGCCGTGGGCACCCCCCATTCCGCGCTGGTGCGCGCGCAGCTCCTCGGGATTGGCGTCGGGGTGCTGGTCGCGTGGCCGGTGTACACGCTCATCACCCAGCAGAGCCAGCCAGGGTCCGGGGCCTTCCCGGCGCCGTCCGCTCGCCTGTGGGCCGCCATGGCGAGCGTGGCGCGCGAGGGCAGCGCTGCTGTCAGCTCCGAGACGCTCGTCGCGAGCGCTGTTGCGCTCGGCCTCGCCATGGCGCTGGCGCTCCTCGAGGCCGTACCCCGGCTCGGCCGTCGGGTGCCGTCCGCCGTGGGGATCGGGATGGGTCTTCTGCTGCCGCCCTCGTACGGCGTGAGCATGTTCCTTGGAGCCACTTTGCTCGTCGCATTGCGGCGAAAGCCGGCCAATTGGCGCGAAATGCACGTGACGGCGGCTGGCGCCGGGGGCATTGCCGGCGAGGCCGTCCTGGGCGTCGTGATTGCGGCCCTGATGGCCGCCGGCTGGATGGGCAGACGGTAGGCGCCCTCAGGTGGCGGCTTCGGCCCTCATTGGGCCCGGGGCTGCTCCCTCCTGGTCACGCCTTTCCGTGACCAGCCGGACTGGAACGAGAATTGCCACACAGATTCACCGTGCAGAAGCCACCGGGTGCGGCGTCTTGGCAATGGGCTGCGGTGCTGCTCTGGGTCGCCGCTTGCGGTCAGGGGGCCGCTGGCGCGAGACAACCGGATGGGATGAACGCCGCTGGCGCGTCCGGAGGCGGCGGAAGGCCTGGACGCGCGGATGCTGGTGCGGGAGGCGGCGGGGGCATGGGTGCGTGCGATCTGGGGGACCGCCCGCCGTTCCTCCTCGGCGCCATGGTGGGCGCGGATCCCTTCGCGTGGCACGATCTCCAGCCGAGCGCGCAGCTGGCCACCATTTCGGACGTCGTGGGTGACCTCGCCCGGCGCGGCTTCGGCGCCGTCTGGGTGACCGGCTTCGACGGCCACAACGCCGACCTGCCGCTCATCCCGGTGTGGCTGGAGGCAGCGGAGCGCCATTGCCTGCGCGTGGTGGTCGAAGGCAGCGGAGGACCTTTCGCGATTCACAAAACGTCCAATGCCAATGCGGCCGCCACGCTCGCGCACGCGCGCGCCGAGGTCATCCCGACGTGGCGGGGGATCGCGCGGCAGTGGGGACGCCACCCGAACCTGCTCGCCTACTGTCCTGTCGAGGAGATCGGCGACAACGTCGAGGCAGGCGAGTCGCCGACCCTGTCCGCGCTCGCGGAGGTGGGGCGGGCGGTGGCCGAGGAGGACCCGGTGCACCCGGTCACGACGATCCACGTCGCGAGCTGGGTCAGCGTGGCCGCCGCGGAAGCGCGCATGCGCGGCCCGAACCTCAAGGCGCTGGTGGCGGACGTCTACCCGTTCATGGCGTCTTCGGACTGGACCGCGACGGCGAGCGATCCGCGCCTCTCGTGGCGGACTCCGGACGAGCAGACGCGAGGCTACCTCACGTGGATGGGCCGCCACGCCGACATCGCGCGCGCGGCCGGCGTGCCCTTCTGGGTGTTCGCACAGGCCTTTTCAGGCACGTGGTACCGCCGCATCGCCGAAAAGGTCGAGAGTCGCCCCTTGTTCGTGATGCCGGACCTGGCGCGCATGCGCTTTCAGATCTGGGCGGCGGCGCTGCTCGGTGCGCGCGGGGTCTTCCTTTTCGTCTATCAATCGACTGGCCCTTTCCCCGAGGACGTCCTTTCGACGCTCGAGGAGTGGGAGTACGACGTCGGCATGCGCACGACGGGCGGCCAGGCCACGGAGGCGCTGCAGGGCGCCACGCTGGTGGCCCGACGGATGGCGCCGCTGCTGCCGCTCCTTGGCCGCGTGCAGGTGGAGGGCGCGATCGTCGAGGACGGCCCGGTGCTCGCGCGCGGCGCGACCGACCCCGTGTCGCAGCGGCGCTACGTCCTTCTGCTCAACCGCGACGTCGAGGCCGAGCATGCCGTGCCACCGGCGCTCGTGGCGCGCTTCGGCCTCGCAGCGCGCGGCACGCTCGCGCCTGGCGACGGCGATCTGGTGGAGCTCCCGGCGGCCGGGAGGTGACTACCGTCACGAGCTCGCGCCGGTGGAGATCGCGGCCGGGAGGTCGCCGGGATCCAGCGCGAGGACGACACGGTCGCCGCCCCCGCGCTTGGCCTTGTAGAGAGCCTGATCGGCGCGGCCCAGGGACTCCTCCAGCTCGTGGCCACGGTCGGCCTCGCACAGCGCCGACACGCCGACGCTGACGGTGGGGTAGATGCGCTCCGGCAACTCCGAGAGGACCAGCTCGCGCAGCTGGCCGCGGATGCGATCGGCGAACGCGAAGGCTTCGCCGGGGTTCACATGGGGCAAGAGCGCCAAGAATTCGTCGCCTCCGTAGCGCGCGACGATGTCGCTCCGCCGGGCGTGTGCGCGCAGAAGGTGCCCGAGGTGCGCGAGCACCTTGCTGCCGGCGTCATGCCCGAGCCGATCGTTGATGCGCTTTAGCTGGTCGAGGTCCATGAACACGAGCGCGAGCGGGTAGCCGTAGCGGCGCGCACGCTCCACCTCGGCGGCCCGATGGTCGCGAAAGTATCGGTAGTTCCCGACGCCCGTGAGCTCGTCTTGGCTGACCTGCGCCAGGATGAGCGCGCGCTCGGCGGCCGAGTGCAGGCTGCGCTCGATGTGGGCGATGAGCTCGCGGGCGTGAAAGGGTTTCTCGAGGAATGCGTCCGCGCCCAGCTGCAGGCCGCGCACTCGGTCCTCGACCTGGCGCGATCCCGAAAGGAACAGGATCGGCACGTCCGCCGTGCGGGTGTCGCGCTTGAGGCGCCGCGCGACCTCGAAGCCGCTCACGCCAGGCATCTTGAGGTCGAGCAGGATCAGATCCGGGGGATCGCCGCGCACCTCCGGGATACCGACCCGACCATCGCTGAGTGCGGTCACGGCATAGCCGGATTGCTCGAGCAACGCGGCGGTGGTCTCGAGGGCCACCGGATCGTCGTCGATGAGGACGATGTGCCTGTGGGCGGCGCGCGAGACCGTCACGAGGGAAGGGGCCTCGACCTCGAGCGGCAGCGTGACATGGAACGTCGAGCCCAGGCCGAGCTGGCTCTCGACCCAGATCTCGCCGCCGTGCCGCTCGACGATCTCCCGGCAGATCGCCAGCCCCAGGCCGACGCCCGGCGCGTCACCTGCCTCCGCGCCACGACGATAGGGTTCGAAGATCCGTTCGATCGTGGCCGGCGCGATACCCCGGCCGGTGTCCGTCAAGCGCAAGTGGGCGCCGCGTCCGTCCACGGCCAGGGCCAGGGTGACGGAGCCCCCTTTCGGCGTGTACTTGAGGCTGTTCGCCAGGAGATTCACCACCACCTTGCGCAGCTGGCCGCGGTCGAAGCGCACGCTCGGCAGATCCTCGGCGAGCTCGAGCGCGCAGCCAAGGCCGCGCTCCTGGAAGGCCACGGCCAGCTCGTCGACGCACTCTCGCAAGAGCGCCGGGAGATCGCCCGGCTCTGGCGCCACCTCCAGCGAATCCACGCCGAGCGCCTGGGCCCGCAGGAGCTCCTCGAGCAGGGCGATCATGCGCCCGACCTGCCTCTGGATACGCTCGACGCTCTGACGCTGTCTGGGCGTCAGGGGCCCGAGGCGCTCGCCGAGCAGCAGCTCGACGTGGCCCGCGATGACCGTGATGGGCGCGCGCATGTCGTGCGCGCAGACCGCCACGAGCTCGTCCTTGATCTTGTTGAGCCTGCGCAACCGGCGGTTGCTCGCGCGCAAGCCGCGCACGGTGGTCTGCTCCGGCCCACGCGATGGGACCATCCGGGCACGCGGCGTGGCTGGCGTGAAAGTCTCCCCTACCATGCTGGGCCTCCCTTCAGGCTTGCGTACCGTGGTCGCTGGTTGCTGGGATGGGGAACACGAGGTGCGCGCGTGCCCCGATCGGCTGGGGCTCGAGCACGAGGTCACCCCGCCAGCGGCGGGCGAGCGCGCGCGCGACGTTCAGCCCGAGCCCGAGCCGCCCGGGCTTGGTCGAGAAATAGGGCTCGAGCGCCCGCTGCGCGACCTCGTCCGGAAGGCCCACGCCCCGGTCGACGACCTCGATCAGGATCACCTCCGCGCTCGCGCTGACCGTCACCCGGGCGTGCGGGCGCTCACCGGGTCGCCTCCCTTCGAGGGCGTTTTCGACGAGGTGGGCCGTCGCGAGCTGCAGCTCGCGCCCGTCGATCTCGGTGCGGTGGCCGATCGGACAGTCGATCTCCACGCGGGCCTCGCGACCGAAGAACGAGGGGAGGCCGTCGAAGATGGCGGCGATCTCGGCCACAGGCTGACAGGCTGGCGGCGGAGCATGCCCATGCGCGAGACCCTCGGAGACTGCGGCGGTCGAGCTGGCCAGGAGCGCGAAGGCCCGCCACACGCTCGGCTCGGTCTCGAGGAGGTCCGTGCGCCGGGACACTTGCTGCTCGATCATGAAGGCGGCGTTGACGATGCACTGCAGCTTGGCCCGGATGGCGTGTTGCAGCTCGCCATTGACGAGATCGGCGACCACGGCGAGCTCGAGCTCGCGAAGCATCTCGGGCAGTCGCATGCGCAAGCTCATGTCTGGTTCCTCTGGAGGCGGCCTGGGGTGAATCGCATCGGAGAATGGCTGGTGCAATTCGAGCACCAGGCGGCGCGGCGCACGGCAAGCATGCGAGCTACGCTTGGCGGCGCTCTGGACGCTGGGGCGCCTGACCCGGATGGGCTCACGCGCCGGCGGCATGAAGGTGCATGCCCCCAGGGATCCGGCGCCGACTGAGGGCAGCTTCATCGGGGCCACCGTCGCGTCACGAAGGTGACTCGACAAAACCCGCCATCGTGGCATGACTTCAGGGCGGGCTGCAAGCGGGGTCGATCGCTTGCCATCCGCGCACGGATTGTGCGGTTATCCTTCTGTACGTGAGCACACGCGACGTAATCCGAACCGCCCCCGGAGGATCCGCCCGCGGATCCGGGTTCGGGCCGGGATCGCGCGTGGGCGGCTGGATCGTCGAGGACATCGTCTCCGCAGGCGGATTCGGGACGGTCTACCGCGCGCGTCACGAGGTCCTCGGGCGCACCGCAGCCATCAAGGTGCTTCACGCCGACCTCTCGGGCTCGCGGGAGGTCCGGCAGCGGTTCGAGCTCGAGGCGCGCGCGGCCAACATGCTCGGACACCCGGCCGCGCTCGACATCTACGACTTCGGCGAGCTCGAGGACGCTCGGCCGTACTTCGTGATGGAGCTCCTCGAGGGCACCGACCTGCTTGCGTACCTCGACGCCCACGGTCGCATGTCCGTGCCAGAGACCCTCGAGGTGCTGGGCCCGCTGTGCGAGGTGCTGGCGCTCGCGCACGCGCGTTCGCTGGTGCACCGGGACATCAAGGCATCGAACGTCTTTCTCTGCCGTGAGCCCAAGGGGCGAGTCGTGCTGCTCGACTTCGGGGTGGCCAAGCTCCTCGAGGGCGTCGGCACGGGCCTGACGACGTCGCACGGGCTCGTCGGTACGCCGAGCTTCATGTCACCCGAGCAGATCCTGGGTGCGCCGGTCGATGCGCGTACGGACGTCTACGCGCTCGGGGTGCTCACGTTCCACATGCTGGCCGGGCAGCCGCCGTACGGGGAGGCCTCGGCAGCCACGATGCATCACCTGCACCTGCACGCTGGCCGGCCGCGTCCATCGACGCGCGCGCCCGTGGCCCCCGAGGTCGACGCGGTCGTGGTGCGGGCAATGGCCCGGGAGCCCGAGCATCGCTTCCCCTCCGCGCCCGCGCTGCTCGAGGCGTTCCGCGCTGCGGCGAGCAGGCTCCCGCAGGCGCTGCCGACCCGCGCCCGCGGGCTCGCCATCCACGTGGACCTCGCGCTCGCTCAGGGTGCGCTCGAGAGCTCGGACGACGCGCTGCTCGGTGCCATCGAGGGCGTCATTCCCGCGCTGGCGCAGCTGCTCGAGCCGCACGGCTTCACGCTCGAGCTCGAGACGGGCATGATGGGGCTATTCGTCCTGCTCCTGCCGCTCGACCCGGCCGGAGACCTCGCGGCTCGCCAGGAGGCCGCCGGGCTTGCGCACAAGGTGCTCGAGCGAGCGCGGGCGGCGCATCCGACCATCCGGGCACGCGTCGCGGTGCACGTGGACGAGGTGCTCCTCGTGGGCCATCGCCCGCGCGGCGGCGAGCTCCTGCGCGTGCAGGCGTGGCTTGCGAGGCTCGGCACGGACGATCTGGTGCTGTCCGACGCGGTGACCGGGTGAGCGCAAGCCCGCCCGGCCCCGGCACGCAACACCTCGGTCCGCTGGCCTACGAGCACAGCTACCAGCGCTTTCGTCTCGTCGTCACCGATGGCCCCGATCGGGGCAGTGTGGCCGTCGCCGCCGGCGAGGAGATCACCGTCGGCACCGCGGAGGGCAACGAGCTGCGACTGACCGACCCGGCGGTGTCACGCCATCACGCGGTCTTCGTGGCCTGCCCGCAAGGATTCTCGCTGCGCGATCTCGGCAGCACGAATGGCACCTGGATCGCGGGCTGCCGCATCGAGGCTGCGCTGGTGCGGCCCGGGGTGCGGCTCCGGCTCGGCCAGAGCACCCTCCGACTCGAAGATCTGGCCGAGCGTGTGGTCGAGCCTCTGTCGGAGGCGAGCTCCTTTGGTCGTGCGCTCGGCGCGAGCCCCGCCATGCGGCGGCTGTTCGCGCTCTTGCCGCGCGTCGCGGCGAGCGACTCCACGGTGCTGCTCGAGGGTGAGACCGGGACGGGCAAGACGCTGCTCGCCGAGGCCATCCACCACGCGAGCCCACGAGCCAGGGGCCGGTTCAGCGTGCTCGACTGCAGCACCATTCCGCCCACGCTCATCGAGAGCGAGCTGTTCGGCCACGAGCGCGGCGCGTTCACCGGCGCCACGTCGGCGCGTGCCGGCGCCTTCGAGGCCGCGCGCGGCGGCACGCTGTTCCTCGATGAGGTGGGCGAGCTGCCGCTCGAGATGCAGCCCAAGCTCCTGCGTGCGCTCGAGGAGCGCCTGGTCAGGCGCATCGGCTCGCAGGATCAGATCAAGCTCGATGTCCGGGTGATCGCGGCGACCAACCGCGAGCTGCGCACCGAGGTCAACGCGGGCCGTTTCCGCTCGGACCTCTTCTATCGCCTGAACACCGTCCGGCTACGGATGCCACCCCTTCGGCAGAGGCGCGAGGACATCTCGCTCCTCGTGGCCCACTACTACGAGCAGTTCACCGGGCACCCGGGGGACCTGCCGCCCCCGGAGCTGGTCCAGGCGTTCGTGCGCATGGACTGGCCGGGCAACGTGCGGGAGCTGCGGGCGGCCGTCGAGCGTGCGGTGCTCATGGGTGGCGCCGAGGAGCCTGTGGAGGAAGACCCGTCGTCGTCGGGGGAGGCTTCGGAAGGTCCGCCGCTGAGCGCGCTGGCCGACTACGTCTTCGATCCTGCGCTCCCGTTCCGAGACGCCAAGGAACGCGCGATCGGGCGCTGGGAGCGCTGGTACGTGCGCGAGCTGGTCCGCCGCAGCCGCGGCAACCTGTCGGAGGCCGCGCGTCTGGCGCGCACGGATCGACAGTATCTGCGCAGTCGCCTGCGCAAGTACGGCCTGACGGCGCAGGACGACAGCGAGGACTAGACAGAAACGCGTAGACCCCGCGCCAGCGCTCTGGGTCCGGTCCCGGTCCCGGTCCCCTTCCCGGTCCCGAGCGTCCGGCTCCTCGACCGCAGCGGCTCAGCCAGCTCGAATACCGGACGCGGAGCGGGACCGGGAAGGGGACCGGGAGCGGGACCGGCTTCAGATGGCGCCGGATCAATGCGACTCTGTCTAGATGACCGGCCGCGAAGCGGAGACATGTCTCGCTGCGTGGACGTGGACGTGGACGGCTCTTCCCCGGGTCCGGACCCGGATTTCGTCCGCGGGTCAGCAAACGGGGACGCTGACGCTGACGCCGACGCTGACCCCCATGTGCCCGGCATTGGGACTAGGGCTGTGGCTACGGATCGACGACGGTCCAACCCTCGGACGGGAGGCTCCTGCGGGTGATGTGCGCGCCCGGGCGGGGGGCCGGCCCGGGCCAGGCCGCGTCCCGGCCAGCTTGATCGGCGAGCGCGGACAGCGCAACGAGCGGGCTTCGGCCCGGCCGAGACGCGAGTTGCTCGAGGCCCGTCGTGATCGCACGGAGCGCGGCGGCGCGCTCCACCTCGGCGAGCGGGGGGTGCGCGCTGAGCTCGGCGCGGGCGAGCAGCATCCCGGCCGCTTCGGTGACGATGCCCAGGTGTGCCTCGCCGCACAGCGAGACCAGGGCCGCGTGGACCCGGTCGAGATCGTCGAGCGCCTCCTCGGGGGCCTCCTCGGTCGGGCAGGTGAGGCGGACGTCGAGGCGAATGCGCAGCTCCTCCGAGAAGCCGGTCGCGGTGGCCGCAGCGCGCAGGTCGTCGAGCAGCGCCGTCGCGGAGGGATAGCGCTCGGCAGGCGCCTTGGCGAGACAGCGCAGGACCACCGCGTCGAGCCAGGGCGGGATCGCAGCAAAGCGCGAGGGCCGCGGCGGTGGGGCTTCGAGCTGCAAGATCTCGAGCTCGACGTCCGTTTCCGCGTCGAACGGCAAGCGGCCCGTCAGAAGCTCGAACAGCA
>JAHFDS010000089.1:20957-23302 GCA_023248855.1 Myxococcales bacterium
AGAGGTCCGCCCGCGCATCCACTAGCTCGGCGCGTAGCTGCTCGGGCGCCATGTAGGCGGGCGTCCCGAGCCGGAGCCCCGTGCGCGTGAGCTCCGAAAATGCGGGGTGCGATCGATCGGTCAGCTTCGCGATGCCAAAGTCGAGCAGCTTGCAGCGCAGGCCCTCGCCGGCCAGCACGAGAACGTTCGACGGCTTGAGGTCGCGATGCACGATCCCCTGCGCGTGGGCGGCCGAGAGCGCCGGCACGATCTGCGCGAGCACGTCGATCGCCTCGCGCGGAGACAGCGTCACGCGCGCCTCCAGCTCCGCCGCGAGGTCGCGCCCCTCGAGCCACTCGAGCAGGAGGTAGGGCCGACCATCGGCCAGGCTCCCGCAGCCGAGCACGCGCGCGATGCCCGGGTGATCGAGCGCCCGCATCACGTCGGCCTCCGCTCGGAACCGCTGGAGGACCTCCGGCATCGCCGAAAGCTCGGCGGACAGCACCTTGAGCGCGACCCGCGTGCCGTCGGTCCTCCGGGCTCGGTACACGCTGGCGGTGCCGCCGGTGCCGGCGAGGGCCTCGATCACGAGGCCGGCGGGCCATCCCGTTGCGATTGGAGTGCCATCCGTGTGGGTCATCGCGTCACCTGTATGGCTCCTTCGAACGCGGGTCAGGGCTGCAGCACTGTGCCGGGGCCGTCCATGACCGCGTGTCCCATGGAGCCTGTCGTGTATACCGTCAGCCAGAAGTGCTGCCAGTCGGGCTGGAAGAGCGCCGCGGTCATGCCTGTAGGCGCGAGATTCCAGTCGCTGCAGCTCCGGATCCGCCGCACCAGCTCGTCGCACTCGCCATAGATTCCGTGCTCGAACTCCTCTGTGCAATAGCGCTGGCTCATGCCAGTTGCAGGCAGCACGATCATGCCCCCGCCCTCCCCAGCACTGTCCCCGTTGCCGCGGTCACCGAGGTAGGGCGCATGGAGGCAGGCGAAGGGCCCGCGTACGACGTCGATGGTGTCGGCGGTGGTCGGAGCCGCCAGATCCGGATTCGCGTTCTGCACCTTGTGCTCCTTCCGGAACCAGTTGCCGCTGTGGGGGGAGTCGGGATCCCCGGGGCGATGCGTGATCGCATCGAGGTTGCAATAGACCGCGATGTCCTTGGCGATGAAGTCGCGGATCTCGGCTTTTCGCTCGTCCCCCTGACCCAGCGACAGCTCGGTCCGGTCGTCTCCCGTGCGGATCGAGATCTCGACCGATCGGTTGTTGACGAACGCAAAGAGCGCGCAGGTCGCCGCGCGCTCCGCCGCCAGCGTCAGCTCGCTCGGGGGCGCCGGATCGTCCCAGCCGAAGCCGTGCTCGAGGAAGCTGTAGGAGGCACCGGGGGCCTGGTCGGTGCTGGCTCCGGCCAGATAGTCCCGCACCAGCGTCTGGGCGTTGAGGCCGCCGCAGAGCTGCACGGGGGCGCCGCCCTCCTCCAGGATGGCGTCGCAGATCGACTCGCCGGACTCCTTCGTCTCGCAGGCCGAGAGCTCGACGCACTCGTCCGGGTGGCTCATCGCGCGCACGAGGTACTTGAACAGCTCCTGGGCGTCCGGGCTCTCCCTCAGGTCGGCGATGAGGCCGTTCTTGAGGCCATTCTTGAGGCCATTCTTGAGGCCGTTCTTGAGGCCATTCTTGAGGCCATTCTTGAGGCCATTCTTGAGGCCATTCTTGAGGCCATTCTTGAGGCCATTCTTGAGGCCATTCTTGAGGCCGTTTCTCATGAGGCGCCCTTGCGTGCTGCCGATCGGCTCGTCGGCCTGGGAACCACACCCCGCTACAATCAGCATGAGAACCAGCGTTGCTTTCATGGGGTGACCATGCAGCAATTGCCGATCCAATCTCACAGCGACGTGGTTTCAGCCAGTTGCGAGATCGAGAGCTGGACGCGCCGTCACCTCATGTCCAGATAACGCGCCAGATAACGCCATGAGAGGACAGGCCAGCCTCCTTGCGAGTGGACACGCCCCTGACCCGGGGGCTGCCGCCGCCAGCTGACGGCTGGCGCCTTCAGCGGGGCTCAGGCTGCCAGCCGCCCCGTGCATTCAAGCGGGGGATCGGAACGTGCATTGCCGTGGAGGTGAGCATGTGCCCATGACACCGCACCTGGGCGCCGCTCGCGTGGACCGCTCGGCATGCCGTCTTGCGGGGGCCGTCCTGACTCTCCTCCAGGTCGCCGTCCCGAGTTGCTCCTTCGATCGCAGCTCACGAGGCGGCGGTTCCGCGAGCGGAGGCGCCACTGGGATAGCAGGCGATAGCGGAGCCGGAGCGGACGGAGGAGCCGAGGATGGTGGCGGGAGCGGCGGAAGCGGAAGCGGTGGAAGCGGGA
>JAHFDS010000470.1 GCA_023248855.1 Myxococcales bacterium
GGCGGAGCGGGCGCGGGCGGAGCGGGCGCGGGCGGAGCGGGCGCGGGTGGAGCGGGCGCGGGTGGAGCGGGCGCGGGTGGAGCGGGCGCGGGGGCGGGCTAGGCGAGGAAGGTGCCAGCCGCGAAGCCAGCTGGATCAGCGCGGGACGTCGCGGGCGCAGCGGAAGCCGGTACCGACATAGGGGGATTCGGGAAGAACACCGATGCGCTTGCCAAGTGGCGCGAAAAAGGGTGCGCTGGTGTCGAGGTCGCCACCCACGACCAGCCGATAGGTGCCGGTGGCTGGACCGGTCTCGCTCCTGGGCGGTCCAGATTGCTCCCACCGGGTGCTGCCCCAGTCGGCGACCCACTCGGCAAGATTGCCGATCTGATCGTGCACGCCGAAAATCGAGCTGCCATCGTGCGTCTCGTACGCGTACATGGTGACCGGGGAGGTCATGCTCTCCCCGGGGTGGATGGAGCCGTCGAAGAACCCGACCGGTGTGGTGGTTCTTTGGCGCCAGGCTTCCTCGTCGATTGGGCGTCGGGAGGCCACGTTGGCGCGCTGGCTATCGAGCTCATCCCCCCAGGGATAAGGCCGCGCGTTGCAGCGACCGTCGCTCGCGTTCAGATCCTCGGTGCTCTCGCAGGAGCCCGGGCGCGTGCTGGCGGGGCCCCGCCCGGCCAGCATCCACTCCCCGTGCGTCGGCAGGCGCCCTCCCTTCCACTGGCAGAACGTTTCCGCTTGCGCGTACGTGACGCAGTTGACCGGGTGGTCCCCAATGAGGCCGTACCGCCGCCGCTCCTTGTCTGCATCCGAATCCGGCAGGATGCCCCACTCGCAAGCCACGTCCGCAGGCACGTTGATGGGTCGCGAACAGGCGCCGGCCGCGACGCACGCCCGGTAGGCCGACACGGGGACCTCGGTGCGATCGATGTAGAACGGCCGCGTGATCGTGGCCAGCCGCCAGTCCGCTGTGATGACGGGCGCGAACATCCTGTCGCCCATCACGACGGTGCCCGCCGGGATGCGGATCTCCGCCCCGGTCGGGCGGTCCGACTGGCAATACCCCCGGTCGTTGCAGCGGCCCGGGCAGGGGACGGGGTCCCCCGGACACACCACCACTCCGGCGTCGGGCAGCATGGCCTGGCCCGCAACTCCCCCGTCCCGGGGCGGCGTGGGTGCCCCATCACCTGCCATCACAGGCGCCTGGTCGCCACATGCGGGCAACCAGGAGAGCAGCAAGATGATTTCCGTGCGCATCGCTTTCCTCTGTGCCAGGGCTAGTTACTGCACGGATTGCAAACGTTCAACCTCAGCCGGTCCGTGATATCCTGGGCGTATTCCCACTGAAACGGATCGTTTCGGCCAGGTGCGTAGAGGTTTGCGTGCCAGCGCAGGTAGACCTTGATGTTCTTGGTACTCCTGACCACGTCGGTCCCACTGAGGTACCCACTGTATCGCCTCCACGTAGTGGAGGCGAGGTAAGGGAGATCCCAGAAACGGAGGGTGGCGGCTCCGGTGTCGGCAGGACTGAAATCGCCGTTCGCCACCAGGAGCTTCGTTGGTTGATAGCAGTCTTCACCACGAGGGCACAGCTCCGCAGCGGGGGCCGTACAGCTCGGTCCCCTGCAGGTGCGCGGGTCCGCGTCTCCGATGACCTCCAGGGTCACGCGCTCGCCCGAGATCCGAATCGGCTCTGCAAGACCGCGTGCGGCGCGCAGCGACCCGACACTGAAATCCGTGGAGGTGATCGTCACGCTGTGGTTGCCACGGGACAGGCAGCTGTTGGCCCCGAAGCGCAGGGCGGGAATGTTGTTTCCTCCATTGCAATAGTCAATCACCGCATCAAAGAAGGGTGGGCTTGGATCCAGGGACTGGTTTTTCTTCTCCGAGAGATAGACGGTGCCAAGCTGCACCCCGGCGCAGCGCTGGACCGAATCCGTTCCGCCGAGTCTGGCGAGGTCTACGTTGATCGACGTCGGGTCGTACGTCCCGTCCAGGCGAAAGAAGACCTCTCCGAGCCCGAGACCTTGTGAGGTGCTGACCCCATAGATGTCTCCGCTGATCACCCCAGCCAGGAAGATGTCGTAGTCATTTCCCCTGTTTCTCGGCTTGAGCCAGTCCGGTAGATCTTCCCCGAAGCCATAGGCGAGGGCGTTCTTGGCACCGTCCACGTAGTTCCCTTCGTAGATCTTCGTCCCGGCGTTGACGGCCAGATCGGTATTGCCGGCCTCGAGCTTCGGCTGCGACACCTTCGCCGTGCCGCTCATCTTGGCGTTCGCCTCGAGGTAGAGGTCGAAGATGTTCTTGTAGAAGCCCTCGAACCTCAGCGAGAAGCGCTTCGCCTGGAAGCCAATCGGCGGATCACCCGGAAAGGAGACCGTCCCTTCCGCCGGGGCAGGATAGAAGCTCGGGTCGTGGAGCACCGAGAACTCCGAGCGGAGCCAGGTGTGCGGCTGGATGGTCTGCAGGCCATCGGCATTGAACAGGACCGTCGTGCCGTGGCCAATGGACCTGGACGGGATGGCCGAGTTGGAGAGCTGTCCTGGAAAGGTAGGCTCGTTGGGGAAGACCCAGCCAGTTGGGATACTTGGGCGGTCCTCATCCGCCACGCCGAGGTGAACCGCGAGCTCGTGGTAGTTGGGGGTCTTGTGTACCCAGACAAAGAGGCGCATCAGGCCGCTGTGTCGCTGATGGAACAGGATGTATCCGAGGTTCTCGCTCGCGTTGCTGGTGAGATCGGCGTTCGGCCCCTGGCCCCCGAAGTTGTAGGAAAGCAGGTCCCAGCCCTGCGCGGGATCCGGATACCAGCGCTCATCGATGTTGGGAGACCCGGGAGCGGTCATCCAGGGCTTGGAGAGCGGATAAGGGGTCCCAGACCAGGCGGAGCCGGATTGCCAGTTGATGAAGGGCCTGGTGATCCGATCGTCATTGGGCTGACGACTGGGCGCGTCGAAGCTCACGCAGGCGACGGGGTCCGTGCAGCGACCGCCGCGACAGGTTGGGGGGGGCAGGGGCAACGAGCCCTCGGGCACCAGCGGGGCGAGCGCCCTCTGCTTGGCGCGCGGCAGGCGATAGTAGCCGGCCGCATCATCGGCGCCCGCGCGCTTGAGCGCGCAGGCCTGCTCGTAGGTCACGCCGTCGGTGTCGAGCCAGCCTGCGAGCGCGGACAGCTCGTCGAGGGCCGGCTTCGGAAGGCCGGTACGCTGCGAGAGCGCCTGCAGGTTCTGGCTACGCAGCTGGCTGAACCGGCGCACGCCAGCCGTGTTGACTTGCTTGACCGCGTCTGCGGGGAGCCAGCTCTGCGCGATCTTGTAGTTTCGATTGGCCTTGTCCTTGACGATCGCCCCGACGGTGTCCGCGGCGAAGCTCGCGCTCAGCGTGGCGGTGCTGCTCGGATTGGTGGCCCCGGTGACCAGCAGGTACTCGCCCGCTTCAGGGAGCCGGGTCGCCAGCACGGCGGTGCTGCTGGCATTCGGCACCCGCTCCCAGCGGCCGAGGCACGAGGTCCGGCGGTAGAGCACCAGGTTGACCGTCGGGCCCAGCGGTGGGCTCGGTGCGATCGGCGGTGCGATCACGGGCGGCACCGTGCGCAGCGCGGCATTGGCGTTGATCGCCGCAGCATCCTCTGCGCGAAACGTCAGCCCGACCAGCGGGCGAGCGGGGGCCACGTCGTGCGCGACGACGGTCCCGGGTGAGATCTCGAAGATGGGGAGCGCGTTCGGGTTGGGGGTGTCGGACTTCGAGTCCTCCTCGAGAGCCGCGACGGCGGTGTCGGCTTGGTGCTCGAAGGGGAGCAGCTCGGGCGAGCCATTGCCCTCCGAGCCACCACACCCAGCTCCGATGCCGAACGCCATCGATAGAGGAAGCAGCAAGGAACGAGGGAAAATCAGGTCAGGCATGACGCAGCGAATTAGCAAGCGGGAGGCCAGATATCGCCCACCTGCTTACAGGTAGTTGGCGGTGGTCAGGGCCCGCCGCCGGCGGCGCGGTGTTCCAGGGGCTGGAACACCGATGTTCCACCGTGGCTCGATCCCGCGTCAGCGCGGGCGCTCGCGCAGGACCACCGAGTCCACCTCGCCACGCTCGGCCAGCATCACGCGCACGGACTCGTCGCGCGTGGTCTGCACCGTCAGCCCCACGTAGTCCGGCTGGATGGGCAGCTCGCGGTGACCTCGGTCGACCAGCACACAGAGCTGCACGGCCTCGGGGCGACCGAACTCGACCAGCTCCTCCAGCGCGGCGCGCACCGTGCGCCCCGTGTAGAGGACGTCGTCGACGAGGACGATCCGTCGCCCCTCGATCGAGCCCGGCAGCTGCGTCGGGCCCACCTCGGGCCGAGGCAGGCCGTGGAACACGTCATCGCGATACAGCGTGATGTCGAGGGCCCCGACCGGGATCGGACGGCCATCGATCTCCCCCAGCAGCCGGCCGAGGCGCTCTGCGAGGAAGGCGCCGCCGGTCCGGATGCCCACGAGCAGCGGCGGGGCGTCGCCGGCGCTGCGCTCGTGGACCTCGTGCGCGATGCGGCGCAGCGTGCGCAGGACCGCGTCCGCGTCGAGGAGCACGCGACGCACGACCAGGTGTGCATCCGGAGGAGGCGGTCGGGACTTCACGCGGCGAGCATACGCCAGGGCCCGGCGGTTGCGTCATTCGCGCTAGGGCGACCCTAGCGGTGAAATTGCGCGCCTCCGGCGCCCGGCTATGATCTGCCTGCTCGATCGCGAGATCGAAGCCCGATGGCGCACGAAGAAAAGCCCCTGCCGACATTCGAAGGCCAGCAGGCCCCGTGGACCGACGAGGATCGCCCTGGCGGTCGCGGCGGCCGCGGCGGCGGCCGGCGTGGCGGCCCGCGGCTCGGCCTCGTGTTCGGCTCGGTGCTCGCCATCGCTGGCCTCTGTGGCCTGGGGGCCCTTGCCTATCACCTCAGCACGCGGCTCGAGGCCGCGGAGAACCGGAGCCTCGGCTTCGAGGGCGAGGCGCACGAGGGACGCATTCGTCTGAACGTATGCAATGGTCAGCGCCGGCAGGCCGAGGAGGCGCACGCGACCTGTGAGCGCGCGATGGGACCGGCGCGTAGGGGCCTCGAGGATCGGCTGGTCGCGCTTTCGCGCGAGCGGTGCGACACGGCCGGGCACCTCGTGGGTGAGCTCGGCAAGCTCCAGGAGCCGACCCGCGTGCGCCTGTGGCAGGTCGGCGCCCGGTTGCGCCTCGGCCTGCGTCAGGGCGTCCTGTTCGAGGAGGGGACCGCCAAGCTCTCGCCGAGCGGCCGGCTCCTGGTCGGCCAGATCGCGCGGACCCTCGGCGGCGAGCCGCGCGCGTCCCTGACCGTCGTGGCGCAGGTGGACACCGAGCCCGCAGGTCGGGAGCGGCGCAGCTTCGCCTCCAGCTGGGAGCTCGCGGCGGCCCGCGCGGCCGTCCTCGCGCACGCGATGGTGTCCGAAGGCATCCCCGCCACCCGGGTGGCAGCGCGCGGCCTCGGCGCCGGGAGCGCTCGCGCGGCGGCGCCCGGCCTGGAGACGCTCGGGGACTCGCGCGTCGAGCTTGAGCTCGAGCTTGGCCCAGGGGAGCGCGAAGACCTCCTCTTGCAGATGGCGCCGACCTGCTCGCCCGCGTGGCTCGCCGACGCCGGCGCCAGCGCGACCGGCCCGGACGGCGGCGCTGCTGCGGCGGTGATCGGCACCGGCGGCGGGC
>JAHFDS010000471.1 GCA_023248855.1 Myxococcales bacterium
CTGATGAAGCTCGACACCGGCAACCGAACGTCCTCGAAGCTCACCTCGCCGTGGCCGTAGGGGGGATCGTACTCACCGAAAACGGGAAGCATGCGCTGGATGCGCACTCCCTTCGTATCGAGCGGCACCAGCAGCATCGAGTGCTGGCCGTGGCGGCCAGCCTCCGCGTTCGGCGTGCGCGCCATGAAGATGGCCACGCGGGCGCGCGGATGCCCGAGCCCAGTCGTCCACCACTTCTTGCCGTTGAGCACCACCGTGTCGCCTTCGACGACGGCGGTGGCCTGCATGTTCGTCGCATCACTCGACGCCACGTCCGGCTCGGTCATGCAGAACACCGAGCGCATCTCGCCCGCGAGCAGCGGCACGAGCCACTGCGCCTTCTGCGCCTCCGAGCCGTACTTCCAGAGCACTTCCATGTTGCCCGTGTCGGGCGCGTTGCAGTTGAAGATCTCGGGGGCGAGAAGGTTGCGGCCCATCTCCTCGGCCACCGGTGCGTACTCGAGCGTCGTGAGTCCGGGGCCGAGCTCGGGATCGGGCAGGAAGAGGTTCCAGAGCCCGTCGGCCTTCGCCCGCGCCTTGAGCTCCTCGATGACCGGAGGCACCGACCAGCGCGTCCAGTCGGCCCCAGACTTACCCCCGTCGTGCAGCTGGCGCAGCACGCGAGCCTCCACCGGGCGTATGTGCTCCTGAATGAAGGTGCGGACGCGCTCGCGGTACGACTGCGAGCGGGAAGTGGGCTTGAATTCCAACGGCAGGCCTCCCGGCGAGATCGATGGAAGCATCGTGACGGTCCTGCGTTGATGAATCCAGTGAAGTCTAGTCACATAGAATCATGAACGCAGCTCAATGTTGCCGCCCGCGCCTGGAAGGGATCGACCTCAACCTTCTTCACGTCTTCGACGTCGTGTACCGCGAGCGCAACCTCACCCGGGCGGCTGAGCGGCTGGCCCTCACCCCCTCGGCCGTGAGCCACGCGCTCACCCGTCTGCGCGCGATTCTGGGGACGGCCCTCTTCGTGCGCGACGGGCGCGGTGTCGCACCCACGCCGTTTGCCGAGCGGCTCGCGCCGCGCATACGCGAGGGGCTCGGTCTCCTGCAGGGGGCATTGCACGGCGCCGTGCGCTTCGAGCCGGCCAGGGACCTCGGCACCGTGACCCTCGCCATGCACGACGAGGTGGAGCCCAGCGTCCTTCCGCCTCTCGCCGCACGGCTCGCGCGCAGCGCCCCTCGGGCCCGCCTGGCCAGCGTGAGGCTGGAGAGAGGGCGTCTCGCGCGCGATCTCGCCTCGGGGCGGATCGAGCTCGCGGTGGACGTGGCCCACCCCACCGAGCCCGACGTGCTGCACCACCTCCTGGCGCGCGATCCGTTCTGCGTCGTGAGCGCGCGGCGGCGACGGCTGACGGCGGCGAGCTACCTGGCGGCGCGCCACGTCACCGTCTCCAGCCGTCCCACCGGGCTCGGCGTGGAGGATCTGATCTTCAGTCGCCACGGGGTGCAGCGCGACGTCGCGGTGCGCTGCCAGCACTACGAGGCCGCGTTCCGCCTCGTCGCGAGCAGCGATCTCTTGCTCACGGTGCCGCGCGGCCGCGCCGTGGCGCTGGGGGCGCCGCTCGGCAACCACTTGCTGGCCGTCCCGTTGCCGCTGCCGCCGGTGGAGCTGCACGTCTATTGGCATCGGCTGGCGGACGAAGAGCCGCGCTCGCGCTGGTTGCGAGCCGAGCTCCTCGGATCCGCCGCCGAGCGTGGCATCTGATGCGGACCCGCGTAGTCAGCGTCCCGACAAGAACGGCAACACCTGGAAAATCCGCTCCGGCGTGTTCTTCACCACCGGCATGGTCGCCCACCAGAACCCGGGGACATGAGCCTCCGGCGTCCCCGCATCCATCGCCTTCACCGACTTCATCGAATCCGCACGCCAGATCGGTCTCTACTGGCTGGCGTCGATCCGCCCGGCGACCGCGCCACCCGCGGAGGGCTGGCGGCCGCCGTCCTTGACCAGCCAGATCTCGCCTCCGAGCGCCACCCCGCCGATCCGGGGGCCCTCGGGCCGCGGCAACTCGGCTGCGGCGAGGGTCGAGCCGAGGACGTTCAGCACCAGACCGACCGCCACAAGCGTGCGCATGCCCCAGCGTATGGCGGCCTCCGGAATTTCGCGCGGCTGCCTGATCGAGCGCCGGTCGCGGCGACCGCGGCCCGCTCGATGGGCTAGACTAGGCCGTGCGCTGGGGCCACGGTCTCGCGGTTGCTCTCGCTGCGAGCCTCACCGGCCCCGCAGCCAGCGCGGAGCCCGTGATCTTGCGGCTCGGCGGCTCAGCGCCCGAGGGCTCACCCTGGGCGGACGCCCTCGAAGCGCTGGCGCGCCTCATTGACCAGAACACCCGCGGCGCCGTCCGCCTCAAGCTGATACACGGCGCCGTCGTCGGGAGCGAGGCGGAGATGGCGCGCGACGTGGCGCGCGGATCGCTCGACGGCTGGGGCGCCAGCGTTGGCGCAGCCGAGGGCCTGCTGCCCGAGATGAGCGTGCTCGAGCTACCGTTCCTGTTTCGCAATGGCAAGGAGGTCGACCACATCCTGGTGCGCCTGTGGCCGCTCCTCGAGCGCACCGTCGCCTCGCGTGGCTACCGGTTCCTCGGCATGATGGACGTCGGCTTCCGGCACCTCGGCACCCAGGCGCCGATCTCGAACCTGGCCGATCTGCGTCGGACCCGGCTGCGCTCCCAGCCCAGCCGCATGCACACGCGCATGTGGGATCTGCTCGGAATCCAGCACACCCCGGTGAGCCTCCCCGATGTGATGGGGGCGCTCGAGGAAAGGAAGATCGACGCGCTCGACTCGGCGGTGGTGTGGTTGTTCGTGAGCGCCTGGCACCAGCAGATCCGGACGCTCACGCTGTCCGCGCACATGTACCAGCCGGGGTTCGTGGTGCTCGGGCCAGGGGGCCTGGCGAAGGTGCCGGGGCCGCTGCAGCGGCAGCTCACCGACGGGATGCTCGAGGTGTGCCTGCGCTACAACAAGAAGGTGCGCGAGGTCGAGCGCAGCCTGCTGGCTTCGCTGCCCGGCATGGGCGTCGAGGTGCGGCCGGTGCCGCCCGGGCTGCGCGCGGAGATGGGGAGTCTCGTGGCGCCGCAGCGCGACGAGTGGCGCGCTAACGCCTCGCCGGCCGGCAAGCGGCTGCTCGTCGCGATCGAGCGGGAGCTGGCCCTAGCGCGCGGGCACGAGCTGGAGCCCCGCAAGGCCCCATGATGCAGCCTGTCTCGCGGGCTCCCGGGGGGCCTCGGTCACCCCGATGACCCGGACCGCGCTCGCCGCTTGGACTGGGCGACGCGGCTCGCGCGGACCTTGGCGGTCCGGTGCTCGCGCACCACCCCTGCAGCCACCCGTGGTGCTCCGCGCTGGTGCGCCTGATCTCCGCCTGCAGCTCGGCGCGCAGGCCCTGGACCTCGCGGCGGATCCCGTCCTCGTTGGTCTTGCGGAATCCCGTCCAGGCGCTGCTCGACCACGGTCCAGTGCTCGCTCCAGTGGCGATTCAGCAGCAAGTAGAGGCCGAGGTTGCTGAGCAACATGACGCCCCGCGCCAGCAGCAGCGCATCACGGACCTTCATCGCGAGCGCCGCACGTACGTGACGCCCGAGGACGTGCAGGCGCTGGCGGGCCCCGTGCTCGCGCACCGCGTCGCGCTCACGGCGCAGGCGCGGTACGGCGGCACGGCCGCGTTGGACCTCGTGGCGGGGATCTTGGCCACGGTCGAAGTCCCGACCTGATGCGCCGGCTCGTCGCGGCGGTCCGGCAGCTCTACCGCAACCTCACGCCCGAGGGGCGCGCCGTCTTCGTGCTCACGCTCGTCGCGGGCGCGGCCGGGACCGAGGTGCGATCGAACCAGATCCACCTCGTGTGGTGCGCCCTCGCGGGCTTGCTCCTCGCGCCCTTGCTGGGGCGCGCACGCATCCGCCTGCCCGGCGTGTCGCTCGAGCTGCGCGTGGCCAGGCGCGTGACGGCCGGCGAGCCCATCGCCGTCAAGCTCGAGGCAAAAAACCACGGCACGCACGATCGCTTCTCGCTGCGTCTGTCGAGCCCACCGCTCGGCGCCGGCGGGCGCTACGTGGAGCCGCCGCCCGGCATCCCGCACCTTCGCCGGGGCGAGGCGGCACGGACCACGCTCACCCTCTCGCTGCCGCGTCGAGGCGAGTACCTGCTCGGGCCGTTCGAGGCGCGCGCGCTGGTTCCGCTGGGCCTCTCGCTCGGTCCGCCCGTGTCCAGCACGGCCGCGCGTGCTGGTCATCCCGCGCATCGCGGACGTCAAGCGGCTGCGCACGCCGATGGGGCAGCGCTACCAGCCTGGCGGCGTCGCGCTGGCCTCGAAGACCGGCGAATCGATGGAGCTCCTCGGCGTGCGCCCCTACCGGGCCGGCGATCGCGTGCGCGACCTGCACGTGCGCGGCTGGGCCCGCACCGGCAAGCCCGTCGTGCGCGAGTACCAGCAGGAGTACTTCTCGCGCATCGGCGTCGTGGTCGATACCGACGGCGCGGCCGGCACCCCGGCACAGCTCGAGGCCGCCATCTCGCTCGCGGCCGGCGCGGTCGCGCAGCTCTCGCGCGGTGAGGCGCTCACGACCTCCTGGTGGTCGGCGACCGCGTACACCCGCTCGTGCTCGGCCGGAGCCTCGGCTTCCTCGAGCAGGCGCTCGATCTCCTGGCGTGCGTCGAGGCCGGGCCGGCGCTCGACCCGGCGGCGCTCCTCCTGCGGCTGCGGCCGTTTCTGCCGCGCCTCTCGTGCGTGATCGTGATCGCGATGCGCTGGGACGCCGCGCGCGCGGGCTGCCTCGCGGCGGCGATCCTCGCGCTTTACGCCGCGGATCGGGGTCGGGGGCGCGTCATCGCGCTGCGCGGCCGGGGCCTCGTCCGTGGCCTCGGTGTCCTTTCGCTCGCGCTCGCCCTCGGCGGCGGCGCGGCCGTCGGGTTGCCGCCGCTCTACGACGCCACGATGGACCTTGGCGCGCGCCTCGAGACCGGCAGCTCGACCGGGCTGTCGGAGCGGCTCGAGCTCGGCTCGCTCGCGGGCATGGCGCCATCGACGACGGTGGTGATGCGCATCTTCGGCGAGAAGCCCGACCACCTTCGCGGCGCCGTCTATACGCGCTACGTGCGCGGCCACTGGCTCGCTGCCGAGGGCGTGACGTCGTCACGCATCCGCGTGGGCGAGCCCGGGCGGGGCGCGACCGAGCTGCGCCTCGATCGTCCCTCGACGCGCCTTCTCGCGCCGCTCGCGGCACGCGGGCTCGGGGTGGCCGGCGGGGCCATTACGAGTACTTCGCGTCGGCGATGGCGCTGCTCCTGCGCGCCGCGGGCATTCCAGCGCGGGTCGTCGGCGGCTACCGGGTCTCGGAGTGGAACGCGGGCGGCGGCTACCACGTCGTGCGCGAGCGCAACGCGCACGCGTGGGTCGAGGCCTGGCTCGGCGCGAGCTGGCAGACCGTCGACCCCACGCCCGCCTCGCAGCTCGATGCCAGCCAGCCGACCCGCACGCCCTTCTGGGGCGCGGCATGGGAGACCGCGCTGCGGATCGTCTCCTCGCTGGCCGGCGACGCCCTGCGCCATGCGCCCGGGCTGGCCGCCCTCGCTGCGCTCCTCGCCCTCTTCGGCGCCGCCCTGCGCGCGCTCGGGCGTCAGCGG
>JAHFDS010000090.1 GCA_023248855.1 Myxococcales bacterium
GCTCGCCGGCCAGCGACGGCTCGAGCCGCAGCCGCGCCACCGCCTGCGAGAACCACGTTCGCTCCGCCGCGTCGCCCGCGTCGCCCGCGCCGCGCGCGCGCACGCCGGCCAGCATCGCCTCGCCGCCGAGGCCGCCGGCGCGCTGTTCGAGCAGGGCCCGGTCGGTGTCGGGCGAGGCCACGATCTCCCCGGGGCGTCGCCGCTCGAGCGCGACCGGCTGGGCGGCCGGCAGGGCGCCCTCGATGCGCACGAGCACCGCCGACAGCGACGATCGCGCGCGCGCCGGCGAGCCACCGTGGGTCTCGACCGTCTCGTCGTCGCGCAGGGATGCGAGGTGCCCCGCCGCCGCGATCTCGAGGTGCGCCCGGCCATCGAGGTCCACCGCGCCCGTGTACCGGGGCGCGATCGCGAGCCGCTCGTACACTTGCCGGACCCGCTCGAGCCGCCTGCCGCGCGCGGTGTAGCGCACACGCGCCCGACCGTGCGGGCCGTCCTCCGCCGCCGTCCACGCACGCATCGGCGTCACCGGCAGGGTGACCTGGAGGCCCGTCGCGAGCGCCCGCGCGACGTGCTTCCACAGCGGTGGCGCCGCGGCCGGCACCTCGATCGTCTCCAGGCGCCCCGACGGCGCGATCGTCACGAACGCGCGCTGGCCCGCGAGGGGCCCGGCAAGGGCCTGGCCGAGCACGGTCACCTCCGCGGAGGACAGCACCTCGAGCCCGAGCGCGATCCGCTGGCCCGCCGCGGTCGGCGCCTCGGGCTCGAGCAGGAGCTCGCCCGCGAGCGCGACGTGACCCGCGAGCGACGCCTCGCCCCCGAGCCCGAGCGTCGTCTCATCCGTCCAGGCGAATGAATACACGTAGCGCTGGCCCGCCTGGAACACGAGGCGCGTCGGCGCGGATGGGACGGGCCACGCGAGGAGCCCGAGCAGGGCCAGGGGCACGCCGAGGGCGCCAGCACGCACGCGGGGCCGCGAGAGGAACCGGATCGTTCGAGCTGGCATGAGCGGCTGTACGGCGGGCTCCGCCGCGCTGTTACGACGCCAACCGCAGGTTTCCGCAGCCAATTTTCCGCGCCCGCGCGCAGGCAATGCACCTCACGAACGAGGCCGGCTTTGACGCCTGGCCGTCAGCTGGCTCCTAGAATGACCGGTCGCAATTCGGAGACATCGTGAACGTGGACGTAGCCACGTCCACGTTCACGTCCACGTCCACGTAGCAAGACATGTCTCCGCTTCGTGGCCGGTCACCTGGCTCCTAGTCGATCAGCCCGGCCGCCACGGCGACCGCTGAACCGAGCATGTGCAGTGCATGTGCACAGGAGGAATGGGCGGACCTCGACAAGGACGGTCGTCATCCCACGACCTCGTCGTCGGTGGGCAGGCCAGCACGTCGACGGCGAGCGCGCGCAGTGATCAACCGCTCCCGCGCTCGCCACTCGAGCACGCCGAGCGCGCCCACGAGCACGCCCTCGCCTAGGAGGTGAGCGAGCCCGAAGACGCTCGCTGTCCGCAGATGGACCGCCCCCGCGATGAAGCAGCCGACGGCCCACAAGGCGTTGGCGAGCGCGAGCCCGCAGATCCGGAGCGCCGTGCGTCGACGAGGCATCGTGGCGAGCGACAGCGAGAAGCTGCCGTAGAGCAGGTTCGCGAGCCCGATGACCAGCAACAGATCATCCGGCAGCGCGTAGAGCGCGGCGAGCCAAGGTCGGGCCACCAGGACCACCGCACCCGCGAGCAAGCCTCCCGAGCAATCGATCCAGAGAAGCTTCGCATTCACCATGGCGACAGCATGTTCCGTTCCCCCTGCGCGTCGTGCCGAGCATCGCACGGTGCCCCGAGGTGGCTCTACAAGGCCGCTGCCAGGAGCGCCTCGATGCGCGCGCGCGGGACGGCGCCCACGAGCTGGCCGACCACGTGGCCGCCCTTGAAGACGAGCAGCGTCGGCACGCTGCGGATCTCGAAGGCCTGCGCGATCGACTGGTTTTCGTCGATGTTGCAGGTCGCGACCTGGAGGCGGCCGGCGTAATCGGCCGCGATCGCGGCCACCGTGGGCGCGAGGGCGCGACACGGCGCGCACCAGGGCGCGGTGAAGTCGACCAGCGTGGGCACGCTCGCGCGCACGGTCTGGTCGAAGATGTCCTGGGACAGGGCGGGGATCTGGTGGGACCTTGAGACTTGCTGGGACATGGGGCTCCTCGTTGGCGGCGCGTACCGCTCGATCGAGTAGGTGCCGGGCCGGCGCGGGATTACACCCGGGCGGCCATGCAGGCGGCCAGCTCGTGCTTGGCGCGGTGCAAGAGCACCGCCACGTTCGCGGGCGAGAGACCGAGCGTGCGCGCGACCTCGTCCCCAGGCACGCCCTCGAGCAGGCGCAGCGTCACCACGGCGCGACGGATCCGCGCCAGCGTGGCCACGCACCCTCGCAGCCGCGCGTGCTCCTGGCTCCGGGCGAGCAGCGTCTCGGTGTCGTCGGTCGGGCCCGGCAGGGCTTCGAGCAGCGCGGGCTCGGAGACGTGCGGCCGCGCGTGGGCGTGCAGGCGACGCGCATTTCGGGCCGCGTTGCGCGTGATGGTGGCAAGCACGCGCCGGGCGTCGTCGACGCTCGGGGGCGAGGCCTCGGTGGTGCGCTCGAGGTAGATCTCGAACGCGTCCTGCACCGCGTCGAGCGCGTCCTCGGGGCCGAGGCCCTCGGCGCGGGCGATGCGCGCGAGGTGGTCGCGGTGCGTGCGCACCAGGGTCTCGAGGTGGCTCGCGGCGCCCATCTCCTGGTCAGAGGTCTCGAGCGGCTCGGGCATTACAGCCCGATCATCGTATCACCCGCCGAGCTGCGCCCGTGCCCGCTGCACGAGCGCCACCATCTCCTCGCGCACCTCGTCGGCGGTCGTGACCGGGCGCGAGAAGGCGACGCGGATTGTGATGGAGCTCCGAAAGAACGTGACGGCGAGGAAGGACCGCCGCACCGGAGTCGAAGAGCACGGCACGCTCACGAAGGGCAGCCCAGGTGGTGCGCCGTCGTGCGCCCGAACGCGGATGCGCCGAACCCCGAACCCTTTCCTACTAGTGCTGCCCGCCAATAGTTGGACGGCATTGAGCTCGGAGCAGCCTTCGCCTGCCAGCTGGCCGCAGCACTCGCGCACGCGGAGCGTGCGCAAGACAAACACCTAGGGCCGCTCGTCGAACCAGACGATTTCATTGGAATCACGGTCAGCACTAGGTGTCTCGTTTGCTCGCGCTCTGCGCTCGCGAGTGCCGCACGTAGGGCGTTCGATGATTTCTCTCCACGTCTCTACTCCGGTCAAACTTCTGACGAGCGGCACCAGCGCCTACCCCTCGGAGGAAATAAGCTCGCGCCCTTCACCACGATAGGAGAGTGCAATGAGCGTCTTGGGAATGCGGATGTTGGGGACGAATCAGATGAGCGCGGCAATCCGGACGAGATCGCGGCCCCGCGCCGGGGCGGCGGTGAGGGGCCGGGCCGACGCGGGGGAGCGTTGCCCGGTTGACCCTCTCCCCTGTCAAACAACGCCTGCTCGAGAGTGCCGCGCCGCGCAAGACCTTCTCGGCGTAGCAGATCAGCGCCGGCGCTTGCGCACGTCCCCGATCCGCAGCGTCAGCTTGCGTGCGTCGAAGTACTCCCCGAGCGGGATCGTGAACTTGCGGCTCTGCCCCGTGAGGGTCTTCATGGCCCCGGCGTCGATGCTCTCGTGCGCGTCGAGGTAGGCGAGCAGCCTCGCCTCGAGGGCGGCCAGGGCCGCCGCGGAGAAGCAAAGCTCGGTGGAGACGCGCACGACCCGCCCGCTCCGCTGCAGCGCGGCCAGGGCCTCCGCCGCGGCTGCGTCGGTCACGTCGAGCGCTGCGGCCAGATCCTGGTTGCGGGGTGGCCCGAGCCCCGCGTCGTCGTACAGGCGGTCGAGGGCGCGGACGCGCGCGTCGAGCTGCGGGGCTTCACGGCTCCGGTGAGTCGCCGCCACGAGGTCGGCCTCGAGCCGCAGGGTTCCCTGGGCCACGGCGCGCTCGAGCGCGAGCTGGAATACCCGCGGTGGGAGCGACGGGGCGACGCGCGAGCGCAGCTCTTCACGGGACGCGCCCGGCCGCGCGGGGGCCTCGACGTGGAAGCGCTCGACCGCGCCGATGAGCTGCGCCTCGAGCTCGGCCAGTGCCACCTCGTGGACGTGCGCACCAGTGGAACGGTCGAACAGAGTACAGGTGCGGGCCGACCGTAGCCGCCCGAGGGCGGCGTCGATCGCGCCCTCGGGCGCCCGGACCAGCTCGGCCAGCTCCGTGCGCGCAAGGCCCGTGGCGCCGGCAGCTCGCAGCTCGTACGCGATGCGCTCGGCGGGCGTCGCCCGCTCGAGCGCGAGCAGCTCGGCGGCATACGTCGGATCGGCCTTCCTGCGGCGCGGCACCCGGATGCGCAGCACCACCCCGCCGCCCAGCGTCCGACCATGATCGGCCAGCGGCACGAAGCCGCGCAGGACGAAGCGGTCGTTCGGGCGCACGACGAGCGGCGCACCGAGCTCGATCTGGGCGAGGGCGGTGCCCCCCGGCGCGAGCGCGGCACGATCGAGCAGGGTGACCTGGGCCTCCACCTGCTGGGTTCCCGCGTGCACGAGGACGCGCGCTCGGGCAGGCAGGGGCGCCGGCAGGGCGCCGAGCACGCTGATGTGGGCATCGACGCGGCGGGTGGCCCCGAGCTGTCCGGGGTGCACGAGGGTCTGCCCTCGCGGCGCTGCCGAGACGTCGATGCCGCCGAGGTTCACCGCGACGCGCTGCCCGCAAGAGATCGCCTGCACCGGCGCGCCGTGGGTCTCGAGCCCTCGGATGCGCGCGCGGGTGCCGAGCGGCAGGGCGAGGACCTCCTCGCCGACGGCGAGGCTCCCCTCCACCAGGGTGCCGGTGACGACGGTGCCGAAGCCGTGCACGGTGAACACGCGATCCACGGGCAGGCGCGCGAGCCCCTCGGGGGCGCGCGGTGGCACCGATTGCACGAGCGCGGCGATCGTGTCCCGCAGCGCTCCGAGGCCGTCCCCGCGTGCAGCCGACACGGGCACGATGGGCGCCTTTGCGAGGAAGCTCCCGCCGAGGCGTGCCCGGACGTCCTCGGTCACGAGCTGCAACCACTCGGGATCCACCAGGTCGGTCTTGGTCAGCGCGACGACGCCCGTGGAGACCCCGAGCAGCTCACAGATCGCGAGGTGCTCGCGCGTCTGCGGCATGACGCCCTCGTCCGCGGCGACGACGAACAGCACGAGGTCGATCCCGGTCGCCCCCGCGACCATCGCGCGTACGAAGCGCTCGTGTCCGGGGACGTCGACCACACCGAGGCGGATCCCGGGCAGCTCGAGCCGCGCGAACCCGAGCTCGATGGTGATGCCGCGGGCTTTTTCCTCCGGCAGCCGATCGGTGTCGGTGCCGGTCAGCGCCCGCACCAGCGTCGTCTTGCCGTGGTCGATGTGGCCGGCCGTACCGAGGACCGCGTGGCGAAGCGTCATTGCACGTCGACGAGGAGCTCGCAGACGAGCGCACCGCTCGCCAGCGAGAGGGTCGCCCTGGCCGCTGGAAAGTGCTGGCCGAGCCAGCTTCGTGCGATCGCCTCGACGCGATCCTCGGCCCTGGGCAGGGCGTCCAGCCACCGGGCGATGGCGATCCGCATGGCGGCCGTCGCGCGGCCCCGGCCGGCGGCGATCTTCGGGGGTCCCTGAGGCGCGTCGAAGGCGACCGACACCGTGGGAGTCTCTCCGAGCTCCAGGGCCAGGCGCTCGAGCCACTCGGCGAATCGGTGCGGTGCCTGCCGGGCCTCGAGCAGCGGGTCTTCGGCGCTCGTGGCCTTGTGGCAGGCGCGAAGCGCCTTGACGCGCGGCACGGCCATCCAGAAGAAGGGCGGGGTCTTGGGCGGCAAGGCGGCGAGCGGTCGCGCGAACGCCAGGGCGGCGGCGTCGTTCCACGCGCCCCGCACCGCGAGCCCTCCAGCGCGCGGGCGCACCGAAAGGGCGAATTCCCCTGCGCACCCGCGCTGCGCGGGCGCAAAGGCGCGGAGCGGCGCATCGTCGGTGAGCCAGCGGCCGAGGCCAGGGGGCGCCGCGGTGGTACGCAGCTCACCCGGTCGTCCTGTCGAATACACGGCGAAACGGCCCCGGCGCATCGCCTGCATCGAGCCCGGCGCCGCCTTGCGCTGCGCCTCCCAGCGTGCCGGGTCGATGACCTCGACGACGACCTCGACGAACGCGTCATCGTCGCGCGGGTGGCCGCCCTCGCCGATCGTGATCACGGCTTCACTGGCCCAGCGCAGGCCGGCGTCGCGGAACGCCTGCTCGTCGAGCGGGGAGAACCCGAGCGCGTCCTTCGCGCGGGAGAGCGCCCGCGCCACCCCCGGGTGCATCGCGAGCGGAAGGCCGACCTTGGACCAGGCACGTCCGAGGGCATCGGGGCGAGCCACCACGTACACTCCGGCGTCGCCACGCGCCTCGGCGAAGGCCGCCGGCAGCGCCAGCCACACGAGCGCGGCCAGCATCAGGCGGAAGCGACGGCGCGGGCGCGATCGGCCCACGCTCGGAGCTCGCTGCGGAGCACCTTGCCGGTGGCGTTCCGAGGCAGGGCATCGACGAATTCTACCCGCCGGGGTCGCTTGAAGTCGGCCAGCTCGCCCCTGCAGAAATCGGCCACCTGGGCCGCCTCGAGGCGCACGCCTTGGCGCCGCACGACGAAGGCCCAGACGGTCTCGCCCCACTCCTCGTCGGGAATGCCGACGATCGCGCACTCGTGGACCGCCGGGTGCTTGTGCAGGTGCTGCTCGATCTCGAGCGGATAGATGTTCACCCCACCCGAGATGATCATGTCGTGCTTCCTGCCGGTCAGATAGACGTAGCCGTCGGTGTCCATGCGCGCGAGATCGCCGACCGAGAAGTAGCCGTCGCGGCGGGCGGCGCGGGTGGCGGGCTCGTTGCCATGATAGCCGTCGACGAGCATGGGATTGCGCACCCAGAGCTCGCCGATCTCTCCGCTCGGCACCTCGCGCCCCGCCTCGTCGCACAGGCGCACCTGGTTGCCCGACAGGAGCCGCCCGATCGTCCCCGGTCGCGCCGTGTGCTCGCCCGGCCGCGCCAGCGTCACGAGGCCGGTCTCGGTGGCGCCGTAGAAGTTCCACAGGATGCTGCCGAAGCAGCGCTCGACCTTCTCGGCGAGCGCGGTCGGAAGCGGGGCCGCGCCCGAGATGAGCCAGCGCAGCGACGAGGTGTCGTAGCGCCGGAGCACCTCGTCGGGCTCGTGCACGAGCCGCGCGTACATGGTCGGCACCATCATCGACGAGGTGATACGCTCGCGCTGGATGAGGTCGAGCACGCTCGTGGGCTCGAAGTGATCGCCCAGCACGACCGTCCCGCCGACCATGTAGGTCAGGCCCACGAAGGCCGGCGCGGCGCTGTGATAGAGCGGGCAGCACACGAGGTGCCGGTCATCGTTGCGAAGGGGCAGCTGCGAGACGAAGTCGACCACCGGCTCGACGCCGGTGCGGCGGAGATCGCGCAGCGCGCCCTTGGGCCGTCCGGTGGTGCCGGAGGTGTAGACCATCACGCCCCCGAGGCCCTCGTCCGTACGCTCGGGCGGCGGCGCCTCGCCGTGGTCGCACAGGCGCTCGAAGGGGCTCGCCCAGTCGCCCCCGTGGCCGCGGGTGACCACGAAGCAGCGCTCCGCCGGGATGGAGAGGCCCAGGAGTGCCTCCCGGACGGTGTCCGCGTATTCGGCCCCGAAGACGAGCGCCTCCGCCTCGCTGTCGCCGAGGATGTAGCGAATCTCCTGCGCCTTGAGCCGGTAGCCGATCTGCACCGCGGTCGCGCCCACCTGTGACGTGGCGAGCTGCAACGCCACGTACTCGTGACAGTTCGGCAGCAGGATGCCGAGCTGCTTGCCACGCCCGAGGCCGAGCGCGCGCAGGCCGGTCGCGAGGGCGCTCGTGCGCGCGGCCAGAGACCGGTAGTCGAGGCGGACGTCGCCGTCCACGAGGGCCAGCTTGTCGGGCGTCATGCACGCGTAGAAGCGCACCAGCTCGCCGACGCCCAGGCGTGCGCCCCGGGCCCCCGCTGCGAAGCGCCAGAGGCCCGACGGGGACAGCGTCTCGAGCACGCCGCTTCGCCGCAGCACCTTGCCGGCGCGCTCGATCCGTGCGCGGAATCGCCGCGCCTGCTCGAGGCCGATCACTTGCACTCCAGGATGCGGGCGTGGGCCGCCGCATCCGGGCGAATCGCGTCGTTGTCGGGCGCGCTGGCCAGGAAGGCCTTGTAGTGCTGGCAAGCCAGGGCCCGGCTGTTCGCGTGCTCGTACAGAGCCGCCAGCTTGAAGTGGATGCTGAGCGAGATGTCCTTCGGGATGATCTTGCATCGCTCCGCCGCCTGGAGCTCGCGTAGCGCCGGCGCGAACTGGTTCGTGACCTCGTACAGCTCGGCCAGCAGGAAATGAGATTCGGCATCCGCGGGGTCGCCCTTGACGGCCTTGGTGAAGGCGGCGATGGCCTCTGGCTTCTTGTCGAGCTCCTTGAACGCCTTGCCCTTGGCCTTGTAGATGAGGGGCTTCGGCCCCGCCGCCTTCTCCGCGGCCTCGAGCTGCCGGATGGCGTCGCTCATGCGTCGGATCTTGACGAGCAGGAGGGCGTAGTGAATGCGTGCCTCGTAGAGCGAGCCATCCTTCTCGATGGCCAGCTCGAGCTCCTTCTTGGCTTCCTCGGGGGAACCCATGCTGATGAACACCAGGCCCGCCTCCTGGTAGTAGATCGCGAGCGGGCGAATCGACTGCGCGCGCTTGCAGGCACGGATCGCGTCGTCGAATCGGCCCATCCGGTGGAGCGTCTTGCACTTGAGGTGATAGACGTCGTCGCGCCGCTGCTCCTCGCTGAGGATCGACTCGAGCAGCGGCAACACCTTCTCGTAGCGCTCGAGCTCGAAGTAGACCTGACCACCCTCGTACCGTAGCGATGCCGCGGGATGCTCGTTGCGCTTGAACTCCACGTCGAAGATCTGCTCGGCGCGGTCGCGGCGGCCGAGCGTCATGTAGATGCGCCCGAGGCGCTCCGCGACCCCCGCGTAGGCCTTGGCCGTCTGCAAGATCTTCTCGTATTCGATGCGCGCCATCTCGAGCTCGTTCAAGGCCTCGAGGGCGCGCGCGAGCCCGTGGCGCGCGCGGTTGACCGTGGGCGCCTTGGCGAGCGCACCCTCGAACTCCTTGCGCGCGGTTGCCGGCTCCTTGAAGAAGAGCGCGAGCTCGCCGCGCTCGATGGCGACCTCGACGTTGTCCGGGACCTGCTCGTCGGCCTGCTTGAGCGTGGCGAGGGCCTGCTCCCGCTTGCCGACGTGCGCGTAGAGGTCGGCAAGATCGACGTAGTTGTCGACGCACCTCGGGTCGAGCTGAATGCCGGCCTGGAACGCCGCGACCGCCTTGTCGGTGGCCCCTGGTCCCTCCGTCGAGCGCTCGATGCGACCGAGCCAGAGCGGCACACGTGGGTCGCGCGGCGCCTGCTCCTTGGCCACCTGGATCTCCGCCCTGGCCTCGGTGGGTCGGCCCGTCGCGAGGCTGGCCTGAGCCAGGAGGATGTGCGTGGTGGCGTCCGCTCGCTCGCTCTTCTTGGCCTCGATCAGCTTGCCGAGCGCCTCGGTGATGCGGTCCTGAGCGAGCAGCGCGGCGGCGAGGCCATTGGACGCCCTCGTGCTGCCCGGGTCGAACGTGGCCGCCTGCTTGTAGCTCGTGTCGGCCTCGTCGCTCTTGCCATCGGCCAGCGCGGAGTCCCCGATGGTGCACCAGGCCGCGGCGAGCTCGGAGGGCGACGCCATCTTTCCGTACTGCTGCAAGACCTTCTGGATCTCGTCGGAGAGCGAGGGTCCGGTCGAGGCCTTGCCACGGGCGACCGCCAGGTTGGCCGCGAAGTGAGCGTTCGAGACCTGCAGGATCTTGACGTGCTCGTCCCGCGCTGCGATCAGATCTCCGCGCGCTTCGAGCACCCGCGCGAGGCCGTGCCTGGCCGCGACGCGCCCGGCGTCGGCAGCGAGCAGCTTGCGGAAGGCCTCCTCGGCCTCCTTGTGCTTGCCGAGCGCGAGCGCGGACCAGCCCACGCCGAGCGTGACCAATGGATCGTTGGCACGGGCGCGGAAGGTCACCTGGAAGAGCTTCGACGCATCCTTGCCCGCGAGGGCCGCACGCCAGGCCCGCGCCTTGAGCAGCCACGGCGAGGGCTCCTTGGGCTCGGGATACTTGGCGAGCAGCGCGTCGACGTCCTTGAGCAGGGCTCCGGAGTCTCCGTGGATGACGCCGGCCATGGCCAGGATCTGGGCCTCGAAGGCGAGGAGATCGGGGTTGTTGGCCTCCTGCTGGACGCGCGCGTGAACCTTCTTGGCGGCGTCCTGGTACGAGGGGAAGAGATCCGACTGGATCGTCTGGGTCACCTCCCGCTGCAGTCGATCGGGGACGGAGGTGGGACCGTGGCCCAGCCAGATCCAGGCGCCGACACCCCCGACGATCAGCATGGCCGCCAGGACCGCGCCGCCGATGGCGAGGGCTCGCGAGGAAAGGCGCGGGGCATGGCCCCGGGCCGCCACGCCGGAGCGCGCCGAGCCCTGCCGCGCCGCCGGTTCGTCCTTCTCCTTCTGCCGGGCCTTCTCCTTCTTCTTGCCCTTGTCCTTCTTCTTCTTCTTGCCGCCCTGGGCCTCGCCTTCGAGCGCCTCGAGTCCCCCGCCCTCGTCGGGCCCGGCAGGCGCCGACACATCCATGTCCGGAACGTCCTCGGGTCGTTGATCGACGGCATCGAGGTCGATGTGCAGGCGCTGGGCTCCGGGCCCCGGGCCGGACTCCTCGGGTGGAGGCAGATCATCGAGATGGAATGGATCCAGGTCTTGCGCGGCAGAAGGTGCGGGTCCGGCCATCGGCTCGTCGAACGAGAGGTCGGGCAGCTGCGGCGCCGCCCCCGCGAATCGGGGCCCGGGCAGGGCGATGCCCGGAGACGGCGCGGGCAGGCCGATGCCGGCCGAGGGCGCGGGCAGGCCGATGTTGTGGGAAGGCGCGGGCAGGCCCGCAGACGGCGCCGGTAGATCGGTGTCCGGGCCGAAGTCCAGCTCGCCGTAGGACGCATCCCCCGAGCCCCGCGCCTGAGCGGCCGGCTGGAGGTCCATGGGCTCCATCTCGAAAGCCGGGCCGGCTGGCGGTGCAAACGGGGTGTCTCCCCGTGCCGGCGTGGGCAGATCCACCTCTCCCAGCGTGAACGCCGGCGGCTGGGGCGGGGGCCTTGGCGGCGAAGGCTGATAGCCCTGGACGGTGCCCGCCGGCCCAGGCGCTCGCTTGGGAACCGGCAAGTCGGGGGTACCTACCACACCGGGTGCCGCGGCTGCGTATCCCCGGGGCGCCGGCAGATCCGCCTGGGCGGCGAAGGGGTCGGGGCCTTCGAGGTCGAAGCCCCCTTGCGGGGGCGGCGGCGGTGCCTCGCGGCGCACCGGAAACGAGTGCAGGCAGGACGGGCACTTCATCACCAGGCCCGCGGGTGGGATCCGGTTGTCGTCGATGTCGTACGACGACGAGCACTTCGGGCAGACGATCTTCATAAGCGTCCCGGGCAATCTTAACCCCAGGCGGTCGCTCGGACGAGCCACAGCAACGGGGCTCACGCCGCGGCGGCGCAAGAAGGCCTTTACAAGCCTGAGGAAGTCCGCTATGCACTCGCACCGCTAGGGGGTAGGCAGGGGGGCTCGGAGGAGTGGCCGAGCGGTCGAAGGCAGCGGTCTTGAAAACCGCAGCGCGCAAGCGCCGGGGGTTCGAATCCCTCCTCCTCCGCTCGAGACGACAGGCAGCAGATACCGAAAGAAGAATCCGAGAAGCGCGCACAGGCAGCAGGCAGAAAATTCGCTGGACGGCGCTGGCCGGGCAGCAAGGGGGAGGTGGCCGAGTGGCTGAAGGCGGCGGTTTGCTAAACCGTTATACGGGTTAAAATCCGTATCGAGGGTTCGAATCCCTCCCTCTCCGCGACTCGGCTTCCCCATTCACGCGACGCGAAATGCGGCCGTAGCTCAACGGATAGAGCATCGGTCTACGGAACCGAGGGTTAGAGGTTCGAATCCTCTCGGCCGCGCCAGTTGAATCGTTGAGGGTGGACCGGCTGGATCGGTCCCCTCCGAGGCCCCGGCGTCAGCCCGACAAGCACCGGGTAATGAGCCGAGCGCCCCTCTCGGGCGCGTGGTGCCTACCAGACCTCGCACCGCGTGGCGCGCGCCATCGGTGTGCCGTTCGCACATTGGAACGCGGTCGCGAGCTCGGGAAGGTTCGACAGCGGGCCATTGACGCGCAGCCATCCAGGGGCGTGCGGGTCCGTCTGCGCGCGCGTGGTGGCCAGCTCGGTGCGCACGTTCTCGCAATGCGTCTGGGCGTAGCCAAGGAAGAACAGCTGCCGGGCGTCGAGCTCTCCCGCGCGCTGATCGTGGGGGGATCCGTCGAAGAGCGCCTCGTAGGCGAGCCGGAGGCCGCCCAGATCCGCGATGTTCTCACCGACCGTGAGCGCGCCGTCGACGTGAACGCTCGTGCCTTGCGCCGCACGATACGCGCCGAACTGCTCGATCAGGCACTGGGCCCGTTGCGAGAACGCCGTGGCCACGGCGGGCGTCCACCAGTCGCGGAGGGTCCCGGAGCCCCATGAAACGTTCCATGGAACATGGAGCGTTCCATGGAACGTCCAGCCCGTGGCACGCCGCGGGCATCACCGATCGCACCGAGCTCGCGCTGCCGATCGAGATCGCGCAGAAGGGACGCGACCACTCGAGCCGTGCGGGCGATCTGGGCCGGCACTCCTGTCGTTTCTTGTGCGACTTTCGTCCGCTCGCGCCTCATGAGGGTGAAGGGGAGGCTTCCCCGCCAAGGAGCGACCATGCGCAAAGCTCTCCTCTCCATGTTGATCCTCGGCTGCGGCGGCACGAAGATGCCGGTCATGGTCACCACCGGCGGCGCCGACATCCCGGCCGAGGTGGGCAGGACGTATCGCTGGAGCTTCGACGATGCCCAGCCGGGGCCGCTGCCCGCCGACTTCGTCAACATCCTCGGTGACTGGCAGGTGGTTCCGGACGGTAATGCCCCTTCGGGCCCGAACGTCCTGCGGCAGACCAGGAAGTACGACGACCCCAACTTCCCGCGCTTCGCGGTCAAGGACCTGACGTTTGCGAACCTCACGGTTCGCGCACGCTGCCGGCCCGAGAGCGGTGACGACGACCAGGCCTGCGGGCTCCTGTTTCGCCTGCAGGACCACGACAACTACTACGTCACCCGCGCCAATGCGCTCGAGGACAACGTGCGCCTCTACCACGTGGTCGGTGGCGAGCGGGCGGAGCTCGCCTCGGCAGACCTCAAGGTCGAACGTGGCAAGTGGCATTCGCTCGAGGCCACCGCACGCGGCGACCAGCTCACCGTGAGCTGGGACGGCCGACAGGTCCTCTCGGCCAGGGATGGCCGCTTCGCCAAGGGCAAGATTGGCCTGTGGACCAAGGCGGACTCCGTGACCGCTTTCGACGACTTCGAGGCCATCGCCGAGTAGCGCCATGCCTCGTGACCTGCCCGCCTTCGATACCGTGGCGCTGCCGCGCGCGCTCAACGTCAACGTGGTCTTGCGCTGGGAATACCTGCTCGGCTCGACCCTGTTCGTGGTTTACACGCGATCCCAGGTGCCGCGCTCGACGCTGTCGGAGGGCCAGACCGGCCAGCTCGACATCGCCGCGCTCCGCCGCGGGCCCGCGTCCGATGCCTTCCTGGTCAAGCTCAGCTATTGGTGGGGCTAGTGCCGCTCGTCAGAAGTTGGACCGGAGTAGAGTTGTGGAGAGAAATCGTCGAACGCCCTGCGTGCGGCACTCGCGAGCGCAGAGCGCGAGCAAACGAGACACCTAGTGCTGTCCGCGATTCCCGTGAAATCACTGGTTCGACGAGCGGCCCTAGGTGTTTGTCTTGCGCACGCTCCGCGTGCGCGAGTGCTGCCGGCCAGCTGGCAGGCGAAGGCTGCTCCGAGCTCAAATGCCGTCCAACTACTGGCGGGCAGCACTAGTGTCCTGTCATCGAAGTTCGTTGCATGGATCACGCCCCGGAGACGTCCATCGATTGACTGGAGGCACGGGCCTGCCCTCTCTCCGCAAGCTGGGGATCGTGGCGCTGGGCCTTTGCGCTTGCTCGTCGCCCGCGGGTACGGAGGTGCCCATCCCGAACGGAAAACCGGGCATTGGCTTTGACGACCTGCGCTACTCGAGATCGCTCGGTCGCGTGCTCGTCCCGGGGGGGCGCAGTGGCGTGCTCGCGCTCATCGAGCCGGAGACCGCGCAGGTCTCGGTCGTGCGCGGTTTTTCCGTCACCGCGGGCTTCGACGGCGGTCACGACGACGGCGTGACCTCGGTCGATGAGGGACGTGGCCTCCTGTTCGCCACCGACCGCACGGCGCAGACGGTGTCGGTGGTCGACCCGAGTCGCCTTTCGATCGTGGCCTCGGCACCCCTGGGCGCGCGACCCGACTACATCCGCTACGTCGCCGCGACCGACGAGCTGTGGGTGACCGAGCCCGGCGCGGGGCGCATCGAGATCTTCGCCCTGGAAGGGGATCCGCCGACACCGCGCTCGGTTGCCTCCATTTCGATGGCGAACGGCCCCGAGTCCCTGGTGATCGACGCCTCCCGCGGGCGCGCCTACACGCATCGGTGGCAGGCCGCGACCCTGGCGATCGACGTGCGCACGCGGGACGTCGTGGCGGAGTGGCCAAACGGCTGCGCGGCCTCTCGTGGCATCGACGTCGATCCGGTGCAGGGCTTCGTGCTCGCAAGCTGCAGCGAGGGCACGGCCTCGGTGCTCGATGCAGAGCGCGAGGGCCGCATCCTGTCGACGCTGGCGCGCGGGGCAGGCTTCGACGTCCTGGGATTCGACGCGAACAGGCGGCACCTGTACCTGGCCGGTAGCGCCTGCGCCTGTCTGACGGTGCTGGGGGTCTCGAGCCAGGGAGAGCTCTCCTTCCTGGGCCGCATGGACGCGCCGGGGGACACGCATTGCGCGGTCGCCGACGATCGGGGCAACGTCTGGGTCTGCGATCCGGGCGCCGGCGCGGTACGCCGCGTGCGCGACTCCTTCGCGGGGACACCGTGACCATCCGCGCCCTCGTCGGCCTCCTTGCGATGCTCGCGCCCGTTCGCGCGACCGCGGACCCCGCAGATGCCCCTTGGCAGATCGGCGCGCGGATCGGCTACGCGCGTCCCATCGGTGAGCTCGAGCGCGGCACGAGCGCCTCGGATCTGTCGTACGGGACCCTCCCGATCGCGATCGACGGAGCGCGTCGGATCTGCGGCGGGTTCTCCGCCGGCCTGTTCGCGACCTACGCGCCAGCGATCCCGAAGCTGTGCGGCTCCGCGTCCGACTGCGTGGCGAGCTTCGGGCGTGACGTCGCGCTCGGCGCGCTGGCGCGGCTGCGTCTGCCTCCACTCCAGGGGTTCGAGACCGACGCGGAGGCCGGCGCGGGATACCTCTGGTCCTCGCGACGCCTGAGCGATGAGGGCACGGCCTCGACGCGCAGCTACCACGGCCCGCTCTTGGCGCGGTTGGCGGTCGGCGCAACGCGTCCGATGTCCGCGCGGTTCTCGCTCGGTCTCGAGGCCGCGACCGAGCTCGGGATCCACCTGCGATCCACGCTCGAGGCGCCAGGCGTCGCGCGGAGCCGCGGCACGGACGGTCCACGCCTGCACGGTGCGCTCGGGCTGGCGCTGCGCTTTTCCTATTCCCTTTGAAGCAGTCGACCCGCGTGGGTGGGACCGGGATCGATCTCGCCTCGATGCCGTGCCAAGAGCCCCGCGATGAAGTCGGCGACGACGCGTATTCGCAGGGTGCCGCGGTGCTGCTCGTGGGACACGAGGAACATCTCGCACCGGCCGAAGCCGAGGGTCTCGACTCGCGCGAGCGCGGGCAGGGGATCCCCGAGCAGGCACGGCACGGCGCAAAGGCCGAGCCCCGCGGTGGCCGCGGACAGGAGCGCGTCCGGCTCGTTGGCGCGGAACGCGATCGAGCCACCGTGCCCCTCCTCGCGCATCCACTCGAAGCCGGGCATCCCGCCGAGCCCCTCGTAGACCAGGAGGTCGTGGCCCGCGAGGTGATTGCGCCCGCGCGGGATGCCCTTGCGCTCGAGGTACAGCCTCGATCCGTACACGCACCCGCCTAGCTCCGCCACCTTGCGCGCGGTGAGCGACTGGTGGGACGGGCGCACGTTGCGGAGCGCCAGATCGGCTTCGTGCTGGGCGAGGTTGAGCAGCTGGTTGGTGCCGACGAGCTGCACCTCGAGCTCGGGATAAGCGTCCTTGAGCTCGGGCAGCGCCGGGATGATGAACCGGGCGGCCAGGAACTGGGGCGCGGTGAAGCGGACGGTGCCGCGGGGCTTGGCATCGGTGGCCTCGGAGATCCGGCCCTCGAGGGCCTCGGCCGCCCGCGCCATCTCGTCGGCCGCCAGGGCCGCCTCGCGCCCGGCCGCGGTGAGCGTCATGCCGGAAGGCTTGCGGTCGAGCAGGCGGGTGCCGAGCGATTCCTCGAGCGCAGCCAGACGGCGGCTCATCGTGGCCTTGGTGACGCCCAGGTCCTTGGCCGCGGCGGCGAGGGTTCCACGCCGGTGCACCGCGAGCAGGTACCTGAGATCGCTCCACTCCACGCGTTGCGATTATCGCACCCCCGGGTCTCGCATTCGGCGTCTTCTCGGCAGCGCGCCTGCGGGGTATTCGTGGAGTCGAAAGGAAGGACACTCCCATGGCACTGCTCATCCACTTTTCCCCGAAGGGCATGAACGACACGAAGTACGCGGAGGTGCTGCGCCGGCTCGACGCTGCGGGCGCCTCGGCCCCACAGGGCCGCCTGCACCACACCTGCTACGGCCCCAAGGACGCGCTGCTCGTCGTCGACGTGTTCGACACGATGGCGAGCTTCGAGGCGTTCGGAAAGACGCTGGTCCCGATCCTCGCATCCCTCGAGATCGACGTGGGCCAGCCCCAGGTCACGGAGGTGCACAACATCATCCGCGGCTAGAGAGCGACGTCTCGATCAGCGAGAGCCTGGATGCTATACCGCGGGCTGGTGCTCCGCGGAGTGACTGTTCGGTAGGCATGGCGCAAGGCGGATTCCGAGCGAGTCAGCTGCCTGTGCGCGTCGAGCTCGAGCGCGCAGCCCCGAGAGAGGTCCCATGAGCAAGAGCGAGTTTGCAAATCCCTGGGGCGCGCGGTTCAAGGAGGGAATGTCGGCCAGGCTGGTCCGCTTCAACACGAGCCTGCCCGTCGAAGCGAGGCTGTTCGAAGCCGACGTCCGGGCTTCGCTCGCCCACGTCCAGATGCTGGGCGCCACCGGCCTCTTGACCGCGGAAGAGAGCCTCACGCTGGCGCGAGGCCTCGAGGGAATTCTTGCCGACTGGCGTGACGGCAAGCTCCAGCTGAAGGTGGAGCTCGAGGACATCCACATGAACCTCGAGGTGCTCCTCACCGACCGCGTCGGCGAGGTCGGCGGCAAGGTGCACACCGCGCGCAGCCGCAACGATCAGCAGGCCGTGGCACAGCGGCTCTTCTTCAAGGAATCCACGCTCGCGCTGGCGAGGACGATTCGCTCTCTCCAGCAGACGGTCGTCGACCACGCCCGCGAGCACGGCTCCCTGCTGATGCCATCGTACACGCATCTGCAGCGGGCCGAGTTCACCACGTACGGGCACTGGCTCGCCACGTATGTCGTCATGCTCGATCGCGACTGGTCGCGCCTGCAAGACTGCGTGCGTCGCGCGGACGAGTGCCCGCTCGGGGCGTGCGCGTCGAGCGGCACCTCGCTCGCCATCGATCGAGAGGCCACCGCGGCCGCGCTCGGGTTCCGTCGCGCGACGGTTCACAGCATCGACTCCGTGTCCGATCGCGACTATCTGGTCGAGTTCGGCGCCGCCGCGGCGCTGCTGATGGTCCACTTGTCGCGGCTCGCCGAGGAGATCATCTTCTTCACGTCGCAGGAGTGTGGTTTCTTGCGGCTCGCCGACGCCCATTGCACCGGGAGCTCCATCATGCCGCAGAAAAAGAACCCGGACGTCCCGGAGCTGGTGCGCGGCAAGGCCGGAACCGCCATCGGAGATCTGGTCAGCCTGCTGGCGATCGTCAAGGGGTTGCCGCTCGGGTACAACAAGGACGTTCAGGAAGACAAGACCAGCTGGTTTTCACTGCTCGACGCCAGCCAGCAATCGGTCGAGATCTTGACCGACCTCGTGCGCGAAATGGCGCCGATCGCGGCGCGCATGAAGGAGGCCGCCTCCGGCGGCCACGTCCTCGCGACCGAGCTCGCGAACTATCTCGTGCGCAAGGGGTTGCCCTTCCGCAGCGCCCACCATGTCGTGGGCCAGCTCGTCAAGCTGGCCGACGAGGCGGGCTGCGATGTCTCCCAGCTCGAGCTTTCGGCGATGCAGGGCGTCTGTCCGCTGTTCCAGCCCGACGTTCGGGACATGACGGCTCAAACCATGGTCGTTGCGAAGAACTCGGTGGGTTCCTGCGGAACCGAAGCGTACGCGCGCCTGATGGCCGAGCTGGACGCCATGCTTTCGAGATGACGCCCGGCGTGCGTGTGGTCGCGAAGGAAAGTGCCCGCGAGTCACACTCAGGTCCATGACGCCGCTCCTGCTCGCCCTTTTCCTCGCGCCTGCTGCCCCAGCCGCCCCCGCAGCTCCGCTCCTGCCGAGCTACCGCGGCAGCGCGGATTCCGGCGTGTTCCGCGTGTTCCAGGAGGATCAGGCGCTCATCGAGACACGCTTTTCCGCGTCGGCCGAGGGCGGCATGCGCTGGTCGTCCACCATCCGCATGGCGGGTCAGGCGGTCACCACCGAGACGGTCCTCGAGGTCGATCGCGAGGGACGCCCCAGCCGCATCGCGCTGTCCGGTCCGCACGGCAAGGGCGAGATCGTCCGCGACGGCGCGCGCGTCTCGCTCAAGGGACCCACGAGCAAGGCGCCGACCCTGGTCGAGCTCAAGCCGGGTACGCAGCTGTGGGACAACTTCAACCCCACGCTGCTCCAGCCGCTGTTCCGGCGCCTCGTGGGCACGACGGGCAAGACCACGTACCCTGCGCTGGTCCTCGGCGCGCCCATGCTGCTCGAGCTCGAGGTGACGCCCGCCGGCACGCTCCAGCGCAGCGTGGGCGGCCAGGATCTGCACCTGCACAAGCTCACGGTGCAGATGGCGGGCGTCACCTGTCATTTCTTCGTCGAGGCCAGCGGTCGCATCCTGTCCGTCGAGGTGCCGCAGCAGGGGGTCACCTACGTGCGCGACGGCTTCGAAGAGCTCCGGAAGGCGGCCGCGCCCACCGACCCACACGTCTCGCAGCCCACCTTCGACGTCGAAAAGAGCACGATCGCGGCGCCGATGCGCGACGGCGTGAAGCTCGCGACCGATCTCTACCTGCCCAAGGCCGCGATGGGCACGCGCTTTCCGCTGGTCCTCGTGCGCACGCCCTACAAGAAGGAGATGAGCGAGCCGCAGGCGCGCTACTTCGCGCGGCGCGGCTACGCCGTCGCCATCCAGGACGTGCGCGGGCGCTTTTCGTCCCCCGGCACCTTCGACCCCTTCGTCAACGAGGCCGAGGACGGCCACGACGCCATCGAGCACCTCGCCGTGCAGCCCTTCTGCGACGGCAAGGTCGGGATGATCGGCGGCAGCTACCTCGGCATGGTGCAATGGCTCGCCGCGCGCGAGCGCCCGAGGCACCTCGTCACGATCATCCCGCAGGTCACGCCGCCCGACCTCTACTTCAACATCCCCTACGACCACGGCGTCCTGTTCCTCTTCGGCGCTCTCTGGTGGGCCGAGATCGTGCAATCGAACGCGACCGGCGACCTGTCCGGCGTCGCGATGACCAAGATCAACGATCGCCCCTGGAAGAAGCTGCTGGCCGGCGCCGCCACGGCCGACCTCGACCGGCGGGCGCTCGGCAAGTCGAGCCCGCTGTTCCAGCGCTGGCTCGAGCACCCGACCTTCGACGCCTACTGGAAGCGAGGCAGCTTCCTCGATCGCCTGGCGGACGTGCGCCTGCCGGTCTTCCACCAGTCAGGCTGGTTCGACGGAGACGGCATCGGCACCAAGCTCGCATACCTCAAGATGCGCTCGCACGGGCACGGCAACCAGAAGCTCGTGCTCGGCCCCTGGGGTCACCAGACGAGCGCGAGCCGCTACCTCGGCGATCGCGACATGGGCGCACGGGCGATCATCGACCTCGAGGGCGAGTATCTGCGCTGGTTCGATCACTGGCTCAAGGGCAAGCCCACCGGCGTCATGACCCACCCGCTCGTCAGCATCTTCGTCATCGGCGCCGGCAAGTGGCTGACGGACGCCGTCTATCCCCTGTCGGCCTCCAGGCCGACGCGCTTTTACCTGCGCTCGGGCGGCCGGGCGAACACCTCCGGCGGTGACGGGCGCCTGTCCGAAAAAGCGCCCCCCGCGGGTGAGCAGGCGGATCGCTACACCTACGCGCCGGACGACCCGACGCCGAACACCGAGTACTCCGATCCGCACGAGAGCGAGGGCAAGGTGGGCGAGACCGTGGCCACCAAGAAGGAGCGCGAGAAGAAACGAAGCGAGGGCGTGCTCGCCTCGCGCCGGGACATCCTCGTCTATGACACGGGCCCGCTCGCCGGTCCGCTCACGGTCGCGGGGCCGCTCTCCGCCGAGCTCTGGGTCGCGTCGTCAGCGAAGGACACCGACTTCTTCGCGACGCTCGAGACCCTCGACGACAAGGGCGAGGTGCTCCCGCTGGCGATCGGCAAGATCCGCGCGCGCTACCGCCACTCGTTCGAGCACCCGGAGCCGCTCGTGGCCGGGCAGATCGACCGGGTCGTGCTCGACCTCTGGCAGACCGGCATCCGGCTCGAAAAAGGCCACCGGCTGCGCGTGCAGATCGCGTCGGCGGCCATGCCGCTGTTCGAGCGCAACACCAACACCGGCGGCGACGTCGCGCGGCAGGCCTCGGGCCCGAAGGCCGAAAACGTCCTCTACCACGACGCCGCGCACCCCTCGCACCTCGTCCTGCCGGTCGTACCCGAGGCGACCCTGCAGGCAGCCAAGGGGGACGCGTGGTAGACGGATCCGGGTGAGCTCCTCGCCTGACGCCCTGTCCCCCGAGCAGATCGTCCGCTGTCGCGCGACCGTCGCACGCCTGTGTCGCCGGACGCCACTCGTCCCCGCCCCCGCGCTCGGCGAGGGCGTCTTCGTGAAGCTCGAGTCGCTGCAGCGAACCGGCTCGTTCAAGCTGCGCGGGGCCGCGGCGGCGCTCGCGCTCCTCTCGACCCCCGCGGTCGTGTGTGCCTCGGCCGGCAACCACGGCCAGGGCATCGCGCTCGCCGCGCGCTCGATGGGCAAGCGTGCCCGCGTCTTCGTCTCGGGGCAATCGCCGGCGGTCAAGCGCTCCGCCATCGCGGCCCTCGGGGCCGAGGTGGTCGTCTCCGGCGCCGGCTACGACGACGCCGAGCGCGCCGCCCGCGCCGACGCTGACAGAACCGGCGCGAGCTTCGTGTCCGCGTTCGACGACCCGGCGATCTGGCTCGGCAATGGCGTGACGCTCGGCGAGGAGATCGCCGCCCAGATGGCGGCGCTCGGCGTGGCGCTTGCGCGCGTGGTGGTGCCGGTCGGCGGCGGGGGCTTGCTGGTGGGCCTTTGCGATGCGCTCTCGGGCCGCGCCGAGATCGTGGGCGCGCAGCCCGCCGCGAACTGCGCAATGGCGGAGTCCCTCGTCCTCGGCCACGCGCTCACCGCCTACGAGGGCGGGCCGACCGCGTGCGAGGGCCTCGAGGGTCCGGTCGCCGAGCGAACCTATCTGCACACACGCATGCATTCGCCGGCGATGGTGCGCCTGTCCGAGGACGCCATCGTGGACGCCGTGGCGTTCGCCTACCGCGGGCTCGGCCAGGCGATCGAGCCCTCGGCCGCGGTGGGCGTCGCCGCGCTGCGCACCGGCGCGCTGGCCCCGCGTGGAGGGACGGTCGTCGTCGTCACCGGCGGCAACGTCGAGCCCGACTGGCTCGACGCCGCGCTGCGCGGCTGACGTATCCTTTCCCGATGCACCCCCTGCACGACATCCTGATCCCCGAGGATTTCGAGGACTGGTTCCCGGCAGTCATCGAGATCCCGAAGGGCTCCAAGGTCAAGTACGAGCTCGACAAGCGCACGGGCCTGCTCATGCTGGATCGGGTCCTCTATTCGTCGGTGATCTACCCCGCCAACTACGGCTTCATCCCGCAGTCGCACGGCGGCGACAACGACCCGCTCGACGTGCTCGTCCTCATGCAGGAGCCGGTGCACCCGCTCACCATCGTGCGCGCGCGCGCGATCGGCGGGCTGCGCATGCGCGACGACAAGGGGCTCGACGACAAGATCGTGGCGGTGGCGGTGGACGACCCGTCGGTCTCGCACTACCGGGCCACCAAGGAGCTGCCGCCGCACCTCATGATCGAGCTGCGCCGTTTCTTCGAGGACTACAAGGCCCTCGAGGGCAAGCTGAGCGAGGTGGACGAGCTCTACGAGGCCGCCGAGGCCAACGACGTCATCCGCGAGGCGCTCGGCGCCTATCGCACGAAGGCGGCATGGAACAAGTAGACCCAAAGCCGCACGGCCGAGCCCGCGTCAAGGCGGCGGTCTCGCGCGAGGTCCATCGCGTCGACTTCGGGCTGCGGCTCATCATCGTCATGAAGACGATCAAGGGCTCGCTGCTGGTGCTCGCCGCGACGGGGACGTTCCTGCTCATCGGCCGCGACCTCGAGGCGATTGCGCTGCGCGTGGTGGAGGCGATTCACCTCAACCCCGCGAGCCCGCACATCGACGCGCTGCTCGAGAAGCTGACGGGCGTACGCGCGACGCGCCTGGCGGAGATCGGCGCGGCGGAGCTCGTCTACGCGACGCTCATGTACGCGGAGGCCTGGGGCCTGCACAAGCGGCGCATCTGGGCCGAGTGGCTCACCATCGTCGCCACCTCGCTCTTCATCCCGCTCGAGCTCTACGAGCTCTTCCACAAGGCGAGCCTCGGCAAGGCCCTGGTGCTCGGGATCAACGTCGCGGTCGTGACCTACGTCGGGCGCCACCGCTTCCTGTTCGGGCCCGGCCCGGTCGGCCGCTGGCTCCACCACCGCCTCGGCTGGGGCCCACCCCCTCCTGCGAATGACTAGGAGTGCGTCGCAGGAACGGTTCACCGCCGG
>JAHFDS010000472.1 GCA_023248855.1 Myxococcales bacterium
CTGGCGACCGTCGAACGAGAGATCGACACCGCGCCGCTGGAGCGTGTCGAGGAGGTCGGCGCGCGGAGACGGGGGCGGTGGCGAGGCCTGTGCGATCGAGGACACGCGGATGAGCCGCTGCCGGCTCGTGTCGAGCGATCGCTCGAACCTGACCACGATGCCGGCGCCAAGGAGCTCTGGTGCCTTCTCGCGCAGGCGCGCCGCCAGCACGCGCGCGTTCCTGGGCCAGTCCGGGCGGCGGGTGACCGCCGCGTCCACCAGCTGGGCCAGCCTGGCGAGCAGAGCGGTGGCGGTGCTGGTCCAGGCACCCGCCTCGATCAGCCTCTGCAGAGCAGCCGTGATCGCGTCCATCACACCTCCTCGTGGACCTAGCGCGGCGGCCAGGAGGCGTGGATGCCGGCCAGGTCCCCTTCTTCTCGGAGTCCTAGCGGTCGGCCCAATGGGCGCGCCGCCTGGACGCAAGGCACTCCGGCCGCAAGCGCTCGGGCCAATGGAAGACCCGCCCGGGCACTCATGGCCGGGGTGACCGGGATCAGGGGCGGTGTGGGAGTCGGTGCGGAAGGGACCGGGATGCTGAGGCGGGAAGGGTGGCGCTACTCCGCGAACACGTCCTCTATTTGCGCGGCAAGGACGACCCGCTCGGCCCAGCGACCGAGGGAGCCGGCGTCGGCAGCCTGCACCTTCGCCGTCGCCCAGGCGGGAACGCCTCCGAAGCGCACGATGAGAAGCCGGGTCAAGAGGTCACGCTGGCCCTCTTGACGGCCCTCCTGGCGACCTTCCTCACGTAGGACCTGCGCGGCAGTGATCATGGCTTCCTCTGCTCTCGGGCCCAGGACCGGCACGAAGCGTTCGCGCAAGTGCTCGAGAACGGTGGGCCCACCGACTTCGAGAATATAGCGCATCACGGTCGCGAGGGCCTGGAGGCCGTGCGGCGCGGCGAGCACGTCGCCGACGAGGTCGATCCACTCGGCCACGCGCTCCTCCAGCTCGTCCGGGCGATCGCGGGCGTGCTTGAGGGACAGCAGGACGAGCTTGGCGGAGGCCTCCATCGCGCGGGCACGCAGCTCGGTGTCCGAGGATGCCGACAGGTCGTCGAGCAGGAACCTGAGCCTCGGCAAGAGCGGCGCTGCGGCCGCGGCGAGCGTCGGCCCGAGGTCGATGAGCTCCGACAGCTCGGTCGGCGCGGACCACCCGCCTGGGCCGTGGAACAGGACGATCGGGATGATCGCGGGCAGCACCCGGGCGCCTTTGTTCGTGTCGAGCCAGCGCTCCCAGATGCGGACCATGTAGCGCCCGACCCTGAACGCCATCAGGGGATCGACGGTCGACTGGTGCTCGAACAGGAAAAAGAGCTGGACGCTCCCGCCACCAACAACGCCGACCTGGAACAGCAGGTCGGTGTGCCGCCCGACGAGGTCCGGGTCCACGAAGCTGCCGGGCTGGAGCGCCAGCGAGGACCAGTCGAGCTGCGCGGCCAGCGCTGTGGGCAGGACCGCCTGCAGCTCGCCGGCGGCGCGGTCGGGTTGCTCGAAGATCGCCTTGAAGAGCGCGTCGTGCGGGCTCGACACCGCGGCAGTAGATGACGGAGGCATGGTGCGGTCAAGGAGCGGCGTTCGCGCTCGCGGCCCGTCTGGTCCCGATGCGTTCCACCGAGTGGCCAGAGCGCGCAAGAGGTGTGCCGAGCGCGCCGCCCATTGGGCCGACCGCTAGGTCTCCGAGTAGGGGTAGGCCGGCCGCGACTCCGCGATTCGCAGATCGTGGTTCGCGGTCCCGAAGGTGACCTGAGCACGACGCCCCTCCTTGCTCCGGCGGTCGACTGGACCGCCGCTCCGCCGCTCGAGCAGGCGCGGGCATTCCTGCGCGCGTGGTGCCGGCCCGAGACCTTCGGCTCGGACTTCATCGAGATCGCAACGGTCAGGCCACTCGTGCTGCCGTTCTGCGCCTCCGTGCAGGATGCCGTCCGCGTGGCCCTCGCCCAGGACGCCCGGGGCAGGCTCAACGTCTACTTCGGGCTTCACCCGCGACGGAGGGCTAGCGGCAGCGGCAAGCTGGACACCGCCACCAACGAGGATGTCACCGGCCTCGCTGGCCTGGCGCTCGACCTCGATGTGCACGGCAAGGGCGCTCACTTCAAAACCATCGACGAGGCGATGCGCGCGCTCGAGGACCGTTTGCCGCCGGAGCTCCAGCCGCCGCTGCTCTTTGCTTCCGGGCACGGCGTCTGGGGGCTCTGGCCGTTCCGCGAGCGGCTCGCGCTCTCGGAGTACCCGAGGTACCAGGACGTCGGGAGGCGCCTCGCGGCGCTGCACGGCGGCGACCCGAGCATCTACGATCTGCGGCGCATCGCGCGCGTGCCGGGCACGCGCAACTGGCGAAATCCCGCACACCCCGTGCGCGCCCAGCTCTTGCGCTGCGACGACAGTCGGCACTTTGCCTTGGACGACCTCGAGGACTGGCTGCCGGCTCTACCCGCGCCGCCGGCAGGCGCCACGCGAGCGCGGAGCAAGGGAGTCACCACGACGATCGCGCGCACGCGGCCGGGTCCGCCGCCCACGACGCTGCCTGCACCGGTGCTGCGTGTGCTGGACGCGCTCGCGCTGCCGACCCGGACCTTGTTCGACCCCAAGACCGGCGGTGTCCTGTGCGTGCAGATCCTGGCCGCGTGTCCCGCGTGCCGCGCGGGCCACGAGCACAAGGCGTGGCTGACTCCGTCGGGGCGGCTCAAGTGCTGGCGCGAGAGCTGTCCCGCCGGCATCGACGCAACTGGCATGGACGCGGGCGGGCACGCCGTGGGACTACCGCTCGCGACGTGGGTGGGTGCCCACGCGCCTGCCGCGTTGCCGGCGCTCTCGCGTGCCACGCCACCTGCGGCGCCAGTCGAGCGCTGCGCAGATCTGGCCGAGGCCGAGAGTCGCTTGCCCGCGCTCGTGGACGAGATCATCGACTGGGCGCAGGCGGAGCCCGGGCGCGTTGCTCTCCTCGCGGCCAATCCCGGCGTCGGCAAGACGCGGGAGATCCTGCGAGCACTCGCCAGCAAGGCCGGCCGCGGCACGCTGCTCGCGCACTCACATGCACGGCTCGACGAGCGCGAGCACGAATCTGACGCGCATGGCCCGAAGAGGCGCCGCCGGTACCAAGGCCTGCTCAGCGTGCTCGACGACAAGGGACGGCCGGTCTGCAGGTACGCCGGCGCGCTCGCGACATGGGCCGAGCGGGGCTGGTCGATCCGAGCCACCGCGTGCCGGACCTGTGCGCACCGCGAGAGCTACGCGGGCACGGGTGAAACCTGCCGCGCGTACGAGGGCGTCACCGGCAAGGGCACGCGCTTCGCCACGCACGCGCATGCGGCCAGCCTCGGACCGACAGGTCGCTTGCTCGGCCCGATCATCGCCGACGAGCTGCCAGCGCTCCTTGACGTGGTGCCGCTGTCCGCGCGAGAGCTGGTTCCGCTGACTGCTGTGCACGTGGATCCGGAGCTCACCGCGTGGGCTGCGCCGCGAGCTCCGCTCGCACGAATAGTGATTCGCGCGGCAACGGAGCTCCGGGAGAAGCGCAAGGCGACGGCGCGGCCCGGTCACCCCTGGCGCATCTCGGGCGAAGAGCTGCGCAACTGGCTCTGCCTCGCTGCCGCCCTCGAGGCGGGTGGCGGGACGCTGCCCATGTTCGGCGCCAAGGATGGGATCGAGGCCCTCGACGAGGCCATCGCCAAGGTCGAGCGCGCGCACGATGCCGCACCGCACCCTCCGCCACCGGAAGGACCGAGCCTTCGCGACGCGCGCATCCGTGCCGAGCACTACCCGCACCACGCGATCGACGGCGCCCTCCTCGCGCTTGCCCGCGAGGGCGTGGTTGCGCCCGCACCGGGACTCACCGCCTGTCTGGTCGCCGATGGCGTGGGCGACCGCGCCGAGGTGAGCATCGAGTGGCGGACGCTGGGCTTTGGCACCTGGACCGACAAGGACGGGCAGCCCCTGTCGCTGGTGGTGCTGGACGCAAGCGCGCCGCATATGGAGCACTCCATACGAGCCGCGCTGCCCGACCGGGAGGTACGCATGTTCCGATTGGACGTGAAGGATCCGGACGCCGTCGAGCGCGTCTTCATGACCACGACCACGCTCACGAGGAGAAGTCTCTTCGAGACCAGGCGTCCTTTCAAGCTGCGCGAACGAGCGGGCCCGGCGGTCGCGCGCATCTTGCGCGTGACTGGACGCAAGCTCGCAACCTCGGGGCTGGCGGAGCCCTATCTGGGCATCATCACGCACGCACCGCTCGGACGCATCCTTGCCCACTGCGTCCGCGTGCTGGACGAGGACGACAAGAGTGCCCGCGAGCGCTTGGGGGAAGCCGACGCGCTCGGCGTGCTCGCCGAGCTCGAGGCGCTCCGCGCCTCGCACCGCATGGGCAAGCTCAAGGTGCTGTGGTACGGCGGCCAGCGTGGCTCGAACGAGCTCGAGTCGTGTGACGCGCTGCTCTGCCTGGGCGATCCCTGGCCCGACATCGGGGCCGGCGAGGAGGACGCACGCGCCCTCGGCGTCGGCAGCGCCGTTCATCTTGAGGGCCTGGTCGGCGCCGAGGTGCTCCAGGCGCTCGGCCGCGCGCGCGCCGTGCGCCGAAACCCCGAGCACCCCGTGGTGCTGCTCTACGCTGGCGGGGTACCGCCTGGCTGCTGGGCTGTGGGCACGTTCGAGGTCTTGCCGCTCGGAGGCGGGCCTTCACGCTCGGAGGCGTCGATGGACGCCGAGGATCTCGCCCGTGCGATGGCGAGCCGCTGGGGAGCCGCCTGCCCCGCCCTCGCGCGCCTTGCCGCAAGCGCCCCGAGCATTGTCGAGGTGTTAGACCATCGGGCGGCAACTGCTATTAGTAGATCTCCTATTAGCACTTGCCACCCGATGCCCCCGCTCGACCTCGGGGCGATCGATGGGCTGCCGCTGGAGACCCTGCGGGATGCCTTCCAGCGGGCACTCGGTGGCCTCGACGAGGTCACGGTGCCCTCGCCCACGGCGCCTGCCGGAGCGGGGCGCGCGTGGCGCCTGCGAGAGGCACGCCCTGGAGCGGCGCGAGAGATCTGCGACGCGCTGCGGGCATGGCTTGCCGGGGCTGAGCCGGTCGCGCCGGCAACCGAGACCGCCGCCCCGGCAGAAGAACCCGTCGTGTCCAGCTCCCCGGAGCCGCTGGTGGCACCCAGGTTGCCCCCGTCACCGCGCTGCGCCCCCCGCCCGAGCCGCACCGCCGCCTACTGTGCCGTGCGCGCACGCCGCCGTGCGGTGGTCCCGAGGCTGATATCGCCCCCGTGGTACCAGCAAGCAGCATCGAGATACCGCCGCTGGCACCGCGGCGCGGATGGTCGCGAGAAGGGCCGACCGCTCTGGCTGCGCCGCAGCGTGCGCCCTCGGCAGCCGGACCCGGCGCCCCCGGATACGAAGGTGACAGGCAAGTAGCCATGCACGCCCGGACCGATCCCGCGATCCTCTCCGCGATGGCCGACATGTTCCGCCGCGGTTGCCCCGCCGAGCAGCTCGCCTGCGTCTACGGCATCAGCCTCCGCCAGGTGCAGCGCCGGCTCGCCCGGCGAGGCCTTCACGTGCCGCGTCGGCGCACGGCTGCGCAGCAGCTCGCGATCGAGATGCGTCGCGGGCAGATCCAC
>JAHFDS010000473.1 GCA_023248855.1 Myxococcales bacterium
CCCAGGAACAGCGAGGTCTGAAGTTCGACATCACCACCGAGAACACGACGCCGATGAGGATGCCGGCCAGCTTGAGCTTGTCGTGCAGCAGCATCGCGATGCCGATGCGCGCCATCGTGCGCAGGCTCCTCGGCGGCGAGAGCGTGGCGGGCTCGGCGGCGACGGGGCGCTCGGGGCGCGCCGGAGCCAGCGCCGCGGGCAGGTCCTGCGAGTCGATGAAGGGGGCGATCGACATGACGCAAGGACACCTCTTCAGGTGGCGTGCCAGGCTCACAGGCGCGGGATTTGCGGGACTTGCGGGGAGCGAGGGGCTGGCGCTGTCGGTGGGCCGACAGGGGGTGTCGGCGCGGCGACAGGAAGAAGCGACCAGGGCGATGGAAGACCGGGGACTTCGGAGACATCCAGGAGTCGCATAGACTGAAGGGGGCTGGCGCGGAACTGGCAGACGGGAGCACCAGGGATGGAGACGATGGCCACGGCAGAACCTCTCGACAGCGTGCACATGCGCGAGGTCGAGGCGCGGATGAAGCGCCGCCGGCCGCTCTATGGCCTGGGCATGACCACCTACGCGGTCGTCCTGCTGGTGTGGTCGGGCTTCCCGCTCGGGCGCATCGCGCTCGGCGCCGCCGTCTCCGCCCTCGTGATCGCGTTCAACGTGGGCCAGATGCTGGTGCGCCACGACGAGCGTCGCGCGACCTTCCACGCGCACCTCGCGCTCACGCTCATGAAGGCGGCGATCTGCGGCCTCACAGGGGGCCTTTCGAGCCCGTTCGTGCCAGGCATGTTCACGACCGGCTTCATGACGATCCTCACCTACGGCAAGAGCCGCGAGACCACGGTGCAGGTCACCACGATGTTCGTCGTCACGATCGCGCTCGCGTTCCTCCCCGAGCGCTTCGTCGTGCTGGTGGCCTACCCGTGGAACGTCGCCATCACGGCGGGCACCATGGTGTTCACGCTCGGCGTGTGCCGCGATGGCATCCTGATGGTGATGCAGGCCAAGGCCGAGGCTGCGGCGAGCGCGTGTCAGATGCGCGAGGACGTGCTCGAGCAGGTGCGCGGCCGCGCCCGCAGCGTCGAGCAGGTCAGCGCGAAGGTGGCCCACGAGCTCAAGAACCCACTGGCGGCGATCAAGGGCCTCGTGCAGCTCCTCGCGCGCGGCGCGACCGAGCCTCGCGCGGCCGAGCGCCTCGCCGTGATCGAGGGTGAGGTGACGCGCATGGAGGGCATCCTCCAGGAGTACCTCTCGTTCACGCGACCGCTCGAGGATCTGCGGTCCGAGCCGGTGGAGCTCGGGCCGCTCGCGCGAGACGTCGCCGCGGTGCTCGAGGCGCGCGCCGAGACGAGCGGCGTCTCGCTGTCTGCGCGCGGCAACGCCGCGGTCGTGGGCGACCGCCGGCGGCTCAAGGAGGCGCTCCTCAACCTCGTGTCGAACGCCATCGAGGCCACGCCGCCCGCCGGCAAGGTCGGCATCGTGGTCGAGGCGCGCGAGAGCGGCGCCGAGGTACGCATCGAGGACACGGGGCGCGGGCTCGACTCGAGCGAGCTCGAGCGCGTCGGCACACCCTTTTACACGACGCGCGAGGGCGGCACGGGCCTGGGCGTCGTGCTCGCGCGCAGCGTGGTGGTCCAGCACGGCGGCGAGCTGTCCTACCAGAGCATCGTCGGCCGTGGCACCACGGTGCGGCTGTGCCTGCCGGCCCGCCCGAGCGCGGCGTAGTAGGCTCGAGGTCGTGCCGCGCATCCTCCTCGTGGACGACGAGCCCGGCGTGCTCTACACGCTGCGCGAGGTGTTCGCCGAGCGCGGGCACGAGGCCATCACGGCCAAGAGCGGCGCCGAGGCGCTCGGCAAGCTCGACGGCGTCGACGCCGTCGTGACCGACCTGGCGATGCCGGGCATGGACGGCCTCGCGCTCCTCGGCGCGATCCGTGAGCGCGATCCGCAGCTACCCGTCGTGCTCCTGACCGCGCACGGCAGCGAGCGCGTGGCCGTGAGCGCCGTCAAGGCGGGCGCCTACGACTACCTGCGAAAGCCCTTCGACATCGACGAGCTCGTCCTCGTCATCGAGCGGGCCCTCGAGGCGCGCCTGCTGCGAGTCGAGAACCGCAAGCTCGCCGCGGAGCGCGCGCTCGGCCGCCGCATCATCGGCTCGAGCCCGCCCATGCAGCGCCTGCTCGACGCGGTCGGCCGCGTCTCGAAGCGCCCCGTCACCGTGCTCGTGCGCGGCGAGACCGGCACCGGCAAGGAGCTCGTCGCGTCGCTCTTGCACCTCGAGTCCGACCGGGCGGCGCGGCCGCTCGTGCGCTTCAACTGCGCCGCCATCCCGGGTGAGCTCGCCGAGGCCGAGCTGTTCGGCCACAGCAAGGGCGCCTTCACCGGCGCCACCTCCGCGCGACGCGGCTTCTTCGCCGAGGCCGACGGCGGGACGCTCGTGCTCGACGAGATCGGCGAGCTGCCGATCGGTGTGCAGGCCAAGCTCCTGCGCGCGCTCCAGGAGGGCGAGATCCAGCCGGTCGGCTCGGGCAAGATCGAGCGGGTGGACGTGCGCGTGGTCGCGTGCACGAACCGTGACCTGCAGGCCGAGGCGCGCGCGGGGCGCTTCCGCGAGGACCTCTACTACCGGCTGGCGGTGGTCGAGCTCGTCGTGCCGTCCCTGCGCGAGCGCCGCGCCGACATCCCGGAGCTCGCCACCGAGTTCTCGCGCCGCTGCGCCGATCGCTTCGGCCTGACCGACCTGCGCCTCGCGCCCGCGCTGGTGCGCCGCCTCGCGGACGCGGAGTGGCCGGGCAACGTGCGCCAGCTCGAGAACGCCGTCTTCCGCATGGCCGCGCTCTCGGCGGGTGGCGAGCTCGGCCCGGAGCTCTTCGAGGATGCCCCCCAGGGCGACGCGCCGGCCGACCCCGGCGACGCCTTGCCGCTGCGCGACCAGCTCGACGCTCTCGAACGCTCGCTCATCGCGCGCGCCCTGCAAGCGGCAGGCGGCAATCAGAGCGAAGCCGCCCGCCGCCTCGGCATGAGCCGCGTGACGCTCATCGATCGCCTGAAGAAATACGGGCTCTGACAGGGCCTGTCGAAATGGCGATCAACACCCAATTCAGCTCTTGATCTTCTTCATCTCGGGGTCGTAGAGCGGGCGCAGAGACACCACGGCCGGGTAGCGCCTGGCACCGATCTCGACGTCCCAGTGGCCGCGATCGAGCCAGGCCTGGTCGATGGGCTCGCCGGCCTCGACCATCACGAGGCCGACCGCGCCGCCGACGGAGAAGCCGTACGACGCCGCGCGCACGTAGCCGACCGGCTTGCCATCACGGCGCACCACCTCGGCGTGGAACAGCATAGGCTCGGGGTCCTTGACGAGGACCTGCACGATCCGGCGCAGGAGCGGCCCCTTCGCCTTCTTGGCCAGCACGGCCGCCTTGCCGACGAAATCGGGCTTCTTGAGGTCCACCGCGAAGCCGAGACCCGCCTCGAGCACCGAGTCGGTGTTGTCGATGTCGTGGCCGTAGTCGCGGTAGCCCTTCTCCATGCGCAGGCTGGCCAGGGCCTTGAGGCCCGCGTGGCGCATGCCGACGTGCTCGCCGGCCGCCACGATGCGGTCGTAGACGTGCGCGGCCTGCTCGGAAGGGATGTAGAGCTCGTAGCCCAGCTCGCCGAGGTAGGTGATGCGCACGCAAAGGGCCCGCGCGAAGCCGATGTCGATCTCGCGCGCCGTGCGGAACGGGAACGCCTCGTTCGAGAGGTCCGCCGACGTGATGGTCGAAAGGAGCTCGCGCGAGCGGGGCCCCTGCACGTTGAGCTGCGCGTGGCCGCTCGTCACGTCGGTGACGAACGCGTGGGCGTCGTGCATGTGGCGGCGCATCCACGTCTCGGCGTGGCGGTGCGCGGTGTCGGAGGCCACGACCCAGAAGCGCTCGTCGTCGAGCTTGGTCACCGTGAGGTCGGCCTCGAGCGTGCCGCCTTCATTGAGCCATTGCGTGTAGGTGATCTGACCGGACGACCCATTGACGGAGTTCGCCGAGATGTGGTCGAGGATCCGCCCCGCGTCGCGTCCCTGCACGAGGAACTTCGCCATGAAGGACATGTCCATCAGGATGACGCCATTTCGCGTAGCCTCGTGCTCGGCCTGCCAGTAGGGGAACCAGCTCTGCCGCCCCCACGACAGGCGATCGACCTTCGGCTCCACGCCGGGCGGCGCGTACCAGTCGGCGCCCTCCCACCCGCTGACGTCCCTGAAATAGGCGCCCCGCTCCGCCAGGCGATCGTGAATGGCGGATTTCTTCGCGCCGCGCGCCGTCATCATCGAGCGCGTCGGGTAATGGCACTGGTAGACCATGCCGAGCGACTCCACCGTGCGCGTGCGGCGATACTCGGGATTGCTCTGGTACGTGTGCAGCCGGTCGATGTGAAAGCCCGTGACGTCGACGTCGGCCCGGCCATGCATGATCCAGTGCGCGAGCACGCGACCGAGCCCGCCGCCGGTCAGGATGCCGATGGAATTCAGCCCCGCCGCGACGAAGTAGTTCTTGAGCTCGGGCGCCTCACCGACGATCGGCTGCAGGTCGGGCGTGAAGCTCTCCGGCCCGCAGAAGAGCTTGCGCAGGCCGATCTCGAGCGAGATCGGAACGCGCCGCATGGCCTTTTCGACATACGGGCCCATGCGGTCCCAGTCCGGCGAGATCTCGCCGAACGAGAAGTCGTCGGGCACGCCGGCGACCTTCCACGGTGCGCACACCGGCTCGAACAGGCCGATCATGAGGCCCCCCACCTCCTCGCGGAAGTAGCCGTACGAGCCGGGGTCCTCGAGCACCGGCCAGTCGGGCGAGAGCCCGGGGACCTTCTCGGTGATGAGGTAATAGTGCTCGGCCGATTGCAGCGGGATGTTGACGCCGATCTGTGCGCCCAGCTGGCGCGCCCACATGCCGGCGCAGTTGACGACGTACTCGGCCTCGATATCGCCCCTTTCGGTGCGGACGCCGGTGACGACGCCGCCCTTTCTCAGGATGCCCGTGCACGCGACGCCCTCGAGGATCGTGGCGCCGAGCAGGCGCGCCCCCTTGGCGATCGACATCGTGACGTCGACGGGGTTCACGCGGCCGTCCTCCTTGACGTAGAAGCCAGCCAGGACGTCCTCGGTCTCGGCGAGCGGGAACAGGTCCTTGACCTCGCGCGGCGAGATCTCATGGACGTCCACGCCGCAGTAGCGGTTGAACGCGGAGACGCGCCGATACTCCTCGAGCCGGTCCGCGTCGGACGCGCACTCGATGAACCCGACCGGCTTGAACCCGGTCGCGAGGCCCGTCTCCGCCTCGAGGCGCGCGTAGAAGTCGCGCGTGTACTTGCGCATCTCGGTGGAGGTCTCCGAGGTCGAGCCGAACGTCACCATCAGCCCCGCGGCGTGCCAGGTGGTGCCGCTCGTGAGCCGGTCGCGCTCGAGCAGCACCACGTCCTTCCAGCCCATCTGGGCCAGGTGATAAGCGACGGAGCATCCGATGATGCCGCCGCCGACGACGACGACGCGGGCGCGCTGCGGCAGGACCGGTGCTGACATGCGCGGAGCATACTCAGGACGGGGCGAAGGGGAAGGCGGTCGCGGGGGATGAGGGTGGCAACGTTGGCTGTCG
>JAHFDS010000091.1 GCA_023248855.1 Myxococcales bacterium
CGCGACTCGAGCCGCTCCTGCCCGCGCTCGAGGGCGGCGCGGCGCTCGTCGAGGCCCCGGCTCATGGCCTGCGCGAGGCGCGCCCGGAGGTGCGCGAGCTCCGCGCGCTCGGACTCCTCGCTCGGGGTCACGAGCTCCGCGCCGTTCGAGGGCGTGGCCGCGCGGCGGTCGGCCACGAAGTCCGCGATCGTGAAGTCGATCTCGTGCCCGACGGCGCTCACGACGGGGACGCGGCAGCCCCGGATCGCGCGCGCCACGGCCTCGTCGTTGAACGCCCACAGATCCTCGAGCGAGCCGCCGCCGCGACCCACGATGACCACCTCGACCTCGGGCAGTTGCTGGATCCGCTCGAGCGCCCGCACGATCTCGGCCGGCGCCGTCGCACCCTGCACCGCGCAGTGCGAGAGCACGATCCGCGCCGGCCAGCGGCGGTGCAGGACGCGCACGATGTCCTTCCACGCCGCGCCGCTTCGCGAGGTGACGACGCCGACCACGCGTGGGGCGCGCGGCAGCGGGCGCTTTTTCGCCGGATCGAACAGGCCCTCGGCGCCGAGCCGCTGCTTGAGCTGCTCGAACGCCAGGTGCAGCGCGCCCTGGCCCACCGGCTCGATCGCGCCCACGTAGAGCTGCGCCTTGCCGGCCTGCGGGTAGAACGACATCATGCCGCGGCAGATCACCTTCGCCCCGTCGGCGGGACGGAACTTGAGGCGCTGCGCGTCGCTGCGCCACATGACGCACGACAGGCGCGCGAGCGCGTCCTTGAGCTCGAAGTACAGGTGGCCGCTCGGGTGCGGCTTGCACGCGGAGATCTCGCCCTCGACCCACACCTGCGCGAAGCGCGCCTCGAGCGCCTGCTGGGTCTTCTGGCACAGCTCGCTCACCGAGAGCACGACGCGCCGACTCGGATCGGGCGCCTCGGCCGGCTTCGGCTCCGCCGGCTTCGACTCTGCCGCCCTCTTCTCGGGCGGCTTCGGTACGACGGGCGGCTCGATCGCAGGCGCGGATGCGGTGCGCTCCGGCGGGCGGGGGGCGGGCGCGGTGATCGGCGGCGGGGACGGCGGCGGCGGCTCGGGGGCGGGCCCCGATGCCTTGCCGGTCGTGGCCGGGGCATCGGGCGCGGCCGGGCCGCCGTTTTCGGGCCGGTCGCGCAGCCGCGGCGCATCGAAGTCGGGCTCGAACAGCGAGATCTGTCTCGTCACCGCGGCTCCAGGCGCTTTCCCGCCTCGTAGGCGGAGGCGCTGTCCTTGACGCTCGCGAGGTGGTGCGTGGCGTTCTCGACCAGCTCGCCGAGCTCGCGTTCGAGGCCCGTGAAGCCGCAGCGCTTCCACGCGTCGCAGCGGATCTGCCCGGGAAGCGGCGAGGAGGCGCGCAAGGTCTCGAGCCAGTGCCTCCGGCGCGCCAATTCCGCCGCGAACGCAGGCTCGTCGGTCGCACCCACGAAGCGCGCCAGGGCCTGCGGACGCGCGCTCGGGGGGAACGCTTGCTCGATCGTACGCACGGCCTCGCCGTGGGTCCGCGCGAGCGTCGCGATGGACCAGCGCGAGCGCTCGTCGAGCAGGTAGTAGATGCCGTCCACGTCGCCACGACGCGCCGCGTGCTCGAGCGCCCCCAGCGCCGCCTGGGCAGAGTGGTGCCACGGGTCCTGTCTGCACCCCGGCTGCGCGAGGGCCACGCCGAGGAGCAGGCTCGACGCGCACGGTCGCACCATTGCCGCAGCGTAACCCGCGCGGGGCCGACGATGCCAGTCGGCACGCATGCTATACCCTGCTCGATGGCCGAGGAGACCGCCCCCGCACCGTCCGACGCGGACGAGTTCGCGGCGATCCCCGCCCCGCGCTACGGCCGGAATCCACTCGTGGCCGTGGTGTCGATCGGGCTTGGCCTGGCCATCTTGTGGTCCCTGCGTGGCCAGCTCGCCTACTCCCTGTCCCCGCGCGCCCCCCTCGAGGTCTCCTCGCTGTCCTTGGTGGCGCCGGGAGCGACGCCGCCGCTGGGCCGCTTCGTGCGCGCGGGCGGCATTGGCGAGCGGGCCTCGTCGGTCCTCATCGACACGATGGGCAGCCACAAGTTCCGCCACGCCTTCCCGATCGTGGGCACCGAGCTCGGCGTCTGGGTGGTCAGGCGTCCAGGCGAGGTCCGCCTCGCCGACGCGCAGGCCGAGGCGTACACCGGGCGCCTGCAGGCGTTTGCCGCGCTGTCGTTCGCCGGCACGCTGCAAAGGAGCTACGAGGCCGCCGACGCGCGTGCGATCCCGCTCGACCTGGTGGCCTTCGCTCGCGGCACGGGCGCGTTGCCCCCCGGAACCTCGCGCGTCGTGGTGACGGTGGGCTGCCCGGGCGGTCGCCCCAAGGTCCCGCTCGGCGAGATCGAGGCGCGCCTCTCGGCGCGCAACCTCGACCTGTGCGAGGGCGCCCTGGCGCCGCTCGAGACGATCACGCTCGAGGTGAGCAAGGGCGACCCGACCGCGGCGCTGGCCCAGAAGGCCAACGTCATCCGTGCGGTGGCGTTCGCGCCGGCGCGGATCCCGCCCGGCGCGCTCGTGCTGGTCGAGGGCGAAGACCCCCGCGAGCTCTGGTACGTTCCAGTGATCTACGTCCTCTTGGGCGTGTTCGTGATCTTCAACGGCTATCTGCTGTCCCTGCGCCTGAGACGGCGCTAGCGATCAACCCGGCTCAGAGGTCCTCCGCAATGCTCCGCATCTACGACACGCTGCAGCGCAAGAAGGTCGAGTTCCAGCCGCTCTCCCCGCCCAAGGTCGGGATGTACGTCTGCGGCATGACGACCTACGACGACTGCCACATCGGGCACGCGCGCTCGCAGATCTCCTTCGACGTGGTGGCCCGCTGGCTGCGCGCCAGCGGCTACGAGCTCACGTACGTGCGCAACGTGACGGACATCGACGACAAGATCATCGCGCGCGGCCACGAGCGCGGGGAAGATCCGCTGGCGCTGTCGCGCCGCTTCACCCAGCGCATGCGGGAGGACTTCGCAGCCGTCGGCATCCAGCCGCCCGACCGCGAGCCGCTCGCGACCGAGACCATCGCCGCGATGGTCGAGATGATCGACCAGCTGGTGAAGGCTGGCCGAGCCTACGCGGTGGACGGCGACGTTTACTTCGCCGTCGACACGTTCGCGCCGTACGGGCGCCTGTCAGGGCAGTCGCTCGACGACCTGCGCGCGGGCGCACGCGTCGAGACCGACGAGAGAAAGCGCAGCCCGCTCGACTTCGCGCTGTGGAAGGCCGCCAAGCCCGGCGAGCCCGCGTGGGAGGCGCCGTGGGGCCGGGGCCGGCCAGGCTGGCACATCGAGTGCTCGGCGATGTCGAAGCAGCTGCTCGGCGACACCTTCGACATCCACGGGGGCGGCAAGGACCTCGTGTTTCCCCACCACGAGAACGAGATCGCGCAGTCGCAGAGCTGCACCGGAGAGCACACCTTCGCGCGCTACTGGATGCACAACGGCTTTCTGAATTTCTCTGGCGAGAAGATGTCGAAGTCGCTCGGCAACGTGTTCGGCATCCGCACGATCTGCGAGCGGCACGAGGGCGAGGCGCTGCGCTGGTTCATGCTGTCTGGCCACTACCGGAGCCCGCTTTCGTTCGAGGTCGAGCGCACCGAGGACGGCCAGCCGCGCTTCTGCTCGCTCGAGGACGCCGAGCGCAAGGTCGACTACGTCTACAGTACGCGCAAGCGCGTGGCCGACGGCGGCGGTGCCGGGCCCGTGGAGGCCGGCGCGCTGGCGCCCGAGATCGAGCGATTCCGCGCCGCGTTCACGGACGCGATGGACGACGACTTCAACACCGCCCTGGCGCTCGCGCACCTCGAGGCGGCCTGCGCGGCGGCGAATCGTCTGCTCGACACGCCCGCGGGAATGGCCAAGGACACGAGGAGGCGATCGCTCCGGCGCGCCACGGTGGACCTCGCGTGGGCGGGCGGCGTGCTGGGCGTCGGCGGCGAGGAGCCTGGGCCGTGGCTGGCCCGCCGTCGCGACCGGCTGGCCGTGCGACGTGGCCTCGACGGCGCCGAGATCGACCGGCAGATCGAGGCGCGGACCGCGGCGCGCAAGGCCAAGGACTTCGCGCGCGCCGACGCGATCCGCGTCGAGCTGGCGGACCGGGGCGTGGAGCTCATGGACGGTCCCGACGGGACCAGCTGGCGGGTGGTGGGGTAGGGCTACCTCGACTGCGCGACATCGCTTCGAACACCGACGGACCGACGATCCGGCCCGTCCGCTGCGTTGCCGCTGCGCTTCCGGTCCTCAAGTACCGATGTACGTTCCGGTCCGGTTCTCGCGGCGCCTTGCGGAGCGCGGGATTGGCTTCGCCAACCCCGCTCGGACCGGCTTGTCGGTCCGACGCACGGCCGGAACGAGGTGGCACGGTAGGGCTACCGCACCGCGCCCTCGAGGAACGTCAGCGCCCGCGCTTCTGCATCGACGCGAACGCGGGCACCGAGGGGCACCGCGTGGTTCTTCGCCTCGTGGCCGACGGGCACGCCGGCGAGGACGGGCACCCCGAGCGATGCGAAGCACTCGGCGAGCACGATCCGTCCCTTGACGCGCTGGTCGTCGCACTCGGTGAGGTGGCCGATCACGACGCCGGCGAGGCGCTCGAGCGTCCCGGCGAGGCGCAGCGTCTGGAAGCTGCGATCGAGACGATACGGCGTCTCGCGCACGTCCTCGACCAGCAGCACGGCCCCGCGCAGGGACGGGAAGTAGCGCGTCCCCGCGAGGTGCGCGAGCAGGGTCAGGTTGCCTCCGACGAGCGGTCCCTCGCCGCGCCCCGACGCGACGCGGGCGAGCCGGGTCATCGGCGGCGGCGGCGCTGGCGACTCGAGGAGGCGGAAGAATGCAGTGACGGCGGACCTCGTCAACCGCCCGAGCTGGGTGACCACCGGCCCGTGCACGCTGACGAGGCCTTGCTGGGCCAGCAGACCATGCACCGCGGTGAGATCCGAGAAGCCGACGACGACCTTGGGCGCACGCAGGAGCGGCGCGAGGTCGAGCCGATCGAGGATGCGCATCGTGCCGAAGCCGCCGCGCGCGGCGATGATGGCGCGCGCCTCGGGGTCGCGCACGGCCTCGTCCCACTCGGCGACGCGCCGCTCGTCGCTGCCCGCGAGGTAGCGCGCCCGTGCGAACAGGCCCTTGCCGTACCTCGGCACGTACCCGCGCCGCGCGAGCACCGCCAGGCCCTTCGTAAAGGCCTCCGGCTCGAACGGCCCGGCCGGCGCGATCACGCGCACCACGTCCCCCCTTCGCAGCGCCGGGGCGCGCTTCACGTCCGACTCCGGCGGCTCATGCGAAAATGGTAATGCGTGACCTGCTCGCGCGCCTGCTTCTCCAGCAGATCGGATGCCGTGGTGGTCGCGCCTCGGTCGGTCCCACGTGCGTGAGCTGGCGGCACGCTCCGCATGGGGATAGAATTGGCCGCTGCGGATGATGGGCGCCGCGGCCACATGGGACCGTTTCGATGAACACCAATGAGCAAGCGGGTCGCAAGCGACCCTGGCGCCCTGCTCTCCGCGTCCTCCTGAGCGTCGCGATCCTCGCGCTGGTCGGCTGGTACTTTTCCAAGCTGAACCTCTCCGAGGCGTGGGCTGCGCTCAAGAACGCGGATTACTTCTTGGTCGCAGTCGCCGCATTCATCAACATGGCCGTTCACCTGCCGGCAAAATCGGTGCGCTGGTGGCTCATGCTCGCGCCGATGAAGCGCCTTCCGCAGTTGCGTGTCTACAATTACCTGGTCGCTGGCTATGCTGCCTCGAATATCCTCCCGGCACGGATGGGTGAGGTCGTGCGAATTGTATTCGTCAATCGCGACGGCGTCCCGGCGACGGGAGCGGCTGCGGTTGCCGTGCTCGAGAAGGTCTACGAGTTCGTCGGCATGCAGGCGATCATCCTGCCGCTGCCATTCGTCCTCCCCGCGCTGCCGGTCGAGGCACGGCGCCTCATTCCGCTCATCGTCATAGGTGGAATTGTTGGCGCTGGCGTCATGCTCTGGCTTGCCAGGCACGGCAAGAAGAAGACGGGCTCGTTCCTTGCGCGCCTCGGCGAGGGCATGTCGCTCCTGCACGAGCCTCGCCGTGCCGCCTTCGCGCTCGCGCTGTCAGTCTTCGTGTGGTGCATCGACGCGGCGAGTGTCGTACTCGTCATGGAGGCGGTAGGCATCGCGCCGTCGTTCTGGGCCGCGGCTTTCGTCCTACTCGGCTTGAACCTCATCATCGCGCTGCCGTCGACACCCGCGCAGCTCGGCCTCTTCGAGGGGGCCATCGTAAAGAGCTTCGAGTTGCTCGGCACGTCGCAAGAACGCGCGCTCGCATTCGCCGTCCTCTATCATTTCATGCAGATCGTGCCAGTAACGGCCTACGGCGGGCTGATGCTCCTGCATTACGGTGTTCCGCGCGAGAAAACCGCAGCGGCATCGTCGGTCTGATTTCACCTCGGTTGCGGGACGCCAGAATCGTCGATTGGCTCTCGATTGCAGCCCTCGTCAGCCCTCATCAGCCGGCCGGCGCCGCGATCGACGCCACCAGGAACGCGATCTCCGAGATCACGATCGCCGCGCCGCACACGTCGCCTGTGATCCCACCGAGGCGACGGGCCGCGAAGGCGGCGACGCCGAGCGGCAGCGCGAGGGCGGCCGCACACGGGATGAGGCACGCCGCGAGCACTCCGAGCGCCCCCACCGGGGTGAGCGCGACGAGCGCGTGCGCCGCACCCACGCCGCAGAACGCTCGACCGAGGCCACCGCTCGTGGCGGGGCGGAAGCATGCCAGCACGAGCACGCCCGACGCGCGCGCGGTCGCGAGCCACGCGCACCACCACAGGACGGGCCTTGGGAGCGTGGGCGACAGCGCCTGCTGCAGGACCAGGAGCGCGAGCACGAGCGCCACCGCGCCATGCGCACCGACCCGCGGATCCCGCATGATCTCCAGCATGCGCGCGCGGTCGCCGCGCCCTCCGCCGAGGCCGTCCGCGAGGTCGCCCAGACCATCGAGGTGCAGGGCGCCGGTGCAAAGGCACAGAAGGGCCAGGACGAGCGCCGCGACCAGGCCGCGTGGCAGATGACCCTCGAGCGCCGACGCGAAGGCCCAGCCGAGCGCGCCGAGCGCGGCCCCCACGAGAGGGAACAAGGCGGCGGCGCGCGCCAGCGCCCTGGCGTCGGCCTCGGCCGCCGGCACGGGTAGGCGCGTCAGAAAGCCGATCGCGAGCAGCAGCGGCCGCATCATCGCCGAGTCGGTCAGACGTCCACGGTGAGCGAGCTCGGCTTGAGGCGCAGGCAAAGGCCCATCGCCGCCAGGTAGACCTCGTCGGCACGCGCCGCGAGCCGCCTGTGCAGCGTGCCCGCCAGGTCGCGGAAGCGCCGCGCCAGCGCCGACTCGGGGACGATCCCGAGGCCGACCTCGTTGCTGACGAGGATCGCAGCCGCGCCCCGGCCGGCCAGCGCGGCCTCCAGACGGTCGAAGGCGCCCTCCACCGCGGCGTCCGTGTCGCCCCGGCAGAGCAGGTTCGAGAGCCACAGCGTCAGGCAGTCGACCAGCACCACGCCGCGCTCGCGTAGGAGCACGCCGGGCAGGTCGAGGGGCTCTTCCACCGTGTGAAACGCTGCGTCGCGCTCCGCCCGGTGACGCGCGATGCGCGCCGCCATCTCGTCGTCGAACGCCTGCGCAGTGGCGACGAACGTGACCTCGGCTGCGCGCGCGCGGGCCAGTCGGAGCGCCAGCGCGCTCTTGCCGCTACGCACGCCGCCGCCCACGAGGATCAGCCCTCCGCCGGCTCCCGAGGTGGTCATCCCTGTGCCTCGGCGAGCACTCCGCCCAGCCAGGTCAGGGACTCTGCGAGGTCGTCGGGACGGAAGACCTCGAGGGTGAGGACCCCGTCCCAGCTCGCTTCGATCAGGCGTCGCACGAGGCGAACGCCCGACGCGCGCGGCCAGTGCGCGAGCGAGCGGTGATCACGATCGGCAGGGTCCGTGCCGTGCCACTGCACGATCCGCGTGCGCGGCAGCCAGCGCTCGAGTGCCGCCTCGACGTCGCGGCCATCGCGGCCGAGGTGTCCCACGTCGAGCGCGACCGACAGCCCGAGCGCCTCGATGACCGGCGCCGCCAGGGCAAGGTCGTAGTCGAGGCACTCCACGCACAGTCGGTCCGGTGGCACGCCGGTGCGCTCACATATCTGCGTAAACGAATCAGTCAACCTGCGCCGCCAGCCTTCGGGGTCCGCAGGCGGCGGCCCGCCCTCGCGCTCGCCGAGGTAGGCGTGCACGGGAAAGCCCCACGGCGAGAGCCCCCGCCCGAGCGTGATCGCCCGCGCGACGCGGTCCACGCCGAGGGCCCGGTGCGCTTCGTCTTCGCTGCCGAGGACCGCGTCGAGCGGCGTGTGGACCGTGAAGGTCAGCTGCGCGCTCTCGCCGAGCGCCGCCAGCGCCGCGAGCTCCCCCGCGGCTGGCAGCCCGCGCGGGTCCTCCACGTCGAACAGCAGGAGCTCGACATCCTCGACGACGCTCGCGAGCCGTTCGACGTTCTCGAGCGCGCGCTGCGGCCACACCCAGGACGTCGCGCCCACGCGGAACCTGCGACGCCCGCGGGGCGCGGCGCGAAAGGGCGTCATCGCGCGCCGATGATCCCGGGCAGCTCTTGCAGCACCCGGGTCGCGTCGCCGTCGTACTTGATCACCAGGCTGAGCGTCTCGCGCACGAGCGCTTCGCCGAGCGACTCTGCGTGCAAGACGACGAGCGCGCGCATCCAGTCGATCGTCTCGGCGACCGAGGGGCGCTTCTTGAGATCGAGCCCGCGCAGCGCCTGCACGACCCGGACGACCTCCGCGAGCAGCGCGGGTGCCGCTTCGGGCACGCGAGCCTGCACGATCGCACGCTCACGGCCCGCATCCGGGTAGTCGATCCACAGGTGCAGGCAGCGACGCCGCAGCGCGTCGGTCATCTCGCGCGCGTTGTTCGAGGTCAAGAGCACGAACGGCGGCTCGTTCGCGGTGAGCGTGCCGAGCTCGGGGACGCTGACCTGGAAGTCGCTCAGCACCTCGAGCAGGAACGCCTCGAACTCCTGCTCGCTGCGGTCCACCTCGTCGATGAGCAGCACCACGCGCCGGGGCGCCCGTAGCGCGCGCAAGAGGGGCCGCTCGAGCAGGAAGCGCTCGGAGAAGAAGGCGCTGTCCTCGGCGGCGATGCGGTCCACGGCCTCGGCCAGCGAGCCCGAGTCGCCGACGATCTCGCCGATCTTCTCGCGGAGGATCTGCGTGTAGAGGAGCTGCTTCGGATACGCCCATTCGTAGAGCGCCTTGCCCTCGTCGAGGCCCTCGTAGCACTGCAGGCGCAGGAGCTCGGTGCCGAGCGCGCGCGCGAGCGTCTTGGCGAGCTCGGTCTTGCCGACGCCCGCGGGGCCCTCGACGAGCACCGGCTTGCCCAGCCGATCGGCCAGGAACATGGAGGTCGCGATGCGCCGATCGGCGATGTAGCCGAGCGCCCGGAAGCGTTCCTCGACGTCGGCCGGCGAGGCCAACGAAGGCGACGCGGTCATCGCACGCGCCCCGCAGGTGGCGCCGCCGCCGAGCCAGACGATCCGGCGTGGCCTGCGGGTCTTGGACCCGCGCCCGCCGCCCCGGTGGCGCCAGCGGCCCCCTGATTCGGCGTCGCCTCCTCGTCCGGGCGGATCTCCAGCTTGCGCAGCGTGAGATCGTAGGCGAGGCGATAGCGCTCGAGCTCGGCGGCGCGCGCGGAGAGAGTGAGCACATAGCCGAAGTCGCTCACCCGTACGTAATACTGAACGAGCCGGTGCTTGCCGTCCTTCGAGGTCACGGGGACCTCGAGGCCGGGCCCGCGTGGTGTGGGCAGCTCGACCTTCATGCCGAGCCGACGCATCGCCTTGCGATTGTCCTCGACGAACCCCTCGAGGCGGACGCTCGGGGCCACGGGCTGCACCGCCAGGGTCAGGCGCCCGCCGTCCGGGTGCGTGATCGTGCAGAGGATGCGCGCGTAGGGGCTACGCCGCTCGAGCGTCCAGCCGAACGGGAGCGTGAGCTTGACCCCGAGGCCCTCGTCGGCGCAGACGCGCGACTGCGCGCCCACGCGGAGCGGCCACACGGCTGCGACGAGCACGAGGGCCCCAAGGACGAGGCGCAAGGAGGGGGGGCGTTTCGGCATGAGCGATCGAGCTCGACGTTTATAGCAGCGGATGAAGGCCGCGTGGCGATGGTCGCGGTGCCGCACTGGACACCCGAGCAGATTGCACACCCGGTGGGGGGCGGCTCGCCAGCAGCCCCAATGGACGGTGGAATGATTTGAGCTCAAATCATTCCTTCCAAGGGCCTGGTTCTGATCGCAGGAATCGCGAGATCAAAACGAGAGCACCGCGCAACTTTTCTCTTGTCATATTCTATTGAGTAGATTACGGTCACTGGTAGCTATTCAGTAGATTCACTCTCAACTAAACTGGAACCGCAGGTGCTCAGACGAAGGCTTCGAGCACCTGTACGTCATGCGGAGCAGCTGCATCGCAGAGGCACACGGGAGGGGACGCAGGCTCGAACAGGATCGAGCTGCACCGAAGGACCGGGCGGAGGCGCGCGCCATCAGAGCGAAGGCGCGCGCCCTTGGCAGCCGAGTGGCATCGCCTGGAGGCGGCACGCGCGAGGAAGGCGACGCGAGCGCGCACGTCTCCACGCGTCGGGAGGCACACTTGATCGAGCTTTCGCTGGCCGGTCGCTGCGGGAGAACGACGGGGGCGCGCGGGATCGCGCGGCCCTGCGCGGCGTCTCCGGCGTCCCGGCCGGAGAGAGTGACTCGGGAGGAGATCCGGTGGCCAGGCCCGCGCTGACCCCGGCACGGGGGCGAACGCCCGACGAGCCCGCGGAGCGGATCGAGCGCGATCCGACCGGGGCCCTGTTCGACGAGCGCGAGCTGCGCGAGATCGAGCAGGCACACGCGGAGGGCGTGACCTCGAAGCAGATCATCGATCTGTTCGTGGGTCGTGGGCTGCACCTGTCCGAGGCCACGCTGCGCAAGTACGTGCAGCAGGGTCTGCTACCCCGCAGCTACCGCGTGGGGCGCAAGGGCAAGCACAGCGGGTCGTGCGGGGTGTATCCGGCAGTGACGATCCGGCGCATCAACGCGATCAAGCGGCTGATGTCGGAACGGTTCACCATCGAGGAGATCCAGCTCCAGTTCGTCCGCTTCCGGGACGACGTGGCGGCGGTGGAGCGCGGGATGCACGCGCTCCTGCAGGGCTTCGGACGCGAGCTCGAGTCGCGAAAGCTCGGAGCCTCGGCCAGAAGGACGGTCGAGCGGGAGATCGAGGAGCTGCGGCGCCTCGCGACCGAGGTCATCCGCCGCATCGAGGGGATCGAGCGGGCGCTCCTCGAGCCGCAGCGAGCCGGGGCGGACGAGCGCAAGACCGCCGTCGAGGGTGCGGGAGAGAGCTGGTGACGCGGGCTTGGCCGCGCAGCGAGGGTTCGGCACGCGTTGGTCGCGGCATGCGGGGGAGCGGGGCCCCTGCGTCGCGCGAAACAGGTCATCGAAGAAACGGGCAGAGCAGCAAGGAGGGGATGCATGAGTCAAGGTATCGATCCGGGTGACGCGGGCGTGGGCTGGGAAGGCCACGACGCGGCGCCGACCGAGCAGGAGACGGGCGAGCCGGTGGCGCAGAAGCTGCCGCTCGACGAGCTCCTCGACGGCGAGGGAGCCCCGGTGCGCCGCAAGGTGCGCCGGCACCAGCGCCGGACGCGGATGCGCGCCAAGACCATCGCGATGAAGCGCCTGACGAAGGAGGAGCTTCGCCTCGGCGCGGAGCTCCAGATCCCCGACGACGTCGCACGCCCCGTCACGCGCGCCGAGTGCAAGGAAGGCCCGCGCCCTTGCCCGTTCGTGAGCTGCAAGCACCACCTGTTCCTCGACGTGAACCCCGAGACTGGTTCGTTCAAGCTGAACTTCCCGGATCTCGAGATCGAGCAGATGAAGGAGACCTGCGCGCTCGACGTGGCCGATCGGGGAGGCATCACGCTCGAGGAGGTCGGCGAGATCCTGAACCTGACCCGCGAGCGCATCCGCCAGGTGGAGGTGCGGGGCCTCTACAAGCTGCGCGTGCTCGGCGACGGCCTCGACCTGCCCCCCCTGCCGCCCGACCGCTCGTAGGCCCGCCGCCCCGCTCGCCCTCCCGACCGCTTCGCAACTCTTGCCAGGAGCGGCCAGATCCGCCACCTCTGGGGCCTTCCGCCCCGGGCGCAAGCCACCACACATTTCCGCGGTTGAACGTCCAATCGCGCGGGTGCTATAACCGGCGCACTTTGCCGCGAATTCCGCAGGTCTTGAGCGGAGTTACGCCCCCGGTCCGGGTGCGTACGATCCAGCGCGCGCAGACTCTTCATCCCCGACTCCACCGGATCCGACGCGCGCCCTTCGGCGCGGGCACGACCGGTGCAACCCGAAACGGCGGCGGAGACCCATGATCACCGAGACCTTCGACGAGAAGACCCAGAGCCTGGTGGACCAGGCGCGCGCCCTGACGGAGGGCGGCGAGGCCAACATCGACAAGGCGATCGAAGCCTGGCGCAAGGTCGTGCAGGCCGCGCCGGAAAAGCGGGGCCCGCGCCGCCAGCTCGCCCAGCTCTACCGTCGTGCCTCGCGCTGGAATGCCCTCGTCGAGGTGCTCAAGGAGGAACACGAGAAGCTGGGCACCGGCGAGGGCGTGCGCGCCGACCGCCTCGCGGTCCTGCACGAGATGGTCGAGGTCTACCGCGACCAGCTGCACCTCGACGCGATGGTGATCAGCACCTACAACCAGATCCTCGCGCTCGATCCCGGCAACGAGGCGGCCGTCGATGCGCTGTGCGCGCAGTACGAGCGCATGAAGCGCTGGCCGGACCTGATTGGCCTTCTGCAGAAGCGTGCGCAGGCGGCCGCGACGCCAGCGGATCAGCGCATCGCCCTCGGGCTCCGCGTGGCGGGCTTGTTCATCGAGCGCTTCTCGAACCAGTCCGAGGCCATCAAGGCCTACGAGGGTGTGCTCGAGCTCGACCCGTCGAACGAGGCGGCGCTCGGGGCCCTAAAGGGCATGTACGAGAAGCGCCGCGACTGGGAGAAGCTGATCGCGGTCTTGAAGCGCGAGGCCGAGCGGCTGCCCGCGACCGACCTCGCGGGGCGCCTGGCGCGCGGGGTCGAGATCGCCAAGCTCGCGGGCGACAAGCTGAGGAAGCCCGCGATCTCCATGCAGCTCTGGAGTGAGGTGCTCGAGCTCGACGCCAGGCTCGCGTCCTCAGGGGCCGGCCCGTCGCCGGCCGGCGCCGAGGCGCTCGCCGAGCTCGAGAAGCTCTACGAGCGGGAGAAGGACTGGGCCAGGCTCGCCGAGGTGCTCGAGCAGCAGGCCGCGCGTGCGGACGCCGCGGCGCAGGCTGCGGTGCTGGGCAAGCTGGGCCTGCTCTATACCGAGAAGCTCAAGGACCCGACCCGGGCGGCGGCGGCGTGGAAGAAGCTGCTCGAGAGCGACGCCAACAACCGGCGCGCGCAGGACGCGCTCAAGAAGCTCTATCTCGAGTCGAAGTCGTGGGACGATCTCGAGGCCTACTACGCGCAGTACGGCAAGTTCGACGAGCTCGTGCGCACGCTCGAGCGCCAGGCCGAGAGCGAGGACCGGGACACGCAGATCGACCTGCAGTTCCGCATCGCCGGCCTGTACCACGACAAGCTCGGCAAGGCCGATCGGGCCATGCGTGCGTACGAGCGCGTGCTGTCGGTCGATGCCGGAAACGAGCGGGCCGCGCGGGCGCTCGTGCCCCTGTACGAGGGCGCCAGCGACGCCAAGAAGCTCGCGGGTGTGCTCGAGATCGAGCTCAGCGGGGTGGCGGACGCGGCCGATCGGCGGCCGCGGCTCGAGCGGCTCGCGACGCTCGCGGAGCAGCAGCTCAAGGACAAGGGCGCGGCGTTCGGCTTCTGGCTGCGCGCGTTCAAGGAGGGCGACGACGCCGGTTCGGTGCGGGCGCCGCTCGAGCGGCTGGCGAGCGAGACGGGCCTTTGGGCCGACCTCGTCGAGGCGTACGAGACGACCGCCGGAGCGGCGGACGGCGACGTGCTGGTCGCCCTTCTGCGCACGATCGCGCGGGCATACGAGGAGGAGCTCGGTGACGCGGAGAAGGCCCTCGCCGCCAACCTGCGCATCACCGGCGAGCTCGAGCGGGATCCCAGCGCGCTGGCCGCGATGGAGCGGCTCTACCTCAAGCTCGGACAGTTCGCCGAGCTGCTCTCGACCTACGAGAAGCGGCTCGCGATCGTCGAGGACGCGGCCGAGCGCCGCGACATCCGTTACAAGGTCGCGCAGCTGTACGAGGAGGAGATGGCCGACTCTGCCCGCGCGATCGAGGCCTACCTGGCGATCCTCGACAGCGCGGACGAGCCCGAGCTCGGCGCGCTGCGTGCCCTCGACCGGATCTACTCGGGCGCGGGGCGCCACGGCGAGCTCGCGAAGATCCTCGAGCGCGAGCTGGTCGCGCTCGATCCGGGCAGCGTCGACGACAAGCTCGAGCTCAAGCTCCGCCTGGGCCTTCTGCGCAAGAAGGAGCTCGCGGACGCGACCGGTGCGATCGCGGTGCTCTCGGAGATCCTCACGATCGAGCCGGCGCACGACGGCGCCCGGGAGGCCCTGCGCGACTACCTCGCGGACGGCGCCCACCAGCTCGACGTGGCCGGGACGCTCGAGCCCATCTTCGAGCGGCTCGAGCAGTGGAGCCGCCTCGTGGAGACGCTCGAGATCCAGCTAGGGCACGAGACCGGCAAGGAGCGGCGCGTCGAGCTCCTGCTTCGCATCGGCGAGGTGAACGCCCAGCGCATCGGCGACGGCACGCTCGCCTTCTCGGCGTACTCGCGGGCGTTCCGCGAGGATCCGGAGAACGAGCGGGCCCGGGCGGAGCTCGAGCGCCTGGCGGCGATCCAGGAGACCTGGCGCGAGCTCGTGCACCTGTACGAGCGCGCGGTGGATGGCGCCGATAGCGGGCGTTCGGGCCGGACCGGGCCGCTGCCCGCGGCGCTCGAGCGGAGCCTGCTCATGCAGATCGCGACGCTCTACGACGAGCGGCTCGAAAACACGGATCGCGCGGTCACGGCCCTGCGGCGCGCGCAGGCGCTCGAGCCGGACGATCAGGCCGCCCTCGACGCGCTCGAGCGGATGTTCCTGCACAACGAGCAGTGGTCGGATCTGCTCGAGGTCTACCGCAAGAAGGTCGAGCTCGTGCGCGACGCCGCCGAGCGCGAGACGCTGCGCTTCAAGATCGCCACGCTGCAGGAGGAGATCCTCGGCCAGCCCGAGGATGCCATCGTCACGTTCAACGAGATCCTGGCCGAGGCGCACGCGCACGCTGGAGATGTCCCGCTGGACGCCGAGCGGCGAGCGTCGTCGGGCCTGGTGAAGTCGCTGCGGGCCCTCGATCGCCTGTACGAGGCGCAGCAGCAGTGGCACGAGCTGGCGGACGTGCTGACCAAGCAGCTCGAGGTGTTCGAGAAGGCGGCCGACGGGGACGACGAGCGCGTGGTCCTGCTCGATCGCCTGGGCGCCCTGCGCGAGAGCCAGCTCGGCGAGGTCGCGGCGGCGGTCGACACCTATCAGCGCGTGCTCGCCATCCGCGCCGACGACGCGGCCGCGCGCGACGCCCTCGAGCGCCTGGTGCGCCGCCCCGACCAGGAGCTGCAGGTCGCGCAGATCCTCGAGCCGCTCTACAAGAGCGACGCCGAGCGGAACCCGGACGCGCTGCCCAAGCTGGTCGCCGTCTACGAGATCCTGGCGAAGCACGCGCTCGACCCGGCGCGCCGGATCGAGCTCCTGCTCGAGATCGGGCGGCTGCACGAGCTCGGCGGCGACGACACCAGCCACGCCTTCGACGCCTACGCGCGGGCGCTGCGCGTCGACGCGTCGAACGCCGAGACGCAAGGGCGGATCGATCGCCTCGCGCGCATCCTGGATCGCTGGCACGATCTCGTCGCCACCTACGAGTCGCTGGCGAACGAGACGTCGCCCTCCGAAGAGGACCAGGCCATCGCGCTGTGGAGCAAGGCCGCCCGCTTGTGGGTGGACGAGCTGCGCGAGGACGAGCGCGCCGTGGCGGCCTATCGCAACGTGCTCACGATCCAGCCCAAGCACCTCGACGCCATCACGGCGCTCGAGACCATCTTCACGCGCACGGGCGACTACGACCGCCTGGTCGAGGTGACGCTCACCAAGGCCGACGTGGTCGGCGAGCCCGACGTCAGAAAGCAGCTCTTCGCTCGGGCAGCGCAGATGCTCGAGGAGGTGCTCGATCAGCCGGAGCGCGCGGTGAGCGCGTTCCAGCAGATCCTGACGCTCGACGAGGCCGACACGCACGCCCTCGAGGCGCTGGTGCGGCTCCACCTGCGCCTCGAGCGGTGGCAGGACCTGCACGGTGTCTACCGCAAGCAGGCGGAGCTCGCCTCGGAGCTGGCCGACAAGAAGCGCATCTACCACATGCTCGGCCGGCTGTACGTCGAGGCGCTCGGCGATTCGGAGCGGGCGGTCGAGACGTACACGACGCTGCTCGACCTGGATCCCGACGATCAGGAGGCGATCGGCGCGCTCGATCGGCTGTACGGCGAGGCGGGACGGTATTACGAGCAGCTGCAGGTGCTGGAGCGGGCGCAGGCGCTCGCTCGCGCGACCTCGGACGCGGTCGCCTTGCGGCACCGCATCGGGGCGCTGTGGGAGCACAAGCTGCACGACCTCGGCAAGGCGGTCGAGGCGTACCGCGACGTGCTCTCGATGGACGCCATGCACGACCCGACCCTGTCGGCGCTCGATCGCGTGCTGCGCGGCGAGGGGGAGCCGGTCGCGGCCGCCAACGTGCTCGCGCCGATCTACCAGGCGGCGGGTGAGTGGGAGAAGCTGGTCGAGGTGTTCGAGGTGCTGGTCCAGCACGAGCCCGAGCGGACCCGTCGTATCGAGCTCGACCACGAGATCGCGCGCATCTGCGAGCGCCGGCTCGAGAACTCACGCGCCGCCTTCGACGCGGAGGCGCGGGCGCTCAGAGAGGATCCCGCGGAGGGCCGCACGGTCGCCGACCTCGAGCGCCTCGCCGAGGCGACCCGCGCCTGGGAGGACCTGGCCCGCCTCTACGAGCAGGTCGCGGAGACCCAGACCGATCCGGCCACCAAGGTGGACCTGCTCATGCGCGCCGCGCGCATCGAGGAGGAGGAGCTGTCCGACGTCGATCGCGCGGTCTCCACGCTACGGCGCGTGCTCGAGGCCGACGCCGATCAGCGCGCCGCGGTGGTGTCGCTGGATCGCCTCTACGAGACGCAGCAGCGCTGGAGCGACCTCGCGGGCATCCTGCAGCACGCGGTGCGCCTGGCCACCGAGGAGCGGCAGATCGTCGAGCTGACGTTCCGGCTCGGTCAGACCTTCGAGCGCAACCTCGGGGACCTCGACCAGGCGATCGCCTGCTACCGCCAGATCCTGGCGGCAGACGCGACGCACCAGGCCACGGTGGCGGCGCTCGAGCTCCTGTTCGCCGAGGGCCAGCGGCAGCTCGAGATCGCGGAGATCCTCGAGCCGCTGTACCGCGCCGGGGAGCAGTGGGAGCGCCTCGTCCGCATCTACGAGGTCCACCTCCAGCAGGCCACCGAGCCGGCGACGCGCCTCGGCCTCATCGAGCGCCTGGCCGAGCTGACCGAGCATCGCCTGGTCGACCAGATCGCGGCGTTCCACTGGTGGGGGCAGGCGGTGCGGGAGCAGCCGGACAACGAGCGCGCGGGCGACGAGCTCGAGCGCCTCGCGCGCACCACGCACTCGTGGGAGGAGCTCGAGAGGGTCTACGGCGACGTCCTCGAGGGAGCCGCCACGGACGAGGTCCGGCGCACCGCGCTGCTCAAGCTCGGACGCGTGTTCGAGGAGGAGCTGCGGGACGCCGATCGCGCGGAGCAGGCCTACCTCGGGGTCCTCGACATCACCGAGCTCGATCCCGACGCGCTGCGCGCGCTCGACCGGCTCTACACCTCGCGCGGCGCGTTCGCGGACCTCGCGGCGATCCTGCGAAAGCGCCTCGCCGTCGAGGCCTCCACCGCGGACGTCGTGGCGCTGCACTTCCGCCTCGGCGCGCTGTTCGAGGAGGCGCTCGACGAGCCCGAGCTGTCGATCGAGAGCTACCAGGCGATCCTGCAGGAGGAGTCGCGCAACGCGCGGGCGCTCGAGGCGCTCGAGCGCGTCTACTTCAAGCGCGAGCAGTGGGCCGACCTCTACAAGATCTACGAGCAGACGGTGGACATCGCCGTCGGCGACGAGCAGATGGCCGAGTGCTACGCGCGCATGGCCAAGATCGCGGGCGACGCGCTCGACCAGCAGGACAAGGCGATCGAGCTGTGGGGCCGGGTCACCGACCTGCGCGGCGAGGACCCGATCGCGCTCGAGGCGCTGGCGGACCTGTACGAGCGCAGCGAGATGTGGCGTGAGCTCGTGGACGTGCTCGACCGACACGCGCGCATCGTGTCGTCCGAGGGCGACGCGGACGCCGAGATCGTGGTGCGAAAGCGCATGGGCCGCATCTGGGGCGAGCAGCTCTCGCGCGAGCGCAACGCCCTCGAGGCGTGGCAGCGCGTGCTCGAGCTCGACCCGAACGACCTCGATGGCCTGCAGGCCATGCTGGGGATCTACCGGGCGACCCAGGCGTACCAGGACCTGTCCGATACGCTCAAGCGGACGATCGAGGTGGCGCTGCTCGGCTTCGGCCAGGGCGAGGGCAAGCCGGGGCTTGGCGACGCCGAGGTCGCCGACCTCTACTGCGAGCTCGGCGCGCTCGAGAGCGACGTGCTCTTGCGCCTCGACGAGGCGATCGCCGCGTACCGCAAGGTGCTCGAGCTCGAGCCGCACGACGCCCGCGCGCTCGGCGCCCTCGAGACGCTGTACCGCCGCGAGATGCGCTTCGAGGACGTGATCTGGGTGCTCGAGCGCAAGGCCGAGGCGACCGGCGATCAGGCCGATCGCATCGAGCTCCTCTTGCAGGCCGCGGGCCTTTGGAGCGACCCCATCGGCGAGTCGGGACGCGCGGCGCGCGTGTACGAGAAGGTGCTCGGCATGGACGCGGGGAACCTCACCGCGTCGCTGGCGCTCGAGCAGATCTACCGGGACGACGGGCAGTGGGAGCGCGTCGTGGAGCTCCTCTTGTCGCGGGTCGAGCACGCCGACACCGCCGACGGTCGCATCGAGATCCTGCAGGCCATCGCGAAGATCTACGAGACCAAGATGGGCTCGACGGAGGAGGCGTTCGTGATCCTCCAGGCGGCGTTCCGCGAGGACTACGCCAACGACTCGACCGCGCGCGAGCTGGAGCGGCTGGCGTCGCAGACGGGCAAGTGGAGCGAGCTCCTCACCGAGTACACCGGGATGGTCCGGACCATCCCCGAGCCGCGCACCGCGGCGGACCTCTGGGTCAAGATCGGCGGCTGGTACGGCGACGAGCTCGGCCACCTCGACTACGCCATCCAGAGCGCGCAGCAGGCGCTCGGCCTCGTGCCCGATCACGCGGGCGCGCTGCGGGCGCTCGGCGGGTTCTTCCGCCGCGCCAACCGCTGGCCCGAGCTGGCGGCCGTGCTCGCGCGGCACGCCGAGGTCGAGGAGGACCTCGACAAGAAGGTCGAGACGCTGCTCTCGCTGGCGGAGCTCTGGGAGAGCCAGCTCGGCGACGAGCGCAACGCCATCACCTGCTACCAGCAGGCGGTCGCGGCGGAGCCGCGCAGCCTTGCCGCCATGAGCGCCCTCGAGCGCCTGTTTCGCCGCCGTGAGGCGTGGGACCAGCTGGTGGACGTGCTCGCCCGGCGGGCGAGCGTGGTCGAGGACGTCGAGGACGCGAACAAGATCCGCCAGACCATCGGCGATCTCTACGAGAGCCGCCTCGGCGACGACCAGCGCGCGATCGATACGTACCGCGACATCCTGACGACCGACCCGCACCACCTGCCCACCCTGCGCGCGCTCGAGAAGCTCTACGAGCGCACGACCAACTGGACGCAGCTATTGGAGGTGCTCGAGCAGCAGCTCGAGGCCGCGCGCGAGGATGCCTCACGCATCTCGCTCTACGAGCGCATGGCCGAGGTGTGGGAGCAGCAGTTCGGCAAGAGCGACCGGGCGGCCGAGTGCTTCGAGAAGGTGCTCGAGCTCGACCCGCGGCGCGACTCGGCGTACCGCTCGCTCGAGCGGCTCTATGCGACCGAGCGACGCTGGGACCTCCTGGTGGACATCTACCGGCGCCACTTGACCGAGACCACCGACCCGATGACGCGTGTGGAGCTCCTGCGCTACATCGGCCGCGTCTACGAGGGCGAGCTGCGCTCCCCCGAGAACGCGATCGAGGCGTACCAGGACGCGCTCGGCGTCGACCCGGACGACTCCGAGGCGCTGGCGGCGCTGGGGCGCCTGTTCGAGCAGGTCGAGGAGTGGCACCGCGCGATCGACGCGATGGATCGCCTGGTGAAGATCACGGACGACGCGACCGCGCGCGTCGACATGCACTACCGCATCGGCCGCATCATGTACGAACGGCTCGGCGGCGAGCAGCAGGACCTCGCCGAGACGCGCTTCGCCGAGGCGCTGAGCCTCGACCCCGCGCACATGGCGACGATGCTCGCGCTCATCAAGATCTACGACAAGCGCGGCGACTACCAGAAGAGCGCGCAGATGCGCGTGCGCGCCGAGGCGCACACCCAGAACACGATCGAGAAGGCGCGGCTGCTCAAGGAGGCGGCCGACCTCTATCGCACGCGGCTCGAGGACGAGAACCAGGCGGCGGAGCTCTACGCGCGCACGCTCGAGATCGACCCCGAGCTGGCGGACGCGGGCGAGCCGCTCGCGGAGATCTACTTCCGCGAGGAGCGCTGGCCGGAGCTCGAGCCGATCCTCGACATGCTCGTGCGCAAGGCCGACAAGCGCGACCACCGCGAGCTCAACCGCCTCTACTTCCGCCTCGCCCGGACCGCGGACAGCCTCTCCCTCGAGGCCCCGGACAAGCGGGAAAAGGCGCTCAAGTACTACAAGCTCGCGTACGACCTCGACTCGACGCACCTGCCGACGCTGGTCGGCCGCGCGTCCCTGCTCTATCGCATCGAGGACTGGGACGGCGCGTTCAAGATCTACCAGACCATCCTCGTGCACCACCGCGAGAGCCAGAAGAAGGACGAGATCGTCGACATCTTCTACCGGCTCGGCACCATCAAGCTCAAGCTCGGCGAGCGCAAGAAGGCGCTCAACATGTACGAGAAGGCGCTCGAGGAGAACGGACACCACCGTCCCACTCTCGAGGCCGTCATCGCGCTGCAGACGCAGCAGAACGACTGGGAGGCGGTCATCTCCGCCAAGCGCGCGATTGCCGAGATCGCGGAGGAGCAGGAGAAGTTCCGCCTGCTCGACGAGATCGGCGACCTGTACAAGGAGAAGCTGCAGAACGCCCAGAAGGCCATCGCCTCGTACACCGAGGCGCTCACCCTGCAGCCCAGGAACTTCCCGATGCTCCACAAGACGCTGGAGCTGTACACCGAGACCAAGCAGTGGAAGCGCGCGATCGAGGTGCTCCTGCGCGTGACCGAGCTCGAGAAGGACAACTCGCGCCGCTCCAAGTACCTCTACACGGCGGCGGTCATCTCGCGGGACGAGATGAAGGCGCTCGACGAGGCCATCGACTTCTTCAACCAGGCGCTCGACGAGAACATGGAGCTGCTCAAGAGCTTCGAGGCCATCGACCGCATCTGCACACAGAAGAAGGACTGGAAGCTCCAGGAGCGCAACTACCGCAAGATGATCAAGCGCCTGACGCCCGAGGCGGGGCTGGCGGACCTGCCGCCGGAGAAGCGGACGACGCTCATCGCCCTGTGGCACGCGCTGGGCGAGATCTACCGGTCGCGCCTGCGCAACTTCCAGTCGGCGTCGCAGGCGTTCGAGGTTGCGGCGCAGCTCGATCCCGAAAACCTGACGCGCCACGAGATCCTGGCGGAGCTCTACCTGGCACCCGGGGTGGAGCAGTACGACAAGGCCATCGCGTCGCACCACACCCTCATCAAGCACAAGTGGGACAACATCGAGTCCTACAAGGCGCTGCGTCGCATCTACATGGACACGCGCCAGTACGACAAGGCGTGGTGCGTGTGCCAGGCGCTGACGTTCCTGCGTCGCGCCGACCAGGAGGAGGCCGCGTTCTACGAGCAGTACAAGCCGCGCGGCTTCGCGCGGGCGCGCCAGCGGCTGACCGACGAGCTGTGGTGGAAGTGCATCTTCCACCCCGACGAGGACCGCTTCATCGGCGCGATCCTCGGGGCGCTGTGGCACCCGATCGGCACGATGATCGCGCAGCCGCACAAGATGTTCGACCTCAAGCGCAAGGACAAGGTCGACCTCGCGACGAGCCAGCTCCTGTTCGGCAAGGTCTTCTACTACGCCCAGCAGGTGCTGAACGTCATGCCGCAGCTCGAGCTGTTCCTCAAGCCCGACCGGCCGGGGGGGCTCCTGCTCGCGAACACGCAGGAAAAGGGCGTGTTCGTGCCGTCGTTCGTGGCGTGTCAGGACCTTCTGCAGGGACGGCCGGAGAAGGAGCTCGCCTACGTCATCGGCAACATGCTGTCGTTCATGCGATCGGAGCACTACCTCAAGCTCGCGATCCCGACCATCTCCGAGCTCAAGGTGCTGTTCCTCGCGGGTCTCAAGCTCGTGAACAAGAACTTCCCGGTCAAGGGCGACGCGGTCGTGATCGAGCAGACCGCCGAGCGCATGGGCCGCGAGATGGACTCGCGCGTGCTCGAGCAGCTCGCGATGGTGGTGCAGCGCTTCGTGTCGGTGCGCGCGGAGGCGGACCTGCACAAGTTCGCGCGCTGCGTGGACCTGACGGGCATGCGCGCCGGGTTCGTGCTTTGCAACGACCTCGAGACGGCCGCGCGCATGGTCAGCGCCGAGCCGGTTCCGGTCGGGGGCCTTCAGCCCAAGGACAAGATCCGCGAGCTGGTCCTGTACTCGATCAGCGAG
>JAHFDS010000474.1 GCA_023248855.1 Myxococcales bacterium
CGGGCCCCAGTCCTTCGACCAGACGCGGAGAAAGCCTGTCGGGACGGGATTGGGCAGAGCGCCTGGGCGACCGATCGTGTTCGGCGCCGGCCGCACGAAGATCACGACGCTGGGGTCGGGGGGGACGAGGATCGGCGCGGCGCCCGCGTGATCGAGCAGCAGGTCGGCGACCGAGCGCGTCGAGCGGTTGAGCTTGATCGCCAGCACGCGGAACGCCCCCGAGACGATGCGTGGGTCGGCCGACGGGTTGAAGAGGAGTCGGATCGCGTCTGCCAGCGGCCCCTGGCCGAAGATCTTGATGCCCTCGGCGGGATCGTCGACCTGGACGATGGGCCCGGCCTGGGTACCGTCGGGGTGCACCCACGGCTCGCCACCCGCGGCGGTGCCGAGGATGGCCACGATGCCGGTGAGCGAGATCGAGGGCTGGAGGCCGCCGGAAGCATCGACGACGGTGATGCCGCCCGGGTGAATGATGATGCGCCCGTTGGAGGCGCGGAAGAAAAGCGCCATTACCCGACCTCCTTGGTCGCAGCGGGCCCGCTCGTGCCGGCGAACAGCCGGTCGAACTCGTCCACGGTCGCGACGCGCAGCTCACCCGCGAACGCGCGCCGGCCAGCGCGCCGGTGCTCGGGGACGCCGCGCAGCGCGAGGTACTGATCCACCGTGACCTTGCCGGGCGACGCCGCGTGGAAGGGCGAGCCCTCGCCGGGATCGCGGCGAGGACCGGGGGAGAGGCGGCGTGCCGCGAGCAGCTCGTCGCGCGTCATGTCTCGGGGTGACTTGTCGGCCATGCCTGCTCCTATGCGATGGTGACCTGCCAGTGCAGCGTCGCGGCCGGCGCGCCGGAGCCCGCCGGTGCAGCGGCGAGGTCGGCGGCGATCGCGCGCAGCGCTGCGCGCTCCTCGTGCACCCCGAACACGTACTGGAAGGACAGCGTCAGCGACCGGCTGAACACGGGATGTGGGTACTCCTGCCCGGTGTGCTCGAGGTCCATGCCGCCGAGCAGGAGATCGTGGATTCCCCAGGCCTCGAGCGAGGAACCGGCGGCGGTCGCGAGGATCGCCTTGACGGCGCGGTGCAGGAACGCGGTCGCGAAGTAGTCCTGCGTGCGCACTTGCGCCTCGTAGAACAGGCGCTCGACGCGGCCGATGCTCTCGACCAGATCGCGCTCCCCGTAGAGCAGCGGTACCTGCTCGTCCGGGAAGTGCTCGGCGCGCTCGCCGGCGAGCTCATCGGCCACACCGGGCTCGGGCCGCGGCGGTGGGCGGAGCTGCCCGATGTCCCCAGGGTGGAGCAGGAACTCCTCCTCGGCGCGCGGGCCCGCGTCCACGGCCTGGCCGAGCAGCGCCGCTGATTCCTCCTCACGCTTGAGGACCAGGATGACGTGCGGGAGCTTGGGCGTCTCCATCGGGTAGCCGTGGCTGAAGTGGATGGGCGTGCCAGCGAGGAAGTCCCGGACCTGCGCGCGGATGGGCGCCGGCAGGTTCGCGAACAGCTGCTCGATGCGCACCGGTGCGCGCTTGAGCGCCCGCAGGCCCTCGACGATCGTGGTTTGGAGCGCCAGGTCGGGGATCACGCCTACGGTTGTCGAGCGAGCGGGTCGGACGATCTCGCGCCGCTCCCCGGTCCCTCTCAGGTCAAGACGAACGCCATTCGCCTGTTGAGCCGTTCGGCGGCGAAGACCGCGTAGGTGGCGGCGTCGAGGAAGTGGGGATCGCCGCGCGTGTAGGCCCACTCGTAGGTGTACTCGCCGGTGTGGATGCGCTTCTGCTCTTCGTTGAGCGCGAGGTGCTCACGCCGTTGCCGCACGACGGAGGTCAGGTGGTCCTTGAAGTGCGCGTAGAGGTCGGTGGGCGCGACGATGCCGTGGTGGTCCCGGATCACCTGCACGTACTCGCGAGAGCGGGGAATGGCGATCCTGCGGTTCTGGAACTGGTGTAGCGCGAGCTCGATGGCGGCGTACTTGTTGAATACGACCCACCAGGGGACCTTCGTCATCGCTGAGGCGCGCCTGGTCGAAGGCGCCTCCTTCTTGCGATCCGACCACTGCACCATCTCCTTGGCGGACGAGTTCCACCAGGCGAGGAACACCTTGCGCGGGAAGGCGCGCGCGAGGTTGGCGGCGTCGTTGAAGTTGGGCATGGCATCGACCACGCACATGTCGATGCGGTCCTGGATCATGAGCTCGTGGCAGCGGCGGAACGGGTCGTCCTCCTCGATCACCTCGAGCCGCACGAGGCGGCGGTGGGTGCCGGTCTGCTGCAGCACGACGACGTAGTTGAAGCCGGCCATCTGGTCGATGCCCATGCACATGCGACCTTCGGATGCGCCCTCGCGGACGGTCGGCGTGTTCCACGTGATGCCGTCCGTGAGGCAGGCGTCGAGCTCGTCGGCGGTGAGGCCGATGTTCTTGGGATCGATGTAGGGCACGCCGAGCTTGGCGTTGTAGAACTCCTGGCGGTTGTCGGTCTCCTGGAAGGCACGCCAGACCTCGCGCGGCGACACGAACCGGCTGAGGAGCTGGTGGACGTGGTACCCGTGCGTCTCCGCGCCGGGGTTGTGCGCCACGAAGCGGCCGTTCTGCGGGTCCCGGATGCGCCAGCCACAGCGCGGACAGCGGTAGAAGCAGTCCCCGCTCGGCTGCACCGCGATGCAATCGGGGAACACGTCCGTGAGCACGACGCCATCCGGGCAGCCGCAGCGCGTGTGAAAGCAGCGCTGGTCGGTCTTGAGGAAGCGCGCGTGGATATCGGCGCCCGAGAGGCCGGCGGTGCTCGCGTAGTAGCGAACCTTGAGGGCGCTGTGCGAGACGCGCTCTTCGGCCTGACTGATCTCGCGGCTCTCGACCAGGCGCACCTCGTCGAAGGCGAGGATGTCGAGCGGTGTGGAATCCTTGGAGGCGGTGCCGCCGATGTGCAGCAGGTAGAGCGAGCTCGACCCGAACTGCTTGAGCGAGAGGGTCCCGGAGTCGGTCAGCTTGGCCCGGATGGCAGGGTTCTGATCGATGAGCTTGGCGAGCCGGTCCTTGGAGAGCTTGTCGACGCCGATCTTGGTGGGGAAGAACAGGCCCGCCTTGACCGTCCGCGTCGTCACCCACCACAAGAGGCGCAGGAGGAGCCAGACCGTGGCGCCGACCTGCGCGCCCTTGAGCAGCACGATCTCAGCGGAGTCGTCCTCGTAAAGGGGGAGCAGGTAGCGATGGGCGTCCCAGTCGAAGGGGCGGCCGTCCACGACGAGGTCGTTCTCGACGACCCAGGACATGAAGGTGTCGGACGTGGCCACGCTCCTCGGTTGCCGAGCGAGCAGGTCGGGTCATCTCTTCGGCGGACGGGCGAAGCACATGCGCCCGAAGTCGGTCGTGATGGGGATGATGCGGCCCTTGCGCTCGGAGCGGTTCTTCGCGAGGAACAGCCGCATCTGCGGCGGGTCCATTTGCTCCTCTTCCTGGGTCTGGCACAGGGCGACGACGACGTCGGCGATCATGGCCTTGTCGAAGCTCTCGGACAGGTCTTCGAGCCCGACGATCTCCTTCTTGAGGGAGGCGCGGTTGCCCTGGGTCGCGCTCCAGACCGGGCAGTCGTACTCGATCGCCAGGCCGCGGATCTCCTCGAACAGGATCGCGAGCTCGTGCCGGCGCTCGTTGTAGCGAGCCTGCGGCTTGAGCAGGTCGCCGTAGTCGATGACGATCAGGTCGGGGCGAATGCCGGTCGCCGCGAGCTCGGCGAGGTGCGCGCGGATCATGGAGACCGTCGCGACGTGCGGCGGCCACTGCTTGATGATGAGCGCGTCGCCGAACGCGGCGTAGAGCTTGGAGAGCTTCTCGGCCACGTCAGAGGCGCGCTCGTCGAGCTCGCTGACGAGCAGGCCCGTGAACGCGGCATCGGCGCGCGTCGCGACGGCGGACGCGGCCATCTCGAGGCTGTAGAACACGACCTTGCCGGCGCCCACGAGCGCACGCTTGGCGAAGGCCAGGAGCGCGATGCTCTTGCCGCGGTTCGTGGGCGCGAGGACGAGGCCCATCTCGCCTGCGCCGAGCCCGCCCCGGTGGAGGTGCGCGTCGAGCTCGGGGATCCCCGTGGGCGCGACCCGCAGGAGGTCGTCGTCGCGGGCGGTCATGAGCCGGGCGGCGGCGTCGCGCAGGTAGTGGATGCCGAGGTCGAGATCCTTGACCCCCGAGTCGAGCGCCTTGGTGAGCCGCTGCCGGATCTCGGCCCACTGCCCCTTGGGCATGAGCGAGATGCACTCGTCGAGCGCCTTGCGCAGGCTCTGGAAAACGATGAAGTCGGAGATCTGGCGGAGCACGATCTCGCGCTCGCCGGGCACGGTGGGGAGCTCGAGCCGCTCCACCAGATCGGCGTAGGCGGGGATCTCGGCGCGCGTGATCTCCTCGGCCTCGACCGCGGCGCGGATGCGTTCGCGCAGGATGGGCAGCGTGAGCGGACCGCGGTAGTCCTCGAAGTGGTCGCGCATCGCCCCGAACGCGAACCCGCAGGCGCTCACGTCGAAGTGATCGGGGCGCAGCGCGTGGCTGACCCGCGAGAGCGCGAGCACGTCGTGGAAGAACACGCGCACGATGAGCTGCTGGAAGCTGGCGTCGAAGCCGAGCGTCGGCGGTGTGCTCATGGCGCGGTGTCACGCCGGCGCGCGCGCGCTTCGTCGCGGCGGCGCGTGAGGTAGTCGATGTCGGGACCGGGGTGCTCGGCGAAGTAGCCCACGGCATCGAGCGCCTGCCAGATCGCCTGCTCGCGCAGCCAGGCCGGATCGAAGACGCCGGCGTCGGGCCCGCCGAGCGCGCGCAGGATGTCCTGCGGCGGCACCTCCCACCTGGCGCAGAGCTGCGCGAGGTAGAGATCCTGCGAGCCGCGGCGCTCTGCCTTGCTCGCGCGCACCTTCCGGCCAGGGGCGAGCACCACGCCTGTTTCGCCCCCGGCCTTGGCGCGCCGCCAGGCCTCGATGCGCTGGGCCGCGGACCAGCCCGTGTCCTGGTGGAGGAACCAGGGCTGCGCATGGCGGGCGTGCCACTGGTGCTCGGCCCAGAAGTGCGCCTCGATGTACTCAGCCTCGGGCACGCCGAGCTTCTCGGCGAGCTTGGCGGCGAGCACGTAGTGGACGAAGTTGGGATCGTTCGGCTGCGGGCCAGCCCGCCCAAAGGCCCCCCCGTGCGGCGTGCCGAGGTAGGCGCGGAGCTTTCGGTGGTAGGCCCACGCGAAGCGGATGCCGTCGGTGATCTCCTTGGCGGTGTAGGCACGCATGGGTCCCTCGCAGGGCCGGTACGCGAGCGAGCGGGTCGGCTCGCGGCCAGATGCTCCGACCTGATGGCTCGGCAACCCCGGGGCATGGACCCAACCGACATCACTCCGCCCATGCAGCTGCGCCTCCGCAAGCTGCCCCCGACGATCCTCGGCATCTACGGCCCGAAGAAGGACGCACTGCCCGAGCGCATGCGCTACCTCCACCCGGCGGCCGCCGACTCGTACATGCAACTCGAGGGCTCGCCGCACCGGCTACGGGTCAGCGACGTGCTGCGTTCGGCGGACTCGAGCCTGCACGCGAGCACCCAGGAGCGCGGCGCCCAGCGCCCGGCGTTCTCGGGCCACAACTTC
>JAHFDS010000475.1 GCA_023248855.1 Myxococcales bacterium
TGCACTTGTCCCCGCAGCCGCGCGGCGAGAAAACGCGCAGCGACAAGGCCCATCGCCACCGACTCGATGTAGCCCTCGACGCCCGTGATCTGCCCCGCGAGCCGCACGTCGGGCAATCCACGCAGCTCGAGCTCGGGGCCGAGCACCCGCGGCCCCTCGACATATGCGTTTCGGTGAATCGATCCGAAGCGCAGGAACTCGGCGTTCGCGAGCGCGGGGATGAGGCGAAAGATGCGCTTCTGCTCGGGATACGCGAGGCGTGTCTGGAAGCCGACCAGGTTGTAGGCCGTGCCGTGCCGGTTCTCCGCGCGCAGCTGCACGACCGCCCAGGGCCGCTGCCCGGTCGCCGGGTCGCAGAGTCCCACGGGCCGCATCGGCCCGTGCGCGAGCACCTCGGTGCCACGCTCCGCCATCACCTCGACAGGCAGGCACCCCTCGAAGTAGCGCGGCTCCTCGAAGCTCTTCGGCGCCACCTTGCGCCCGGCGCAGACCGCCGCCACGAACGCCTCGTAGGTCGCCCGATCGAGCGGGCAGTTCACGTAGTCGCCCTCCACCTCGGGGCGCCAGCGCGAGGCGCGGAACGTGCGTGACCAGTCGATCGTGTCGGCGTCGACGATGGGCGCGATGGCGTCGTAGAAGTAGAGCCCGCGGCCGACCACCTCGGCCAGCCGCCGCTGTAGGCCGCTGCCGGTGAGCGGGCCGGTCGCCACGATGACGGGCCGCCCCGCGGGCACGTCGTCGAGCGGCCGACGCTGCAGGCGGATCCTCGGGTGTCCGGCCACGCGCGCGGTCACCAGGCGGGAAAACGTCCGACGATCCACCGCCAGGGCGTCCCCGGCCGGAACGCGCGACGCATCGGCGCACGCGATCACCAGCGATCCCGCCTGCCGCAGCTCGCGCTTGAGCAGGCCCGCAGGCGTCTCCGGGTCGTCCGAGCGCAAGGAGTTCGAGCAGACGATCTCGGCCAGGAGCGGCGTCTGATGCGCCGGCGACATCGCGGCCGGCTTGCCCTCGACGAGCTCGACCTCCGCGCCCGACTCGGCGAGCTGGTAGGCCGCCTCGCACCCTGCGAGGCCCCCCCCCACCACGAGCGCATCCCAGCCGGCGCGAACGTTCATGTATTCTAGGTAGCATGGCTCGGAGCTTCATCGCGGTCGGTGAGTTCGACCCAGAGGTGCTAGGCCGCCCGGCGCAGGCCTGCGACGGCGAGTTCACGGTGACGCCGTCGCTCGAGGAAGCGCTGTCGTTCGCCGGGCTCGCCCGGCCCTCGGCCGTGCTGGTGGACGCCCGCCAGCCCGGCTACGACACCTTCATCCGCGCGGTCCGGGCCGACCCGGGCATCGACGAGACCCCCATCATCGCGATGGTCGGCGCCGACTCGGACAAGCCGGTCGCCGAGGCCCTCGGCCACGGAGCAGACGACTTCGTCGTCCACGCGGAGCTCGGCACGGCGCTCGCCTCGAAGCTCCACGCCGCGTGCGTCCCGCCCGAGGGCCGAACCCTCGTGCCCCCGCGCTCGACGCTGCTGTGCGAAGCGTCGCCCATCCATCGCACGGTGTTCAAACGCCTGCTCGAGGACGCGGGCTTCGTGGTCACCTCCGTGCCGTCCGAGGTCGACCTCCTGGCGGCGCTCATGAGCGAGCAGCGCTACGAGCTGGCCATCATCGACCTCGGCCTGCCGAGCGGACCGAGCGGCCTCGCGGATCAGGTGATCGTCCACCTCGGCGAGCACACCCCGCCGATGGTCGGCACCGCCCACGCGCTGCTCGGCCAGGACATCGTCGAGGCCGCCTACGCCGCGGGCTTCAAGGGGGTCCACGACAAGCGGCGCCCCCCCGAGGAGCTGGTCTTCCTGGCTGCAGAAGCGGTGGACGGCCGCTCGGTGCGCCGCGAGCCCCGCGCCCTGTTCACCACCCTCGTGCGCTTCCGGACGATGGTCGACATGTTCTGGCACGCCGGGTGGAGCCACAACTTCTCGGCCGGCGGCCTGTTCGTGCGGACCATCGAGCTGCCGCCGATCGGAGAGGTGCTCGATCTGCAGCTCACGCTCGCGGGCGGCAGCTCGATCGAGCTGCAAGGCACGGTGACGTGGCGCAAGGACTTCGCGCACCGCGCCATCCGCTCGTACCCGACCGGCATGGGCATTGCGTTCTCGAACCTCACCGAGCCGCAGCGCCAGCAGCTCACCGCCACCGCCGCCGGCTTCGCCAACCGCGCCGGCACGGTGACGTGAGAGGAGCCAGAGCCCACGCGGTCCGGCGTCTTGGTCTTCGCGAGACGGCCTACGGGTGCGTCTCGGCCTTGCTCTTCTTGGGTCCCTTGGGCTTGGCCTTGGCCTTCGCGGTGCCGTTGGAGGGCCTGGTGGCCTTCGGTGCCTTCGCCGCAGCCTTGGCGCGCGGGGCGGCCCCTCGGGCGGCGGTGCGGCGACCGCGGCCCTTCTTCGGCCCCCGCTCGGCGGCCTCCGCGAGCGCGGTCAGCGCCTGCTCGATCGTCACCGTGGCGGGATCGATCTCGGCGCGCCCGACCGTGGCGTTGAGGTCGCCGTGCTTGACGTAAAAGCCGTACTTCCCGCTGAACATCTGGATCGGCTTGCCGTCCGCGGGATGCGGGCCCACCACGCGCAGTGGCGTCGGGGCCGAGCGACCGCGCACGCCCTTGGGCTGCGCGAACAGCTCGAGCGCGCGCCCGAGCGCGATCGCGAGCACGTCGTCTTCCTTCTTGAGCGAGCGGAAGTCCCCGTCGTGCACCACGTAGGGACCGAACCGCCCGAGCCCCGCGCGCACCTCCTTACCGGTGTCCGGATGCGTTCCCAGCAGCTTGGGGAGCTCGAGCACGCGCAGGGCGCTCTCGAGGGTCACGGCCTTGGGCTCGAGCCCCGGCGGCAGGCTCACGCGCTTGGGCCGGTTGACCTTGTCCGCGCCCTTGGCGGCCTTGGCGCCCTTCTTCGCCGAGCCATCCTCCGCGGGCTCGTCGCCGAGCTGCACGTAGGGCCCGTAGGTGCCCGACTTCAGGTACACCGGCTGGCCCGTGACGGGGTGCTGGCCGAGCGGCTGCTCGCTGCGGCGGTATTTCTCCACCAGCTCCGCCATCTTGTCGGCCGACAGGTCGCTCGGCACCACCTCGAGCGGCAGGTTGGCCTTGGTGGGACCGTCCGGCCCCGCCACCTCGACGTAGGGGCCGTACTTGCCCACGTACACGTGCGCGATGCCGACCAGGTCGTCGAGGCGCACCTCACGCGCGGTGCGCGCATCGATCTGCTCTTCCTGCTTCTCGATGCGCCCCTTGAGCCCGCGCTCCCCGAGGTAGAACTGCGACAGCCAGGGCTTGGGCTCCACCTTGCCGTCAGCGATCGCGTCGAGCGACTCCTCCATCTGGCTCGTGAACTTCACGTCCACGAGGTCCGGGAAGTGCTTCTCGAGCAGCTCCGACACCACGAACGCCGTGAACGTGGGCACGAGCTGGTTGCCCTGTTTGATCACGTAGCCGCGATCGATGATGGTGCCCACGATGGTCGCGAACGTCGAAGGACGGCCGATGCCCTCCTTCTCCATGAACTGGATGAGCGACGCCTCGGTGAAGCGCGCGGGGGGCTTGGTCTCGTGGCCCTCGGGCACCAGGCCCTGCTCGCTCAGCGCCTCGCCGGAGGCCAGGGCGGGCAGCAGCTTCTCGCGATCCTCGAGCGCCGCCGCGGGGTCGTCCGAGCCCTCGACGTAGGCGCGCAACCAGCCCGGGAACACGATGCGCATGCCGCTCGCCGACAGGACGGCGTCCTCGCAGCCGACGCGGACGCTGATCTGCGTCTGCCGCGCGTCCGCCATCTGCGTCGCCAGCGTGCGCATCCAGATGAGCTCGTAGAGGTCGAAGTCGCGGCCATGCAGGCCGGTCTCGCGCGGCGCCGTGAAGTTGGTCGACGGACGGATGGCCTCGTGGGCCTCCTGGGCGCCCTTGGTGCTGGTCTTGTAGCTGCGCACGCCGTCGGCCAGGAACTCCTTGCCGAAGCGCTCCTCGACCGAGGTGCGCGCCGCGCGGACGGCCTCCTCGGACAGCGCCACCGAGTCGGTACGCATGTACGTGATGAGGCCGCGCTCGTAGAGACCCTGCGCGGTGCGCATGGTCTCCTTGGCGCTCATGCCGAGCTTGCGGTTCGCCTCCTGCTGCAACGTCGAGGTGATGAGCGGCGGCGGCGGCCGGCGCGAGACCGGCTTCTCCTCGACCGAGAGCACCTCGAAGCGCTTGCCGTGCAGGCGATCGCACAGCGCCCGCGCCGCGGCCTCGTCGAGCCGCACCACGTCGGCGCTGGCCTTGAGGCCCCCGGTCTTCTCGTCGAAGTCCTTGCCCGACGCCAGGGGCTTGCCGGAAAGGGTGACGAGGCGCGCCTCGAAGCGCTCGCCGGACGCCTTGGCCAGCGTCGCCTGCAGGTCCCAGTAGGCCGCCTTCTTGAAGGCCATGCGCTCGCGCTCGCGCTTGACCACGAGGTCCATCGCGACCGATTGCACGCGCCCCGCCGACAGGCCAAAGGCGATCTTCTTCCACAGGAGCGGCGAGAGTCCATAGCCGACCAGGCGGTCGAGGATGCGGCGCGTCTCCTGCGCGCGCACGAGGTTGTCGTCGAGCTCGCGGGTGTGCTCGAGCGCGCGCTTGATGGCGTCGCGCGTGATCTCGTGGAACACCAGGCGGCGAAACGGGATGTTGCGCTTCTTGATCTCGGGGCGCAGCACCTCCAGCAGGTGCCACGAGATCGACTCGCCCTCGCGGTCCTCGTCGGTGGCGAGCAGGAGCTCGTCCGCGTCCTTGAGCTGCTCCTTGAGCTCGCGCACGACCTTGGTGCGATCGCGCGTGACCACGTAGAGCGGCTCGAAGCCGTGGTCCACGTCCACGCCCAGGCGCGCCCACGGCTCCTTCTTGACCTTCTCCGGGATCTCGGAGGCGCGCTCGGGCAGGTCGCGCACGTGGCCCATGCAGGCCTCGACCTTGAAGTCCTTGGGGAGAAATCCACGAATCGTCCTGGCCTTGGTGGGCGACTCGACGATCACCAGCGTCTTCGGCATATCGACTATTCCATCGCGGTGGCGGGCATTGGCCGCTCACCGCTCCTTCCGAGCCATTCGATGGTTTCCTCGGGCGATCGCACCGCCACCGCCCCACGCTCCAGGATCGCGTCGGTCCCGGGGCTGCCCGCCACCGCGAGCACGGGACGCCCGAGCTCCACGGCCGCCCGCGCGGTCGACAGCGCCCCCGACCGCAGGTCGGCCTCGACGACCAGGACCGCAGTCGAAAGCGCCACCATCACCCGGTTCCGGCGCAGAAAGCGCCACGGCTGCGGCGCCGCATCGTCGTCGAACGGCGACGCGACGGCGCCCCGCTCGGCGGCGCGCTCGAACAGCGCCCGGTTGCGCGCGGGATAGAGGTGGTCGAGGCCGGAGCCGAGCACGACCAACGTCGTCCCGGCCTCGAGGGCACCCTGGTGCGCTGCCCCGTCAACCCCGATCGCGCCCCCCGACACCACGGTCCGGCCGGCGGCCGCTAGGCCCCGCGCCAGCTGCGCCGCCAGGCCGAGCCCGGCGCGGGTGGCCCCGCGGGCACCCACGAC
>JAHFDS010000092.1 GCA_023248855.1 Myxococcales bacterium
AGATGCGGTGATTGTCCGGGCCTTCGTTCCAGCGGCCTTCGCGGGCTGCCCGCGCCCGCAGCGCGGCGGCGGCGGAAGGGATCGAAATCACGCTGGTTCTCGCCAAACCTGACAGGAGAGTGTCCGGAACAAAGGAGACAAGAAACAGGAGACCGGCAACCCGCAAGGCCCGGATCCGGGCATTGCCGGTTGCCGGTTGCCCGTTGCCCGTCTCCTGTCTCCTGTTCCGCCGGCCGAAACAATCGGACAGGTACTCGATGCGCACCTCATACGGACATGACCGACCCACCGAAGCAAATGTCCGGATCAGGACACCGGCAACCGGAAAGTCTCGCGCATTGCCGGTTGCCCGTTGCCCGTCTCCTGTCTCCTGTTCCGCCGGCCGAAACAATCGGACAGGTACTTGGTGCGCACCCTCATACGGACGTGACCGACCCACCGAAGCAAATGTCCGGATCAGGACACCGGCCACTGGAAAGTCTCCGGCATTGCCGGTTGCCGGTTGCCCGTTGCCCGTCTCCTGTCTCCTGTTCCGCCGGTCTGGTAGTCAGCTGGCCCGGAGATGCCTCGCCACGATTCGCGGCAACGTCTCGGTGTCGATGGGCTTGGTCACGTAGCCATCGCAACCGGCCTGGCGGGCCCTCTCCTCGTCGCCCTTCATCGCGTAGGAGGTCACCGCGAGCACCACGATCGCGCGCGTCGCCGGGTCGGCCTTGAGCCGCCTCGTGAGCTCGAGGCCATCCATGCCGGGCAGCTGCAGATCCATCAGGATGAGCCGCGGCCGGAACGCCCGGAGAACGGCCAGGGCGTCCTCGGCGTCGATCGCGGTGCGCACCTCGTAGCCCTCGGCCTGCAGGATCACCCGCGCGAGCTTCAGGTTGATCACGTTGTCGTCGATGATCAGGATCGGCTCGGCGGGCATGCGATGGCTCCTCAGATCAGACGTCCGGCGCTGTCGCCGGTGCGGCCGGACGGGCCACCCACGGCAGCACGGCGTGAAAGACGCTGCCCTTGCCGGGCTGGCTGCGCACACCCACCTGGCCGCCCTGCGCCTCGACGATCCGCTTGGTGAGCGCGAGGCCGAGGCCTGTGCCCTGATAGCGCTTGCTGGTCGAGGCGTCGAGCTGCTGGAACTCCACGAACAGCCGGGAGAGGTCCTCGGGCTGGATCCCGATCCCGGTGTCCTCGATCTCGATGCGGAAGTCCGCCTCCCGCTCGGGCGCGATCCGGATGGTCACGCGGCCGTCGTCCTCGGTGAACTTGAGCGCATTCGACAGGTAATTGTAGAGCACCTGCTTGAGCTTGGCCGGATCGGCGATGACCTGCGGCAGGCCGCCCGGGATCTCGGTGTCGACGCGGATGCGCTTCTTGGCCGCCAGGGTGCGCAGCACATCGCGCACCTCGCCGACCAGCCTGCCGAGGTCCAGCGGCTCGGGATGAAAGTCCATCCGGCCCGCCTCCACCTTGGACAGGTCGAGCACGTCGTTGATGAGCTGCAGCAGGTGTCGAGCGCTGGTCAGGATGTCGCCCAGGTACTCCTCCTGCACGTCCGACATCTTGCCGGTCTTGCCCCTGTGCATGAGCTCGGTGAACCCGATGATGCCGTTGAGCGGCGTCCGCAGCTCGTGCGACATGTTGGCCAGAAACTCGCTCTTGAGCCGGTTGGCCTGCTGCACGCGGCGGTTCTGCTCCTCGAGCTCGTCATTCTTGCGCCGTAGCTGCTCCTCGAGCAGCTTCTTCTCCGTGATGTCCTTGGAGATGAGCACGTAGCCGATGGGGTCGCCCGCGGCGTCGCGCCGCAGCGTGATCGCGACTTGCGCGGTGAACTGCGCGCCGTTCTTGCGCACGCGCTGGAACTCGCCATCGAACTTGCCGGTCGCGCGCGTCTGCTCGAGCGCGGCCTGGGCGCGGCCGGACTCGAGGTCCTCGGGTGTGTGCAGGATGCGGGAGTTCTGCTTGCCCACCATCTCCTCGGCGGTGTAGCCGTAGGTCCGCCGGGCGCCTTCGTTCCAGGTCAGGATCCTGCCCGACAGGTCCTTGGCGATGATGGAGTACTCGGTCGAGCTCTCGAGCACGTTGTTGAGGAAGGTCGAGGTGTCCGTGAGCTTGCGGTTCTGCTCGCGGATCTGGTGCTCGAGCTGCCGCTGGTCCGTGATGTCGCGGGCGGCGGCGAACACGCCGCGCAGCCGGCCATCGGCGCCATTGAACGTGGTCGCGTTGTACGAGACCACGCTCTCGTGCCCGTCCTTGCCGCGCAGCGTGAGCTCGTAGTTGGTCACGCGGCCGTCGGCCAGCACCCGGCGGATGCCGTCCTCGGCGCGTCTCGGATCGGTGAAGTAGTCCTTGAACGGCGTGCCCACGAGCTCGTCCCGGCTGCGCCCGGTCACCGTGCACATCTGGAGGTTCACGTCCGTGATGACCCCGATCGGATCCGTGGTCATGAGCGCGTCGATGTTGGACTCGATGAGGCCGCGCGTGTAGGTCTGCTGCTCGCGCAGCTCCTCCTCGATCCGCTTCTGCTCGGTGACGTCGCGCGCCGCGGCCAGGATGCCCCCCACCTGCCCCGCGGCGTCCCTGAACACGGCGGCATTGAAGGAGACCGGGAGCTTCTTGCCGACCCTCGAACGGACCACGAGCTCGTAGTTGGTCACGACGCCGTCGTCGAAGGTCTTCCTGACGCCGGCGCTCGCGCGCGCGGGATCCGTGAAGTAGTCGACGAAAGGGCTGCCGATGAGCTGTTTCCTGTTGAAGCCGGTCAGCTTGACGGCTTGCTCATTGACGTCCGTGATGATCCCGCTCGGGTCGACGGTCAAGAGCGCATCGACCGACGATTCGATCAGGCTCCGGTTGTAGTTCTGCTGGTCACGCAGCTCCGTCTCGAGGCGCTTACCGGCCGTGATGTCGCGCGCGGCGGCCAGGATGCCGGCGACCTTGCCCTCCGTGTCCCGGAACGTACCGGCATTGAACGACACCACCGTGCGCTTGCCGGTCTTGGCCTTGAGCGTGAGCTCGTAGTTGGTCACCGAGCCGGCGGCGAGCGTGAGGCGAACCCCGGAGGTGGCACGCTCGGGCTCCGTGAAGTAGTCCTTGAACGGGCTGCCCACCAGCTCCTCGCGCGAGTAGCCGGTCAGCTTGACCATTTGCTCGTTGACGTCGGTCACGGTGAGGTCGGGATCGACGGTCACGAGCGCGTCGACCGACGACTCGATGAGGCCACGGTTGTAGTTCTGCTGCTCGCGCAGCTTCTCCTCGAGCCGGCGCTGCTCGGTGACGTCGCGCGCCACGGCGAAGATGCCGCGCACCTCGCCCTCGGTGTCCTTGAACACCGACGCGTTGAACGAGACCAGGATCTGCCGGCGGTGCCGCGAGCGCAGGGTCAGCTCGTAGTTGGTGACGAAGCCCTCGGAGAGCGTCCTTTCGACCCCCGCGGCGGCACGATCGGGCTCGGTGAAGTAGTCCGCGAATGCGCTGCCGATGAGCTGCTCGCGGCCGTAGCCGGTCAGCCGCACCATCTGCTCATTGACGTCGGCGATGGTCTTGTCCGGGCCCACCGTGAGCATGGCGTCGACGGACGACTCGATGAGGCCGCGATTGTAGTTCTGCGCCTGGCGCAGCTCTTCCTCGAGGCGCTTCTGATCCGTGATGTCACGCGCCGCGGCGAACACGCCGCGCAGCTTGCCGTCGGCGCCGAGGAAGGTGGTGGCATTGTAGGAGACCACGGTCTCCTGGCCGTCCGAGGCGCGTAGCGTCAGCTCGTAGTTGGTGACGCGCTCCTCGGCCAGCACCTTGCGGATACCGTCCTCGGCGCGCCTGGGATCCGTGAAGTAGTCCTTGAACGGGGTTCCGACGAGCTGCTCCCGGCTGCGCCCGGTGATCGTGCACATCTGGCGGTTGACGTCGGTGATGAGGCCGAGCGTGTCGGTGGTCATGAGCGCGTCGATGTTCGATTCGATGAGCCCCCGATTGTAGGTCTGCTGCTCACGCAGCTCCTGCTCGAGCCGCTTCTGGTGCGTGATGTCGCGCGCCGCGGCCAGGATGCCTGCGACGTTGCCGGCGGTGTCGCGGAACACCGCGGCGTTGAAGGACACCGGCAGCAAGGCGCCCGTCTTGGTGCAGATCACGAGCTCGTAGTTCGTGACGACGCCGTCGTCGAAGGTCTTCTTGACGCCGGCGCGCGCGCGCTCGGGCTCGGTGAAGTACTCGGCGAACCGGCTGCCGATCAGCTGCTTTCTGGGAAAGCCGCTGAGCTTGGCGAGCTGCTCGTTGATGTCGGTGATGACGCCTTCGGGGTTGACCGTCATGAGGGCGTCGACCGACGACTCGATGAGGCCGCGATTGTAATTCTGCTCCTCGCGCAGCTGCGTCTCCAGGCGTCGCTGCTCGGTCACGTCGCGGGCCACCGCGAAGATGCCGCGCACGTTGCCGTCGGTGTCCTTGAAGACCGAGGCGTTGAACGACACCAGCACCTCGCGGCCCCCCGCGGTACGCAGCGTGAGATCGTAGTTGGTGACGTAGTGGGCGGACAGGGTCTTGCGCACGCCCGCGGACGCCCGCTCGGGCTCGGTGAAGTACCGATCGAAGCGGCTGCCAATGAGCCGCTCCTTGGCCACCTCGGTCAGCTTCACCATCTGCTGGTTGACGTCCGTGATGATGAGATCCTGATCGACCGTGATCATGGGGTCGACCGACGACTCGATGAGGCCCCGCGTGTAGTTCTGCGCCTGCCGGAGGTCCTCCTCGAGCTTCATCTGGGCGCCGATGGCGCGCGCGGAGGCGAAGATGCCGCGCACGGTGCCGTCCGTGTCCTTGAACACCGACGCGTTGAACGACACCGGAGACTCGCCTCCGTGCTTGGCGCGCAGCACCAGCACGTAGTTGGTGACGAAGCCCTCGCGCAGAGTCTGCTGCACGCCCAAGGTGGCGCGCTCCGGCTCGGTGAAGTAGTCGGGGAACGGGCTGCCGATGAGCTCCTCGCGCGGATAGCCGGTGACGCGGACGGTCTGCTCGTTGACGTCGGTGATGCGCAGCGCGGGATCGACGGTCATGAGGCTGTCGACCGAGGCCTCGATGAGACCGCGCGTGTAGTTCTGCGCCTGCCGCAGGTCGTTCTCGAGGCGCTTCTGGTCGGTGATGTCGCGCGCCGCCGCGAACACGCCCTTGAGCTTGCCGTCCGCGGAGCGGAAGGTGGTCGCGTTGTACGAGACCACGGTCTCCCGGCCGCTGCTCGCGCGCAACGTGAGCTCGTAGTTGGTGACCCGATCCTCCGAGAGCACCCGCCGGATGCCGTCCTCGGCGCGCTTGGGATCCGTGAAGTACTGCTTGAACGGGGTGCCGATGAGCTCTTCGCGCGAGCGTCCGGTCACCTCGCACATCTGCCGGTTCACGTCGCTGATGACACCGATCGGATCGGTCGTCATGAGCGCGTCGATGTTCGACTCGATGAGCCCGCGGTTGTACTCCTGGGATTCTCGCAGCTCGCCCTCGATGCGCTCGGACTCGGTGAGGTCGCGCGAGATCATCGTGAAGCCGATGGGCACCCCGGCCTGGTCGTGGCGCACGGTGATGGTCACGTGAGCCTTGAACGCGGTGCCGTTCTTGCGCACGCGCTCGAGCTCGCCTTCCCACTTGCCGCGCGCCCGCGCCTGGTCGAGGATCGACTGCGCCAGGCCCGAGGTCACGTCCTTCGGCGCATGGAGGATAAAGGCGCTCGCCTTGCCCACCACGTCGCTGGCATCGTAGCCATAGACGCGCCGGGCCCCCTCGTTCCAGGCCAGGATGGTGGCGTCGAGGCCCTTGGCCACGATGGAGTACTCGGTGGAGCTCTCGAGCACGGACCGGAGAAATGCGGCCTGCTCGGGAAGGCCCATCTCACTCGGCGCGGGGACGGCGGATTGCGAAGGATATTCGGCCACGAACGGCTCCTTGGACATCACGGAAGGCGTAAGAGCAAGCCCGGGGCCACCGTCGGCACGGAGCCAACTGTGGGAGACCGCGTGGGCGCGAGGCTGGGTTGTGGTGCTACCGCCATGGCGCGCCCGCCAGGATCACTCGCCGGTTCCCAACCCGTAGCGCTTGATCTTGAGGTGTAGGTTCTTGTAGTCGATCTTGAGCAGCTGCGACGCCTTGGTCTTGTTGCCGCCGCACACGCGCAGGGCGTGGCGGATGGCCTGGCGCTCGGCCTCGGCGGCCGCACCGCCTGCGATCTCCTTCAAGGACTGTCCGGGCAGCACGGCCAGCTCGACCGGTGCAGGGGCTTCCCTCGCCACCGCGCCGAGCAGGGCTTCGATCTGGGGTGCCCGGATCGTGAGCTCGGTGCTGAGCAGGACGGCCTGGCGGATCACGTTGCGCAGCTCGCGGACGTTGCCGGGCCAGGGATACGCCGAAAGCACGTCGGCGGCGCCGTCGGAGATCGCGGTCACGGGCCGGCGCAGCTCGAGGCTGGCCTCGCCGCGGAACCAGTTGGCCAGGCCGAGGATGTCCTCGCGCCGCTCCCGCAGGGCCGGCACCTTGATCACGAACTCGGCGAGGCGAAAGTAGAGGTCCTGCCGGAATCGCCCGGCCTTGATCTCGGCCTCGAGCGAGAGGTTCGTGGCGGCGACAAAGCGCAGGTCCAGCGCGCGCGCCTGCGTGGAGCCCAAGGAATGCACCACCCGCTCCTGCAGCACCCTGAGCAGCTTGGCCTGCACGGCGAGCGGCAGGTTGCCCATCTCGTCGAGCAGCAGCGTCCCGCCCTCCGCGAGCTGGAAGTAGCCCTCCTTCTTGCGATCGGCCCCGGAGAACGCGCCCTTTTCGTAGCCGAACAGCTCCGACTCGAGGAGGTTCTCGGGGATGGCGCCACAGTCGATGGCCACGAGCGGCTTTGCACGCCGGCCGCTCTCCTCGTGGATGGCCCGCGCCACCAGCTCCTTGCCGGTGCCGGTCTCGCCCATGATGAGCACGGTGAACCCGGACGATGCCACCTGCCGGATCTGCTGCGCCAGCGCCAGCATCGGCGGGCTCGTGCCGAGCAGCCTGGCGAAGGCGCTGGTCTCGCCGAGCTTGCCGCGCAGCATCTCGAGCTCGCTGATGAGCTGGTTGCGCTCGACCGCGCGGCGAACGGTCGCCACCAGCTGGTCGTTGTCCACTGGCTTGGTGAGAAAGTTGTAGGCGCCGAGCTGGATGGCCTCGACGGCGGTCCGGACGTCCGCCTGGCCGGTCAGCATGATGACGGGCACGAGCGGCAGCTGCACCCTGAGCCGCCGCAAGATGTCCATCCCGCTCTCGCCGGGCAGGCGCACATCGAGGATGATCGCATCGGGCACCGCGCGCGCGATCTCGACCGACGCCGCGGCGCCGTCCTCGGCGGCCACCACGTCGAAGCCCTCGGCATGCCGGAAGATCGCCTGCATGAGACGGCGCTCGATGGCGTCGTCATCCACCACGAGGATTCTCGTCACCCCCGACCCTCCTCCGCACGCGGCCTGAAAGGCCCCCATTCTGGGTCGGGCGCCGCCAGATGTCTATTGTACCAAAGTCTCCTTCCCCCCCGACGCTGCGGCTGTCGCGCGCGTCAACGGATGCGGTCGTTGAGCAGCGCCTTCATCTCGCGGGCGTTGAAGGGCTTGTCGATGCAGGGATTCGGGATCTCGGCCAGGAACGCTCGCGCCCTCTCCGTGAAGGCGCCTCCGCTGAGGAAGATCATCCGTTCGGCTTGCTCGCGAACCAGCCGAAACAGCTCCGCGTGAAGGTCCATGCCCGTCATCTGCGGCATCATGAGGTCGCACAGGATCACGTCGAAGCGCTCGCCCGCCAGGATCCGGTCGAGAGCCTCGCGGGCGTTCGACAGGGCGACGACGTCGTGCTCGACCGCCAGCGTACGCTCGACCACGCGGATGAGCAGCGGCTCGTCGTCGACCACCAGGATCCTGCCGCGCCTTCGGGCCACCGTGCCGAGCGCGACCTCGGGCGCCGCCTCGGTCGCCGCGCCGGGCGCCGCCGGGAGCGAGATCCGGAAGGTCGTGCCCTTGCCCAGCGCGCTCTCGACCTCGATCGAGCCACCAAAGCCGGTGACGATGCGATGGCAGATCGACAATCCGAGGCCGGTGCCCACGCCGATCGGCTTGGTCGTGAAGAACGGCGTGAACAATCGCCCCATCACCTCGGGGGACATGCCCGGACCCGTGTCGGCGATCTCGACGACGACGAGGCCGCCCGGGGCGACGGAGGTCGCGACCCGGATCTCGTTGTCCTTGGCGCGACCCTCGGAAATGGCCTGGGCCGCGTTGATCACGAGGTTGAGGAAGACCTGCCCGAGGCGCGACTCGGTCGCCTCCACGGGCGGCGTCTTGCCGTAGTCCTTCACCAGACGCGCCCGGTGCCGGATCTCGTTCCAGGCCATCCGGAGGGTCGACTCCATCACGCGCTGGACGTCGACGGGCCCGGTCGCTTCGTCCTTGGACCGTGAGAAAATCTTCAGATCGCGGACGATGTCGCGGATCCGCTCGGCCGCCTTGCGCGCATCGTGAGCCTCTTCCCGGATCTCCTGCAGCTCGGCCTCGAGGTGCAGGCTCTCGGCCCGTTCGCCGAGGTCCCGCTCGGCCAGCTCGAGGTTGGCGATGACGCAGGCCAGCGGGTTGTTGATCTCGTGCGCGACCCCCGCCGCGAGCGTCCCCATCGAGGCCATCCGGTCGGAGATCATGAGCTGCTCCTGCAGCTTCTTCTGCTCGGTGATGTCGGCCCATCCCCCGAGGAGGAAGGCCGGCGCGCCCGCCTCGTCGCGCTGGACCCAGAACTCGTCATGCATGACGCGCCACGAGCCGTCGCGGTGTCGAAAGCGGTACTCGACCGCGATCCGATCTTCCGTGGCGCTACGTTCCATGTCCGTGAGCACGCGCGCGAGGTCGTCCGGATGGACACCCTCTTGCCAGAAGTGATCGACGTAGAAGGCCTCGGGGGGGTGACCCACCAGGTCTTCGACGTTGGGGCTGATCCAGTGGACCTTGATGTCGCCATGGGCGTCACACAGGTAGAGAACGAATCGGCTGGCCTGCAGCAACACCTCGAGCCGGTTCTCCGTGTCCTCGAGGACACGGGTCGTCTCGCGAGCCTTGCGGCGATGCAAGGCCTCCCGGTGCTCGCGCTCGATCGACATGGCGAGCTCGAGGGCACGGGTCTTCTCACGCCCCTTGCGGCGACGCGAGGCCTCGCCGCGCTCGCGCTCGATGGCCACGGCGAGCCAGGGTCCGAGCTTGTCCTTGCGGAAGAAGTCGTGCGCGCCAGCCTTCATCGCCGCGACCACGGCTTCCTCTCCGGACGTCCCCGAGACGACGATGAACGGCAGGTCGAGCTTTCGTTCGTGCAGGAGCGCCAGCGCCCGCGGCGCATCGAACCGCGGCATGGAGTAATCGGACAGCACGACGTCCCAGTCCTGCCTCGCCAAGGCATTGGCCATCGCTTCCGCCGTGTCCACGCGCTCATAGGTGACGTCGAACCCTCCACGCCCAAGCTCGCCGAGGAGCCGAGCGTCGGGTTCCTGGTCCTCCACCATCAGCACGCGCAATGAGCGTCCCATTCTGGATCGAGCTTGCTCCGTCGATCGGCCGCCGGTCAACCGCACCCGGGCTTCGTCAAAGAGGTCAAGTGGTCCCCAGGTGGGGTAAACATGACCTCCAACCTACTAGGGAAGAGGTCATGCGCACCACGCAAGACAATGTCTTTACTTGCTGTTACACATCGATTGCGCATGGCACGTGAAGTGCTTTTGGTACGGGCATGCAAACCTTTCACGAGAGCAGGGGTCCCAAGGTCGCTCGTCGCATCGCCTCGCCAAGGCTACTGGTGGTCGACGACGAGCCTGCCGTGCGCCGGATCGTGGGTCGGCTGGTGCAGCGTTTCTTTCCGCAGCTCGAGGTCCTCGAGGCCGGTGACGGCGATGCGGCGCTGGACCTGATCGAACGAAACGACCATGACATCGTGGCCGTCCTCGCGGATGTCCAGATGCCCTCACGCGATGGCTTCGGCCTGTGCTGGTCGCTGCGTCACGCGGCCCCGTACGTGACGCACAGAGACCTGCCCGTGGTGCTGATGTCCGCCGTGGCGCACGACGATCGGGCGCTCGAGCGGGCCTGGCGGGCTGGGACGGCCTTCCTGATGCCCAAGCCCTTCTCGGAGGCCGAATTCGTGCGTGCGCTGGCAGGCGCCACCGGCCTCGAACCGGCCCTCGCGGCCGCGGGACCGATCGAGAGAGACCACGCGGCGCTGCGACGGCTGCCGGCCGCGAGCTCCGCCGCGACGCGCCCCAGCGCCCCGGCCCTGCCGAAATTGACGCCCGAGGAATGGGTCGCTCTTCGCGAGGCCTTGCACCCGGGCCCGGTGCCGCAGGCGACGCCCGGCTTGCGCAGCCTGGGGGTGACGCGATGACCTCCGTGCGAGCCGCCGCAAAGAGGTCGCCCGACGCGAGACGCGAGACGCGCACGGTCTCCCGGACCCTGCTCTTCGCGGATCGGAACCCCGACGCGCTGGAGCTTCTCCGTGGGGCCGCCGAGCGCCGCGGCTATCGCGTGGTCGAGGCGCAGGACAGTGCCCAGGCGCTTCGGCTGGCGCGCGAGCACCGGCCAGACGCGGTGGTCGTGGACCTCGACCTGCCTCACTACCGCTTCGGCCCCGGGACGGGCGGCGTCGAGGTCTCGAGGGCCCTCGCCAAGGAATATCCGCTCGCCGAGCGGCCGCCGGTCGTGCTGCGGGTCGGCCGCACCCTCGGCTCCCGGACCATCCGCGAGGCCATCGAGGCGGGCGTGGCCGACTGCATCGAGAAAGCGTGCCCGCTCGCAGATCTGTTCGACCGTATCGAGCGGCACCTCGGCCCAAGGCGCGACCGGCCCGTTGCGCCCTTCCGCTGGGCCAGCACGGCGATCGACGAGCTGAGCACGATGCCCGTGCGGACCGTGCCTCGCTAGTGTCCCGTCTCCGCGGCGTGGGCTTATGCAACGAACTTCGATGACAGGACACTAGCTTGCAACGGCAATCAACCCGTTCGGTGCTCTCTAGGCTGCGAACGCGGCGCCTTCCTCGTGCACCTTGCCGCGCTCGCGCAGGGAGACGAACCCGCCGCGCGCCACGATGACGTGGTCGACGACACGAACGCCGAGAATCTCTCCGGCCAGCACGAGCCGGCCCGTCAGGGCGACGTCTTCGGTGGAGGGCTCAGGGTCACCGGTCGGATGGTTGTGCACGAAGAGCACGGCGCAGCCATTTCGATCGAGCACCGGTCGGAACGCCTCGCGCGGCCGGACATGGACCTCGGACAGGCCGCCCTGGGCGATCAGCGCCTCCCCGATCACGCCCAGCCTCGCGTCGAGGGCAACCGAGAAGAAGTGCTCGTGCGTCGCCTCCCACAGGCGCTCACGAAAGCGCTCGGCGGCCTTGAGCGGCGAATCGAGCCGTTCGCCGGGCTCGTAGGGGCGCACGATGCCGCGCCGCCCCAGCTCCAGCGCGGCCACGACACGGGCCGCGCGACCAAGTGGGATCTCGGCCTCGCTGGCCAGCACCTCGACCGGCGCTCGTCGGATGGCATCGAGCGAAGCGAACCGCGCGAGGACGCGCCGCGCAATCCGCAGGGCGCCGAGGGTAGGCCCATCCTCGCCGAGGATGGACGCTAGCAGGTCGGCGTCGTCGGATTCATCGAAGCTGCGGGGAATCGGGAGCCGTCTGGGGGTCGCCATGCGACCTCGTCAAGCAAGCGTGGGGCCAAGCATCCGCCACGGCAAAAATCCGGGAAGTCGCATCTGGCCGCCGCGCCTCGTGGGCGGAATACCGTCCTTGGCGGACGGTATTCCGTTGGCTGGACGGAATACCGTCCAGCCACGACTCGGCAAACACCGGTCGGCCTCCGCCCTCCTCCTATATGCTACGCGCCATGCTCCGCACGTTGCTCGCCCTTTCCGCCACGCTCGCGGTGCTCGGCCGCGCGCCCCGCGCGGGTGCGGACGACGTCGTGGGCACGCGTGCGCTCGGCATGGCCGACGCGCTGACCGGAGCCGCGGTGGGCTCGGCCGCGGTGCACCTCAACCCGTCCGGCATGACCCTGGTGCGCGGCTACGTCGTGGAAGCCGCGTACGGCTACCGCGGCAACGACGGGATGAGCACCTTCGACGGGTCCGTCGTGGACACGCTGACGAGCAGCCTCGGAGCGGGCGTCTTCTTCAACTACCTCACCTCGTCGCCGAAGGCGGGGCTCTTCATGCCTGGCACCCTCCCTGCAGAAGGCAAGCTCGACCGCAGCGGCTATCAGGTGGGCCTGGCGCTCGCGCTTCCCCTCGCCGAGTTCCTCCACCTGGGCGCCACCGGCAAGTACGCCACCTACGAATCCCGGGTGGCGAACCAGGCGCCGCTCGATTCCGGTTCCGGCTTCACCCTGGACGCCGGGGCCACGCTGCGGCTCGGGAGCCTCGTCAACCTCGCCGTGGCGGGGACGAACCTCATCGACCTCAAGACCCGGGAGACGCCGGTGGGCCTCGCCTTCGGGGCGGCGCTGTTCGCGCTCGACGCCCTCGTGCTCGATTTCGACGCGCGGCTCGACTTCTCGTCCTTCCAGGATGTGGACGGCGGCGATCAGGTGGTCCCCAAGTATGCGTTCGGCGGCGAGCTCTTCCTGCAGTCGGTGGCGCTCCGGGCCGGATACCTCAACGACCGCGGCGCCCGCTACGCCGCCGGTCGCACGCCGCTGGCGCTGCAGTTCGCCACCGTGGGCCTTTCGATCGTCGGTCGGGGCGGTGCGCTCGACGCCGGGCTGCGCCAGCAAGTGAGCGGCTCGGGCGATCACGAGACCCTGTTCAACGTCGGATTGCGCCTGTTTCTCGGCCAGTGACCGCTGTGATCGAATGTGGCGGCGACAGGGCCGCGCTGTGACCGCATGAGCCTGCGTGAGCGATTGCTCCTCGAGCGCCTCCGCGATCACGACGAGGCGGCCTTCAGCGAGATCGTCACGGAGTACCAGGACCGCGTCTTCTCGCTGGTGGCGCGCATGATCGGCGACCGTGGCGAGGCCGAGGACCTGGCGCAGGAGGTGTTCGTCACAGTCTTCAAGCAGATCGGTCAATTCCGGGGCGAGTCGAAGCTCTCGACCTGGATCTACCGGATCGCCGTGAATCACTGCAAGAACCGCATCAAGTACCTGGCCGTGCGGCAGGGCAGCGCCGACGGTGCAGGCGTGAACGCGGACGCGGTCGCCGACGCGCTCGATCGAGGGGCGCACGCCCGTGCCCAGGCGGCTGGCGTGCCCGTGCCGTCACGCGAGCCAGGGCCGCTCGAGCAGCTGGAGGGGCGTGAGCTGGCTCGCCTGGTCGAGAGCGCGCTCGGCACGCTCGAGGAGGAGTCGCGCCTCGTCGTCGTGCTGCGGGACGTGGACGAGCTGTCCTACCAGGAGATCGCCGAGGTCACGGGCCTGCCCGAGGGGACCGTGAAGTCGCGCTTGCACCGCGCGCGCATGCAGATCAAGGACTTCATCGAGCGAAGGACGAAGGGATGACCAGAGGGTGGACATGACCGAAGCGGAGGCGCGTGAGCTGTTTTCGCCCTACCACGACGGGGAGCTCGAGGAGCCTGCGCGGCGCGCGCTCGAGGCGCTCCTGGCCGAGCGGCCCACGCTCCGAGCGGAGTACGACAGCTTCCGGGCTGCGCTCGGGGCGATGTCCTCGCTGCGCGCGCCGGCGCCGGTGGACTTCACGGCTGCGGTGGAAGGGCAGATCCGCAAGCGCTCGCGGGGCCGCTTCTACGCCCGCCGCTCCCCGAGGTGGAGCCAGCTCACGCTGTCCGTGGTGTCGCTGGCGACGCTGCTCGTGACGGTCCTCCTCTACTACTACTTCACGGCACAGTGAGCGCCCGGCTCCCGCGCTACTTCTCCTCCGAGAAAAAGACCGTGATGGCGACGCAATGGAACGCCTCGTCGCTCGACTGGGTCACGACGGTGTCCACGATCTTGTAGTGTGGGTTCGCGCGCAGCCAGGCCGTGACCTTCTCGCCGAGCTGATCTCGGTCCTGCGCCATCGTGGCGGAGAAGACCTTCACTCCGGTGAACTGCGTACCAGGCTGCATCGCTTCATCTCCCTGCAAATTTGCGTGTGCCGGCCTTCGACCGGACCCATGTGTCTCTACCACGCCATCAAGCCTGCGCGCGGTGCTCTTTGATGATCTGGCGGATCTCCTCCTCGGTGAGCACGCGGTCCGAGGACTTGGCGATGCCGAGGATCCGGCGCACGAGGTTCGGCTCCGGCTCGATGTGACGCTTGGTCAGCCAGTAGACGACGTTCGACTCGCCGCTCATGTGACCGACCTCGATCTCCTGTTCCTTGCCGAAGAGCCCGGCCGGCACCCCGGAGTAGATCCGGTCGGCGAGCCAGGCGTCTCCCTTCTTTTCGGCCTTGATGATGGCGGCTGCGTGCACGCCCGTGGCGGTGCGGAAGGCATCGTCCCCGGCGAGCGGGTAGTTGTGCGGGATCGGTACGTGGCAGGCCCGCGACGTCAGCTTGCACCACAAGAGGAGCTTCGACAGATCCTGGTTCGGCAGCTCCCCGAGCAGCTTCAAGTTCATCAGGATCTGGTCGAGCGCCGCGTTCCCCACACGTTCGCCGACCCCGAGACAGGTGCCGTGGACCCGATCCGCGCCGTACTCGAGCGCGTAGATCGCGTTCGTCACGCCGAGGCCGCGGTCGTTGTGGCCGTGCCAGTCGATCTGCACGCGGTCCTCGACGCCCATTGCCTCGACGAGGTTGCGCGAAAACCGCAGGAGGTTCCGGATCCCGTCCGGCGTCGCGTGCCCGACGGTGTCGCACAGGCAAAGCCGGGTGGCCCCGTGGTCGATCGCGTTTCTGAAGAGCTTGTCGAGCATGTCGGGACGCGACCGCGTCGTGTCCTCGGTCACGTAGGTGACGGGCAGGCCATGCTTGACCCCGAAGTCGATGGCCTCCGCCGAGCGCTTGAGCATGACGTCGAGCGTCCAGTCCTCGGCGTAGAGTCGGATCGGCGAGCTGCCGATGAAGGCGAGCACCTCGAGCGGCATGCCGAGCTGTTCCGAGATGTTCGCGATCGGCTGGATGTCGGCGACCACGGTGCGGGCGGCGCAGCCCGGCTTGATGGGCAGGCGCGCGTCACGAATGAACCGCGCGATCTGCATGCAGTCGTCGAACGCGCGCTGGCCCGCCCCTGGCAGCCCGATGTCGAGGGCGTGGATGCCGAGGTCGCTCGCGATCTCGACCAGACGGAGCTTGTCTTCGATCTTGGGATCGACCACCGAGGGGGACTGGATGCCGTCGCGCAGCGTCTCGTCGAAGAACTGCATGGGGCGAGCGGCGAGGGGGGCTCGCTTCTCGACCGAGTTCCAGTCATGAATGATTTCGCTATCTCGTGTGCTCACGGGTCCGCTCCGACCGGCATCGTCCCCTCCCAACCCCGCGAACGACGGATCGAATCAGGCGTTAGAATAGAGTGGAAAAAAACATCGTCAACGAAGATTCTGCCACCCGGCACACCATTTTCTCAGCGTGGTCGGGGAGCTCGCGTGGCTGCCTAGGGGCTCTTGATCTCCTCGCCGTGGGCCAGCCAGCGCCCCGATGGCGCTGTATTCGCAAAATCGACGCCGCTCGGCTGGCCATCGCAAGGGGTGGGGGCCCGTGAGGCTTGTCCGAACGGGGAGGGGATGCTCGGCATCCCCTCTGCGGTCGCCGTCCGCGGCGACCGATCGTCAACTAGTGCTGCCCGCCAATAGTTGGACGGCATTTGAGCTCGGAGCAGCCTTCGCCTGCCAGCTGGCCGCAGCACTCGCGCACGCGAAGCGTGCGCAACACAAACACCTGGGGCCGCTGGTCGAACCAGATGACTCCACTGGAATCACGGACAGCACTAGGTGTCTCGTTTGCTCGCGCTCTGCGCTCGCGAGTGCCGCACGCAGGGCGTTCGACGATTTCTCTCCACAACCCTACTCCGGTCAAACTTCTGACGAGCGGCACTAGTCGCATCTCATCGCGTCGTCTGGAACGTCCGCGCGTAGCTTCTTCGGATCGTACCACCTGGCGGGATCCAGCACCGCGCCAGGCGTCTTGCGCAAAAGGCCCACGAACTCGTCGCGCATGGCGGGTCGCTCGGAGTAGAGCGTGACGTCGTCCTTGATCGGCTCGCCGAGGATCGACAGCATGCCGGCGCCGCCGGTCGCCAGGAAGTCGCTCACGGCGATGCGGTAGCGCGCGCTGTCCGACCAGGGCTTGCCGTCGTCGCGTGTCGCGTCGACCACCACCTTGCCCTGGTCGCACCGCGCCCGGTAGTGGAAGCCAGAGACCAGGTACGTCATGTCTTGCCGGGCCGCGATCGCCAGAGCCCGCCGCAGCGCGCCGCCCGTCACGACCACCGCGGCGGCGCGGTTGTCGAACGGCTGCGCCCGAAAGAGCGCCCCGTAGGTGAGCGGTCCAGCCGGGACGCTGGCGCGCAGGCTCCCGCCGTTGACGAGCGCGAAGTCGGCGCCGGGCACGAGGGCGCGCGTCCAGTCCGCCACCAGGTTCCCGAGGGGCGACTCGTTGCCGTGGTTCTCCCAGAACGCCCCCGAGAGCGTCACCCCGAGCGGCCGCTGCTCGAGCGCCGCCGTCCGATCGAGGTCCGGCTGGTACACCGCGCGCACCGCGGGATCAGGCGCCACCCTCTGGCCCTCGTAGTCGTCGCCCACTCTCATGCGCCTGGGCGGATGGATGATGGTCTCGCTCGAAAGCAGCTTCTTCTGCTTGCGATCCCACACGAGGTCGATGCGCCCGAAGGCGACGCCGAACGCGAACGACTCGATGACCGGGACGCCCGCCACGAAGTGCGCCATGCCCTTGTGTGTGTGCCCGGCGACGATCGCGTCCACCCGCCCCGCGACCGCGCGTGCGAGCCGCATGACCTCCTCGTCGGGGCTGCAGCTCGCCAGGTCGTGCGGATCGCCGATGCGGCGGCACACGCCTCCCGCGTGCACCGCGGCCACCACCACCTCTGCGCCCGCCCGCCGGGCGTCCTCGGCCGCGCGTGCGAGGGGGACCCCCAGCGACTGGAATTCCAGATCACGCACGTTCGACGGCAGCGTGGTCGTGCCCGCGTCCTCGGTGGTGCCGCCGACGATGCCCACCGTCACGCCGTCGAGCCTGACGATCGTGTACGACCGGAGGTTCTCGGGCTTCCAGCGCTGGTGGCTCGCCCGGAGCATCACGTTCGCATCGAGCAGTGGAAAGTGCGCCTCGCGGGCTCGCGCCTCGAGCGCCCCGCGCGGGTTCTCTCCAGCCTTGGCTACCACCGGTGGCCCCGCGGGGCCGAAGTCGAACTCGTGGTTGCCGAGCGCGGACGCATGGTAGCCGAGGGCGTTCATCGCGCGGATGACCGGCGCGCCCTCGGTCGTGTTCGACACCAGCGTGCCCTGGAAGAGGTCGCCTCCGTCGAGCAGCAAGACGCGTCCGGGTCGCCGGGCCCGGAGCGCCTTGAGGTAGCCGCCCAGCAGGGCGGCGCCGCCCTGGCCGCTTGGCACCTCGAGGTAGCCGTGCTGGTCGTTGGTCCCGATGATCGACAGCTCGACGCGATCGGACGGCTCGGCCTCGGCACGCGCCGCCGCCGCCGCGATCCCCACGATCACGGCCGCCCGGAGTCCGGCTCGGTTCACCTTCGACCCTTCGCCCTTCGACGCCTCGACGCGAAGGCTCGCATGGCGAGCCTCGCTACACGCCGAGCTTCCTGGCCACCTTGGCGACGGCCTCGGTGTTGGAGAGGCCCGACAGCTGCGCCAGCAGGAAGTCCTTGACCGCCCCCTCGAGCCGCGCCTGCGCCGCCGCGTCCACGCCGAGCGGGCCGCACAGCTCCGCGATCTTCTTGCGCTCGGCGTCCGATACGCCGCCGTCCGCGTAGGCGAGCAGCCACGCGGTCTTGACGAACATCTCGCGCAGGTCCTTGCCTGGCAGCGTCGCCGCGAGGTACGCGCCGTCGACGTCCGCCGACCGCTGCAGCTCGGACAACCCCGTGCCGGCGCCGCCGGCCGACTCGGCGTAGAGCTGGGCGATGAGCGACGCCTCGCGCTCGTGCACGCCATCGACGCGCGCGATGGTGTAGAGGCCCCGCGCGAGCGCCTCGGCCTGGGTCCCAGAAATGTCCTGATGCGAGAAGAAATCCATCTCTACCTCCGGTTGCCGATCTCGAGTCGCAGGAGATCGAGCCGCGCTTGCAGCTCGTCCGCGCTCATGGTCTGGTACTTCTTCGGGAGCATCTGCCGGTTCGACGCCTCGAACACGGCGAGCAGCTCCATGTACTCCAGCATCCTCGTATCGCGGCTCGGCAGGTAATCGCCCATCGCCTGCACGAGGTTGGCCTTCGAGACCTGCTCGACCGCCTTGGCCTCGGGGCCGGACTCGTACTCGGCTGCGAGCAAGAGGATCGCCTCGACGTCCGCGTTCGACAGCCCGACCAGCTTGGCCGAGATCGCGTCGCGATCCGCCGGGAACGCCCAGTCGCTCTTGAGCCGCTGCTTTCGGAGCTGCGCGCCCAGGACCGCCTCGATCTCCTCGGGGGCCTGCGGATAGAGCAGCGGGATCTTCCGGTCGAGGCGGCCCGCGCGCTTGATGTCGACGTCGAGCTTGTCGGGGCGGTTGGTCATGAGGATGAACAGGATGCGTCCGCGGTTGGCGGTGTCGCTCATGAACTCCTTGAGCCGGCCGATCACGCGCGAGCCTGTGCCGCCGTCGCCGTCACCGTCCGACTGGTTGCCGAACGCGCGATCGCCCTCGTCGATGATGACGAGCACCTGCCCGATGGCCTGGATGACGTTCAGGATACGCTCGAGGTTGCCCTCGGTCGCGCCCACCCACTTGGAGCGAAAGTTCTTGAGCTTGATCGTCGTCAGGCCCGATTCCTTGGCGAACGCCTCGGCGACGAACGTCTTGCCGGCCCCCATGGGCCCGGTGAACAGGAGGCCCATCGGCACGCGCGCGGTGTTGCCCTCGCGGATGGCCCTGGCCACGCGCGAGAGCTCGGTCTTGACGCCCTCGATGCCACCGACCACGCGAAAGTCGTGCTTGGGCTCGACGAACTCGATCAGGCCATAACACTCGCGCTCGATGATCTCGCGCTTGCGCTTGGCGATCAGGCGATCGATCTCGTCCCGCTCGGCCGTGTTGTCCCGGGTGTGCTGGACGCCCGGAGCCACCAGGTCGCGGATCGCGTCCTCCGTCATGCCCTGGGTCATCTGCGCGAATTTTCGGGCGCGCTCCTCGGCCCCCGGCTGGCTGCCGAGCAGCTGCTTGATGAACCGGAAGCGCTCCTCCTCCGATTCGTCGGTGGCGCCCTCGGGAGCCGGACGCAGCATCGACCAGATCTGCACGGCCTTGAGGCCCGCGGTGATGCTGGCGAGCTTCTGGCGATAGGCCTCCTCGTCCTTGGGAAGCGCGAGCTGGACCACGCGCCGTCTGGCCGCCTCATCGGGCATCGGCACCGGCACCGTCGCGATCTTGGGGTTACTGACCAGCTTGGGCGAGAGCTCCGACAGGTTCTCGGTCACGAGCAGGACGATGTTGTCGTTCGCGTCGATCTCGGACAGCAGCGACCACCGGTGCAGCGTCACGAGCGCCGTGCGATCGTCGTCGATCATGAGGGCCGGGTCGGCCGCGGGCGCGACCGTCTCGGCGTACTCGATCACGAGGCCCACGTCCTTGCACGTGCGCAGGATGCGTTCCATCGCAGCCAGGAACTTCGCGCGATCGGTCTTCGTGATGAGCTCGTCGAAGCCCGCGTTGAGCAGCGCCGCGCCATCGGCGGCCGAGCTGGTCCTGGACGGCCGCTTGACGATGCGAGCCCCCGTCGCGAGGTTGTAGACGACCACCACGCTCTTGCCCGCGAGCAGCTTGTCGGCGAGGTACTGATCGAACGACAAGAGCTCACCGTCCCACTCGACGAGGTCGAGCGTGTTGCCGTGCAGGATGAACTGCGTCGTCTCGCCGCGCTTGTAGCGCCGGCGCAGATCCTCCGCCCACTCCGGATGGCTCCCCATGCTTGCTCCGCCTTGCTCGGTGCGCACGCGCGCTGCGCTCCAAGGTCAGGACGCCGGACCCCTCGAGCGTGCACCTTCGACTGTTCGACGCGGCCGCGACGCGGCCGCTACACCGTCTTCTGGGCCTTCTTGGCTGCGATCTGCGCCTTGAGCTGCTCGAGCTGCGCCTTGGCCGTGACATCGCCGGTTTGCTGGCGTAGCGCCGCGAGCTTGGAGTCGAGCGAGCTCTCCTGCAGCTCCTTGCCGAGGCTCGCCTGCGCGACCGTGTTCTTGATGTGCTCGCGCACGCCGTCGAGCGCCTTGACCTCGGCGTCCACCGACAGCCCGTCGAGCTGCTCCTGGATGCGGATCTTGGCCTTGGCGCTCTCCATCTTGGCGAGCATCTGGTCCTTCTCGCCCTTGAGCTTCTTGATCTCGCCCTGCACCTGCATGAGAGAGGCCTTGGCGCTGTCGGCCTCCTTGCTCGCCTCGTCGGCCTCGGTCTTGAGCTCGGCGACCTCCTTCTCGAGCGCGTTCTTCTTCTGGATGAGGACGAGCGAGAGGTCGTCCTGACCGGTCTGCACCGCGGTGTCGAGATCGGCGGAGACCTGCTGGAGCTCCTTGATCTGCGTCTGCAACCGGCTCGAGATGTCGTCGCGCCGCCGGATGATGGCCGCGGTCGCCTTCTTGAGCTTGGAGTACTTCTCGATCATCCCGTTGATCGCGTTCTCGTACGCGATCTCGGGGTGCTCCTTCTCGATGTCCGAGATCCACAGCGAGAGAAAGCCCTTCCACAGGTTCCCGATCCGCGCGAAGAAGCCGCCGCCTTCAGACATCGTGGTCTCCTTGGTGAAGGCGGCAATCTATCGCTCCCGCGCCATCTCACGCAAGCGAGGCTTGGTCCGACCGCCGGGGGGTGCTATCCCTTGCGCATGGGGGCAGTGAGCCGCGGGGACGCCCGCCACGAGCGGGCCATCTTCGTGCTGCTCGACGGAGCCGGCGCAAAGCGGCTCGAGGGGCTCGTGGAAAAGGGCGAGCTGCCGAACGTCGCCCGGGCCTTCCCGCACCTCGGCCGCGCGGTCACGGTCTTTCCGAGCGTGACCACGGTCGCGTACGCGCCGTTCGTCACCGGCCGCTTTCCGGGCCGAAACGGCATCCCCGGCCTGCGCTGGTTCGATCGCCGCGAGTACGCGCGCTCGCGCCTGTCGCTGCATCGCTTCCGCGACTACTGCGGTCCAGGCAGCTACCTCGTCGACCGCGATCTCGAGCCCTCCGCGCCCACGCTCTACGAGCTCGTCAAGCCGAGCATGAACGTGTTCGGCTCGGTCTCGCGCGGCGCCGGGCCCTTTCGCAACGCCCTGTTCTTCACGCGCGCCGCCTACGCGTGGCGCCTTCGGCGCACTGGCGACTGGCGCCCCATCGACGCGCGCGGCGAGCTCGAGCTCGTGCGTGCGGTCGCGCGGGGTCACCGGTTCATCTTCTACGCCTTCCTGTCCGTGGATGGCGAGTCCCACCGTTTCGGTCCCGACGACCCGCGCGTCATCGACGCGTTCCGTCGCTTCGATGCCACGCTGGGCACGCTGCTGGCGACGCTCGAGGCGCGTGGCGAGCGCGACCGGACGCTCCTTCTGCTCTCGGCCGATCACGGCCACTCCGCGGTGGACCGGCACCTCGATCTCGAGGGTTTCTTCGAGAAGCGCGGCCTGCGCACGCTCTACTTTCCGCGCCTGGTCGGCGCGAACGGCCGCTGCGACGCGGCCGTGATGGTGGGTGGAAACGCGATGGCGCACGTCTACCTGCCTGGCCCCTCGGGCTGGGCCACGCCGCCCGACGAGACCGCGATCTTTCGCGCGCATCCCACGCTGGTCGAGGATCTCCTGGCCGAGGACGCGGTGCACGTGGTGGCCTGGCGGGGCGAGGACGGGCGGGTGCACGCGCGGGGACGCGAGGGAGAGGTCGCCATTCGCCTCGAGGACGGCGCGGTCCTGCACCGGGTGGTGCGTGGCGCCGATCCATTCGGATATGCGAATTTGTCGGCGCGCGCCTCGCTGGCGGCGCACCTCGGCGAGACGCTGTCGGGCGACTACCCCGACGCGCCGCTGCAGCTCGCGCAGCTGTTCTCGTCCGTACGCACCGGAGACCTCGTCATCTCGGCACGCCCTGGGCACGACCTGCGCGACCGCTTCGAGGATCCCGAGCACCGCTCGACCCACGGCTCGCTGCACCGCGAGCACATGGTGGTGCCGCTCCTGTCGAGCCATCCGCTCGACCCCGGTCCCGCGCGCACGGTCGATGTGTTCCCGACGGTGCTCTCGCTCCTCGGCGAGCAGCCTCCCGACGCGATCGACGGCCGCGCGCTGGCGTAGGTCCCCACACAGATCCTCGGGGCTGCTGGATCGAGGCGCGCCAAGTGGGTACGCTCGCCCGGTGTTGAAGAACCTCGTCTTCGTTGCGGTCGCGGCCGCGTGGTGCGCTCGCCCGGCGCTCGCCAAGCCTGGCATCTCCGTCGAGGTCTCCCTCGAGGCGGCGGCCCTGCGGGCGGGCACGCGTGACGTCAAGGTCATGGTCCTGTCGCCCATCACGCAGGACTTCCGGATCGAGGTCGTGCGGGCGGGCGCGGTGGATCTGGCCAGGCCGCCGCTCGCGCGCCTCCACGTCGAGGCCGGCCAGCCGAAACGCTTCTCGATACGGCTCGAGCAGAAAGCCGATCAGGAGGCCCACGTCCTCGTGCGGCTGCATGGCAAGCGGGGCGCCAAGGAAGCCGCGCTCGACCTCGCGCCCGAGGTGACCGAGCGCAAGCAGAAGCAGGCACCCAAGGCGCCGGTCGATCGGACGGCCGACGGCCAGGCGGTGATGCGTTGAGGCGCCTGGGGGCGCTCGCGCTCGTGGCGGCCTTGGCCAGCGCGTGCTCCGACGAGAAGGCGGGGAGCTCGGGCAGCGGCGGACGCTCGGGCA
>JAHFDS010000093.1 GCA_023248855.1 Myxococcales bacterium
GTCGGTGTCGAGGCCATCCTCGAGCACCGGGTTCTCCATGAGCTCCTCGCGGACGAGCTCCGACAGCTCCATCCTGGACAGCTGCAGCAGCTTGATCGCCTGCTGCAGCTGCGGGGTCATGACCAGCTGCTGACTGAGCTTCAGCTGCTGCTTGATCTCAATCGACATGGGTCTCTCCGCTCTCCGGCCCCAGGGAAATCAAATGGTTGGACCTATCACGGCCTAACATAGCACTTCCTGTGCCCTGCCGTAAAGGGCTACCGGTACGGAAGTTGCTTGGCAATGGATGGGAGCTTCAGCTCGTGCGGCGCGCGCGCAGCGAGGCCTCGACGAAGGCGCGGAAGAGCGGGTGCGGCGACATCGGCCGGCTCTGGAACTCGGGGTGGAACTGGCAGCCCATGAAGAAGGGATGCTCCGGCAGCTCGATCATCTCGACCAGCCGGGCGTCCGGCGAGAGCCCCGAGAACACGAGCCCCGCGGCGCCGAGCTGCTCGCGAAACGCGTTGTTCACCTCGTAGCGGTGGCGGTGCCGCTCGGAGATCTTGCTGGCGTGTCCATACGCCGCGGCCGCCCGGCTGCCGGCGACCAGGTGGCACGGATAGGCGCCCAGGCGCATCGAGCCGCCCTTTTCGCTCACCTGCCGCTGCTCGGGCAGGAAGTCGATCACCGGGTGGCGCGCGTGCTGATCGAATTCGGTCGAGTTCGAGCCCTCGAGGCCGGCCACGTGCCGAGCGAACTCGATGACCGCGATCTGCATGCCGAGGCAGATCCCGAAGTACGGGACCTTCTTCTCGCGCGCGTAGCGCGCCGCCAGGATCTTGCCCTCGATACCGCGTTCTCCGAAGCCCGGGCCCACGAGGATCCCGTCCACGGCATCGAGCGCCCCGACCCCCTCCTTCTCGAAGATCTCCGAGTCGAGGTGCCGGATCTCCACGCGACAGTCGCCCGCGACCCCGCCGTGGACCAGCGCCTCGTTGATGCTCTTGTACGTGTCCACGAGGTGCACGTACTTGCCGACGAAGCCCACCACGATGCGTGAGCGGGCGTTCTTCACCTTGTCCACCACGCGCTCCCACTCCGTGAGCGCGGCCGCGCGGCTCCAGATGTTCAGGAGGTCCGCGATCTTCTCGTCGAGCCCCTGGCGATGGAACATGAGCGGCGCCTCGTAGATGGACTCCACGGTGCGCGACTCGAACACCGCGTCGAAGCCGACGTTCGAGAAGAGCGCGATCTTCCTGCGGATGGCCTCGTCGAGCTCGCGATCCGAGCGGCACAGCAGCACCTCGGGCTGGATGCCGATCTCGCGCAGCTTCATGACCGAGTGCTGGGTGGGCTTGGTCTTGAGCTCGCCCGCCGCGCCGATGTACGGCACGAGCGTCAAGTGCACCGACACGCAGTTCTGCGCGCCGATCTCGATGCGCAGCTGGCGCAGGGCCTCGATGAACGGCAGCGACTCGATGTCGCCGACCGTGCCGCCGACCTCGACGATGACGCAGTCGGCATCCTCCCCCACGCGGCGCACGCGCGTCTTGATCTCGTCGGTGATGTGCGGAATCACCTGCACGGTCGCGCCCAGGAACTCGCCGCGGCGCTCCTTGCGGATGACCGTGTCGTAGACTTGGCCGGTGGTGAAGTTGTTCAGGCGCGACATCCGTCGCGACGTGAACCGCTCGTAGTGGCCGAGGTCGAGGTCGGTCTCGGCGCCGTCGTCGGTGACGAACACCTCGCCGTGCTGGTAGGGGCTCATGGTCCCCGGATCCACGTTGATGTACGGGTCCATCTTGAGCAGGGTCACCCGCAGGCCGCGGGCCTCGAGCAGGGCCGCGATGGAGGCCGAGGCGAGCCCCTTGCCGAGCGACGATGCGACGCCGCCCGTGACGAAGATGAACTTGGTCTGACGGCCCTTCTGGCCTCGTGGATCGGGAGAAGGACGTTCGCTCCTCGGCATGGCAAGCTCCCCTGGCCCGTGCTCCGGGCCCGACAATCATGCTGATAAGATCAGCAGTTACAGGGGGTTGCCACGCCGGTCCGCCGCCGTTCGGTGCAGCCCGGGAGCAGACGATAGGGTCGTTGGGCGGGCATGTCAACCGGTGGTTGGTCGGGTGGCCAGGTGCGGCCTACCTTGCGCACCTTGTGTTGAAACTTCGACAGGCCTGACAGAATGGTGAAATCCTGACACATTCGTTCCATGTATTTTCAGGCAGTTGATGGATCTTTCGACGCGGCGCGTTCTTTGCTCGTCCCGGCAGCGTCTTCGTTTGACCTAGAGGGGCCCCATCCGTGTCCACGCTCTCACGCTTTCATCGAGTGAACTTCTGGCTCAAGCACCACCTGGTCCTCGTACCGATGTCCCTGCTGTCTCAGGTGATGCTGGCGGCCATGATGGTGCGGTACCGCATCTGGAAGACACCCGTGCGCACCCTGCTGGCGCGCGCCAAGAGCGCCGATGCCCTCGGCGTGGCGGCGCCTTCCGTCGCAGTCGCCGGCGCTCGCCGCTTCCGCTGACTCCGCTGACCCTGGCCCGTCCGACCGCTTCTGCGGTGACGTGGCTCCATCCCACTGCCTCCTGATGATCACCTGCACGTGACGCCGGCACGTGGGCCGTGGCCCTGGTCACCCGCGAGGGCGCTTGCCGTCGTCGCAGCGATCTTCGTGTCGAGGGCCGCGGGCCTGGTGGTCCCGATCTTCAACTCCGACGAGGCCTACCTCGCGACGACGGCGGAGGTCCTGCGCGGTGGGGGCCACCTCTACCTCGACGTCGCGGACCGAAAGCCGCCGCTCGTGCCGTGGCTCTATCGCGCGCTGTTCGAGCTCGCCGGCGGGCCGAGCTTGCTCGTGGTCCACCTGGCGGCTGGGCTCGCGCTCGTGGCCACCGCGGCGGTGATGGCGGCCTTCGCCCGGCGCTTCCTCGAGCCCCGCCAGCCGGGCGCCACGACCGCGACGCTGCTGCTGTTCCTGGTGGCGCAGGTGGCCGGCCCGCCCGCGGAGACCCTCGCCGCGAACTTCGAGATCTTCATGCTGCCGCTCTACGCGGGGGCCCTGTACTGCGTGCGGCTCGAGCGCGCCTTCGCCGACCTGCTCGCCGGGGCGTGCCTGGCAGGCGCGATCCTCGCCAAGCAGCCGGCCGCCGTGGGCGCGGTCGCGCTGGCCACCGCCGTGCTCTCACGCCCTGACTGGCGCGGTCGGCTGGTCGGCAGCCTGGTCGGCCTTCTCGGCGGGGCCCTGGTGCTGGCGCTCGCCGCCCGCGCGATCGGCCAGGACGCCGCATCCGACGCGTGGTTCTGGATGTTCTCGGGCCAGGCGGGCTACCTCGGCGGTGCCGCGCTCGTCACCGTCGCCGGGCGACTGGCCGCAGGCACGCTCGGATTTCTGCTGCCGAACGTCGTGATGGCCGCTGGTCTCGTACGCGCGCGGCGCGACGACTGCGATCCGGCCACCCGGCGCCTGCTGTGGATCTTCCTCCTGGCCTCCGCCGTCGGCGTCTCGGCCGGCCTTCGCTTCTTCGGCCACTACTTCCTGCAGCTCGTGCCGGCCGCTTGCCTGCTCGCCGCGCCCGCCACCGCGAGGTGGCTTGCGGGCCCGAAGCGCCCACTCTTCGTCGCGGCGCTGGCCGCGCCGGCCCTTGCGGCCGCGATCATCGGCTTCTGGGGCCCCGAGGTGACGGGCATGCCGCGCTACCGGGGCCTCGCCGAGGCGGTCAGGGGCCGGACCCACCCTGGCGATCGCGTGCTCGTGTGGGGCCACTTCCCGGAGCTGCTCTGGGCCGCGCGGCGCCAGCCGGCCACGCGCCTCATCCACACCGGCTTTCTGACCGGTGCCTCGGGGGGACGCGCGCCCGGGCCGGGCACGACCGCCTATGCGAGCCCCGAAGCGTGGCAGATGTTTTGGAGCGACCTCGATCGGCACCGGCCGGCCCTCGTGGTCGACACCGCGCCGGCGCGCCTGCGCGACTACGAGCACTATCCGATCTCGCTCTTCCCGCGGCTCGACGGGTGGCTGCGCGCTCACTACGAGCCGGCGGCGACCGTGGACGGCTACGTGCTCTACGTGCCGGCCAATCGCCCTGGCAGCCACTGAGGCCGACTGCTAGGTTGGCCGACCGATGATCGGAAAGTGGGCCCTCGGTCTCGTCTCGGCCGCCGCCGACGCTGCGTGCCGGCGGCCAGCGCTGGCCGTGCTGCTGCTCCTCGGCAGCGCCGCGCCGATGGGGTGGCTCACCACGCAGCTCGAGCTGCGCACGGACTTCAAGGACCTTCTGCCCAAGGACCGCCGCAGCGTGCTCGAGCTCGAGCGCGTGCAGAAGCTGGTGGCGGCGGCGGGCGGCCCGAGCCTGACCGTCGCGATCGAGGGCGAGGACCTGCCGGCCATGAAGCGCTTCGCCGACGCGGTGGGCGCACGGCTGAGCGCGATGGGCAAGGAGGCCTTCACGCAGGTGGACGTGACGGTCAAGAAGGAGCGCGAGTTCTTCAAGCAGAACCGCTTCCTCTATGCCGATCTCGCGGACCTCGAGGCGGTGCGCGACGCGCTGCACAAGCGCGTTCTCAAGGAGGGCGGCCTCGATCTCGGGCTCGACGACGACGAAAAGGGCGCCGACCTCGACGCGCTCGGCAAGCGCTTCCAGAAGAAGGCGGAGGCCGCCGACAGGTTCCCGGACGGCTACTACGTCGGCGACGGCGGGCACCTGCTCGCGATGTTCGCGACCATGGCGGCGAGCTTCGGCGACATCGATCAGAGCGAGCAGCTCATCGCGCGCGTGCAGCGCGAGCTCGACGCGCTCGGGCCGACGTCGTTCCACCCGTCGATCCGCTTCATGTTGACCGGCGAGGCCATCACTGGCGTCGACGAGTACAAGGAGTTCCGGGGCGATCTGCTGGTGTCGTCCACGCTCTGCATCTCGGCGGTGCTGCTGTCGATTGTCCTGTTCTACGGCCGGCTGCGCTCGCTCGTCGTGATCGGCACGGCGCTGCTCGTGGGGATCGCGTGGACGTTCGGCCTGGCTCGCCTGCTCATCGGCTACCTGAACGGCTCGACGGCGTTCCTCGGCTCGATCGTGGCCGGAAACGGCGTGAACTTCGGCATCATCCTGCTCGCGCGCTACTTCGAGGAGCGCCGCCGCGGCCACGCGCCCGAGCGCGCGATGGCGATCGCGGTCGAGACCACGGCGCCGGCCACCCTCGGCGTCGCGCTCGCGGCGGGCATCGCGTATGGGTCGCTCTCCATCACGAGCTTCCGCGGCTTCAACCAGTTCGGCGTCATCGGCGGGACGGGCATGGCCCTGTGCTGGATCGCGCAGTACCTGGCGATCCCGCCGCTCGCGCTCCTGTTCGACCGGCACGAGGGCTTCGCGCGTCGCTCCGCACGGCCCTGGCGAGCCCTCTACTCGGCGCCCTTCGCCGCGCTGGTCCGCCGCGTGCCCCGGGCGCTCGTGGTCGTCGGCATCGCCGGCTCGCTCGCGGGCGCGGTGCTCGGCGTACGCTTTCTTGCGGGGCAGCCGTTCGAGTACTACTTCGGCAACCTCAAGAACAAGGAGCGCAAGGCGGGCAAGAAGCCGACGGCCAACATGGACGCGCGCGTCTCGGCCAAGATCCGCACCGAGGGCACCGACGGCATGGCCGTCATCGCGCACAAGCCCGAGCAGGTCGCGCTCGCCAAGGCCGAGCTGCTCCGCAGAAAGCGCGTCGCGGACCAGGCGTGCAAGGACCGGCCCGACGACCGAAAGCCCGGCAAGGGTTGCTCGCCCATCGGCGACGTCGCGACGATCGAGGACCTCCTGCCGAAGGAGCAGGCGGAAAAGCTCGAGGTGCTCGCGGAGATCCGGCGGCTCGCGGCCAGGGCGCGCGGCTTGCTCGACCCCCGCGAGCGCGAGGTCGTGGACGAGAACCTGCCGCCCGAGCACCTCCGGCCCCTCGTGGCCACGGACCTGCCCGGCAAGCTCCTCGCTCCCTTCCGCGAGCGCGACGGCACCATCGGCCGCGTGCTCTACGTCAGCCACGCCAAGTGGGTCAGCGTGTGGCACGGCGAGCACTTGATCGCGTTCTCCGAGGCGGTCGAGGACCTGCCGATGCCCGACGGCGATCACGTCTACGGCTCGGGGCGCGCGGTCATCTTCGCCGACATGATCCGCTCGATCACCGCCGACGGCACCGGCACCGTGCTGGCGTCGTTCGCAGGCGTGGCGCTCCTCGTCCTCGTGATGTTCGGGGCGAGCCGGCACGCGCTCACGGTCCTCGTGACGCTCGCGGGCGGCGCGGCACTCCTGCTCGGCTTCCTGGCGCTCAAGGACTTGAAGCTCAACTTTCTCAACTTCGTGGCCCTGCCCATCACGATCGGGGTCGGCGTCGACTACGCGATCAACATGGTGCAGCGCTTCTCGCTCGAGCCCGACGCGCCCGCCGACGCGATCGTGCGGACCACGGGCGGCGCGATCCTGCTCTGCTCGGTCACGACCACGATCGGTTACGGGGCGCTCCTGCTCGCGCAGAACATGGCGCTCAACTCCTTTGGCCTGGTCGCCATGGTGGGCGAGGGGACGTGCGTGACGGTGGCGCTCCTGGTGCTGCCGGCCGCCCGCCTTCTGCGTCAGCGCCGGACGTAGATCGGCACGCCCTCGACGGTCGCGTCGAGGCGATACCGATCGAGCACGCGGGCGAGCGCGGGGTAGGTCGGCATGCCGAGCCCACGGAAGCGGTGGAGACCGCCCGCCGCCGCGTCCACGATGACGTCGGGCGGCGTCCGCGCGAGGTCCTCGAGCAGCAAGGTCCAGCTCTCGGGCACCACGAAGGGCGCACGCAGCGTGGCCGGCGCGTCGTCCTCGTTCGCGGGCGTGCCCCACATCTTGCCGGTCTGGTAGTTCGTGAACAGAAAGCGCGTCGCCGGCACCCGATCGGAGAGCAGGTAGATCTCGGGCGTGTTGCCCCAGACGAAGACGCGCGCGTCGCGTGGCGTGTGCGTGCGCAGGTGCGCGGCGACCGCCTCGTAGGCGCGCGGCTCCTTCGGATCGATCGACAGATACCAGTCGTTCCAGGGCGAAAAGACGAAAAACGCGACCGGCGGCGCGCCTGCGAGGATCGCGAGCGCGAGGCGCGCAGGGCCGGTGGCGGCCCGAAAGCCGCGCACCAGCGGCGGCGCTGCGAGCGCGCACAGGGGCGGCAGGATCTGGAGGAAGTAGTGCTGGTAGAAGCGACCGCCGAGCGAGACCGCGAGCGCGCCTGCGCCGAGCCACACAAAGAGCGCCACCCCGTCGCGATCGCCCTGGCCCCGCAGGTGCCTCGCCTCGACCACCGCCCCGATCGGCAGCCACGGCAGCGTGTAGCAGAAGAAGCCGCCACGCGCGGCGAGGCGACCGAGCGCATCGACAAGGTCGATCGAGACGGCGTAGTGGCTCGCGTAGGCGAGCGCCCAGAAGCGCGCCGCCTCGAGCGCGCCCGCGCGGTGGAGCCACAGGGCGGAAAGGGCCACCGGCACGAGCGCGCCCACGGCCAGCGCGCCGAGGCGCGGCAGCGCCGAGACCACACGGTAGGGCGCCGGCCAGGCCGCCTCGCGATCACAGACGATCGCGTAGGCGATCGGCAAGAGCGCGAAGACGCCCTGGATCTTGTAGAGGGCGCCGAGGCTGACGAGCGCCCCCGCCCACGCGCAGGCCAGCGCGCTCGCCGGGCGCGCCAGCGCGACGAGGACGCCCGCCGTCGCCGGCAGCATGACGAACAGCTCGCTGTTGGCCGCGAGGAACCACTTGGGGATGCTGGCCATCGTGTAGGCGCCGTAGAGCAGCGCGGCCACCGTGCCGGCCGGCTCTCCAGCGCGTCGCCTGGCGATCACCCCGACGAGGAGCGCGGTCGCGAGCACCCAGAGCACGCAGACGACGTGCACCGCGTGGATGGCGTTTCGCCCGAAGACGCGGAACACGGCGGCGTAGGTGAGGTAGATGGCCGGCGGCTTGTGATCGACGGCGCCCGTGTAGAGCGTCTCGCCGCTGACCAGGCGGCTCGCAACCCCGCTGTAGATCGCCTCGTCGGCGTTGTAGAAGGGCCGCGCGAAGAGCGGCAGGTGCAACCCCACGGTCACGATCACGACGAGCCAGAAGCGCCGGCCGGTCATGGCAAGGCCTCGACGGTTGCCGGGAGGCCACTCCTCGGCCGCAAGAGGTGGCGCGCAAGCACGACCACGAGCGCCACCAGCAGGCCATTTCGCACGAGCAGGAGGACCACGCCGGCGGGCTGCAGGTTCGAGACCAGGCCCCAGCAGGTCGGAAACTCGATCTGCGTCACGAACAGGGCCAGCAGGTACAGCACGCGCGCGGCGCGCGGCCGCACGAGCAAGAGGACCGGCACGCCCCACAGCAGGTACTGCGCGGACAGCACCGGTGAGGTCACCCACAGGAGCGCGATCGCGAGGCCGAGCGCATCGACGACGAGCTGCGGACCCGCTGGCCTTCGTCGCGACGCTCGCAGCGCGAGCGCGGCGGCCCCGAGCGCGCCGAGCGGCACCAGCAGGCGAAGGGCTCCCGCGAGGAGCGCCGGGCCCGCGCCGACGACGTCCATCGAGCCGAACGCGTGGGCCGAACCAAGCGGCGCGCCCACGAGCAGGCCCACGCCGGCGAAAAGGCTAGCCCCCACCGACTCCACCTGCAGCCCGCGCTGGCCCTGGAAGCGCATCGCGGCGACAAAGCCCTCCGCGCTGGCCGCAAGGCCCAGCATCGCCGCCCCGCCGGCGACCGCGAGCAGCGCGCCGAGGGAACGCCACACCTCGCCGAGGCGCCGCTCCCCGACCAGGGGCGCGACGAGCGCGGGCCACAGCAACACCGGATAGACCTTGGTGGCCGCGCCCGCCCCGAGCAGCACGCCGACAAGGAGCGGTCGATCGTGCAGGGCAGCGAGGAGCGCCCCGGCCACGAGGGCGGTGGCGAAGACGTCGATGCGCGCCTCGACGGAAAAGCCCACCAGCAGGAGCGCGAGCGCGCTGGCGAGGCCATAGCGAGGCAGGGCGTCGGGCTCGAGGCGGAGGCGCACGCGCTCGCCGCACAGCACCGCCGCCAGCGCCGCCAGCGCCGCCAGCGTACCGAACACATACGGGTAGGCGACTGGATCGACCGTGGCCGCGGCGGACGCGACCATCGGCAAGAGCGCCAGCGGCGGATACTCGAACGGGAAATCGCGGTACGGTAGGAGCGCGCGACCCGCGGGCGCCACGCGCGGTGCCCGCGACACGGTGGCGTCGCTGCGCGAGGAGAGAAACGCGAGGTCGACCGGCGCGCCGAGCGCGAGCGCGCCCCAGGCGTGGTAGAGGCGCTCGTCACCGTTGCGCAGGAGCTGGAAGCGGAGCGCCACCAGGGGCTGCCTGAGCGTGGCACCGACGGGATCGTCATCGAACGTCCGGTAGAGCGCCGCGAGCCGCTCGGGCCCGAGCGCCGCGCCCGAGTAGCCGAGCTGGAACAGGGCCAAGACGAGCAGATGTGGCCACAGGCCGAGGAGGCTGCGCGCTGCGCGCGCGGAGGCGACGGCGCCTCGGGGTGGGCTCATCGCCCGAGCGTCAGCGCCCCGAGGACGATCACCCCGACCACCGCGGCGACGACCAGGCCCACGGCGAACCGATCGGGGGCCAGGCGCGAAAGGACCGCCTCGGCCTCCGCGCGCGACGCCTCGTCGGGCGGCGAGGCGAGGACTGCCCGCGCCAGCTCGCCCGCCAGACGGAAATCGCCGCGCGCAAACGCCTGCCGCGCCCCAACCAGGGCGGGTGTGGGCGCGGTCTCCTTCTGGGCGTCCGTCACGGGCCTACGATGCACGGCCGGCGCGGTGGAGGCAACCTCGGCGCTTGACCCGCGGCCGCGCATTCAGTCTCCTGCCGAGATGCGCCACGCCCTGCCTGCCGACCTCCCCCGCGATCGCGCGTTCGACGTGGTGGGCCTCGGAGAGAACTCGGTCGATCAGATCGCGGTGCTCGAGCGCTACCCGGCGCCGGGCGGCAAGGTGCGCATCGTGCACCAGGAGCGCCAGGGCGGCGGCCAGGTCGCGACCGCGATGGTCGCCTGCCGGCGGCTCGGCCTTCGCGCGGCGTACCTCGGCAAGGTGGGGGACGACGAGCCAGGCGTCCTGTCGCGCGCGTCCCTCGCCGCCGAGGGTGTGGACGTCTCGGGCCTTTTCACCGAGCCTGGGGCGCGCAGTCGCTTCGCGATCGTGCTCATCGACCGGGCGAGCGGAGACCGCACCGTGCTCTACGATCAGGACAGCCGCCTGGCGCTGCGCGCGGACGAGCTCGACGCCGCGCGCGTCACCGCCGCGCGGGTGCTGCACGTCGACGCGACCGACCTGCCGAGCGCGATCGAGGCCGCGCGTCTGGCGCGCGGATCCGGCATGCCGGTCGTCATCGATGTCGACCAGGCGGCGCGGGGCGTCGAGGAGCTGGTCCGGCTGGCCTCCGCCTGCATCGTCCCCGGTGAGCTCGCCTGCACCCTCGCGGGGACGAGCGATCGCCCCCGCGCGCTGCGCGCGCTCGCGAGCCGCACGGACGGCTTCTGCTGCATCACCCTCGGCGCGGACGGCTGCGCGGCCTTGGTCGACGGCGAGGTGCTCGCCCTGCCCGCCTACAGCGTCGAGGCCGTGGACACGACGGCGTGCGGGGACGTCTTCCACGCCGGCTTCATCGCGGGCCTCCTGCGTGGGCTCGATGCCCCGTCGTGCCTCCGCTACGCCCAGGCCGCGGCGGCCATGAAGGCGCGCGCGCTCGGTGGGCGCCCCGGCATCCCGCGCCATGACGACGTGCTGGCCTTTCTCGCCGAGCGTTCCGAGCGGCTGACGCTGCGCTGACCGGCGGTCCGGCCGCGCCAGGCCTACGGCGACGGCGGTGGCTTCTTGTCGCCGGTCTGACGCAAGAGACGGCGCGCGATCTGCTGGCTGAGCGAGACCCGCTGCTCAGGCGGCGGCCCGAGGACGTCGCCGGCCGCCGCGGGCGCGAACTCGCGCGCGTAGATGCGGCCCACGGCCGTGAACAGGGACACGAAGAGCGGGCCGAGCAGGATGCCCGACGGACCGAACAGGGGGAGCGCGCCGAAGATGCCGAGGAACAGGAGCAGCGGGTGCGCGCGCAGGCCCGTCCCCATGAGCCACGGGCGCACCACGTTGTCGAGGCCGGAGATGGCGATGGCGGCGCCGAGGGACACCAGGGCCCGCACGTGGCCGCCCGAGAGCGCGAGGTAGACCGTGACCGGCACCGCGACCAGCGAGGTGCCGACGAGCGGGGTCATCGCGGCGACGAAGGTGAGCGCACCGAGGAGCAGCGGGTGCGGCACCCCGAGCGCCCAGTACACGATACCGCTCGCGACGGCCTGCAGCGCCGCGGCGCCGGCCATGCCCACGAACACCGCGCGACCGGTCTTGCCGAACTCGTCGACCAGGGCGTGCACGTGGCGCGGCTCGAGGGGCAGGATGCGCTCGAGTCGCCCCAGGATCTGCTTGCCGTCGCGCAGGAGGTAGTAGGTCGTCACCAAGACGAGGAAGAGCCCGATGCCGGTCTGCACGACGTTGCCGACCACGCCGGGCAGCGCCTTGCCGGCCCACGACACGAGCGCGGCCGCCTGCTGGCTCAGGCTCTCGGGCACGCTGCGCAGGTGCAGGCGCGTCGCGAGCCCGGCCACCGCGCCGTCGGGGCGCTGGAGCTCGGCGACCCACTGGGGGGCGTTCGTGAGGACGGCCAGCAAGCGCTCGACCAGGGCCACGCCGACCAGGGTGAGGGGCACGAGCACGCCGCCGACGAGCAGGATGGTGACGAGCGCGGCGCACAGCGGGCGGCTGTGAATGCGCTTGCCGAGGCGGTCCCTCAGCGGCGTCGACAGGGCCGCGAGGAGCGCACCGATGAGGACGGCGGGGATGGTCGGCCCGATGGTGGCGATGAACAGGCCGAACACCACCACGAAGACCGCGGCGAACGCCGGGCGCCCGTAGCGCCGCTGCTGCTCCTCGAGCACGCGGCAAGGCTAGACCCGTTTCGGACAGAAGGGAATGTGACCGGCGTCCGTCACGCGCGCAGGCGGCGAGGCAGCCGGCCGTGCTCCGACCACCAGCGGAGGGCGTCGCGGACGGACTCCTCGAGCGGTCGCGTGGGCGCGCCGAGCTCGGTGCGCGCCTTGTCGCACGAGGCGCGCAGGCCGAGGGCGGAGACCTCGACCGCGGCGGGGGTCACGAGCGGGGCGCGGCGCGAGACGCGCTCGGTCCAGGCGAGCGCCACGCGCGCGCCCAGGCGGGCGAGCGGGATCGGCACCTCGATCACGGGCCTTTGGCGACCAAGCACCGCGTGGGCGATCTCGGCGAGCTCGCGCAGCGAGGCGTCCCGGGCGCCGAGGAGGTAACTCTCGCCGGTCCTGCCGCGCTCGGCGGCGAGCACGTGCGCCCGCGCCATGTCCCGCACGTCTCCGAAGCACGAGATGCTGCGCGTGACCACCGCCACCGGCAGGCTGGCCGAGGTCAGGAGCAGCCGTCCGGTCGGCGTCGGCCCGACGTCCCCCGGGCCGATGGGCCCGGTCGGCGCGACGATCACGACGTCGAGGCCCCGTCGGGCGAAGTCCTCCGCGACCGCGTGGGCCTCGGCCTTGCTGCGCGCGTAGGGCTCGACCCCGAGCGCAAAGGGGCTCGCCTCCGTGGCGGCTTTTCCGAGGCCCTGCCCGCCGAAGCGCGCGATCGAGCTCGTGTGCACCACGCGGCCGACCCCGGCCTTGGCGGCCGCGGTGAGCACCACGCGTGTGCCGGCGACGTTGACCTGGTGCATGCGTGCCGGCTCGGGCAGCCACAGCGCGTAGATCGCGGCCAGGTGGAACACCCAGTCGATGTCGCGCATCGCCTCGGCCATGCGCGCCGCGTCGGTCACGTCGCCTGCAAAGCGTTCGGCGGGCAGCGCCTCGAGGTTCGAGAGGTCCTCGCACGGCAGGTGCAAGGCGCGCACCTCGTGGCCGTCCTCGAGCAGCGCGCGCACGACGTGCGAGCCGATGAACCCCGCGGCGCCCGTGACCAGACAGCGTTTCACCAGCGCATCCTTGGGGGGCTCGGCACCCCTTCAGTTTTCACATACGGATACGTATGTCAAGACTGCAGCGCGTCGAGTAGCCCAGACGGGGCCCCGAGGCGCTCGAGGACGATCAACAGGTCGGGCGGAAGGGGCGCGTGGACGGTGCGCGCGCCGCCCGTGAGCGGGAGCGTGAGCGCGCGAGCGTGGAGCGCGAGGCGTGTGAGCCCGGCGCGCTCGCGCAGCGAGCGATTGAACCAGCCGGTACCGTAGTTGGTGTCGCCCGCGATGGGGTGGCCGAGGTGCTTGCAGTGCCGGCGCACCTGGTGGAAGCGGCCGGTCCGCGGATGCGCCTCGACCAGCGCAACGCCCTCGCCGGCCCAGAGGCGCATGATCGCCGTCACGGCGGGCACGCGCGGAGCCCCCTCCCCGGCCGGCACGGGGTGATCCACCAGCGCTTCCTCGGGCGGCACGCCGCGCACGAGCGCGACGTACACCTTGCCGACTGCACCCGAGGCGAACGCGCCCGCGAGGCGCGACGCCGCCTCGGCCGTGCGCGCGAACGCCAGCACTCCGCTCGTGGGCCGATCGAGGCGATGCAGCGGCCAGACCCGTGCGCCGAGTAGATCGCGCACCCGGTACAGCGCCGTGTCGCGGTCACGCGCGAGCTCGCCCGGGCACGACAGCAAGCCGGTCGGCTTGGCGATGAGGACCACCTCGGCGTCCTGGAAGAGTACGTCCACGGCCGTCCCGGACGCCGAGGGTGGGGCAGATCCCGCTACGGGAACGTGGTGGGGCAGCCGTCGAAGCCGCCCGGAATCGGCTGCTCCGGGGTCGAGGCGTCGATCGAAAGCAGGAAGCTCACCAGGTCCTGGCGCGCGGCCGCGTCGGGCGCGAAGCCCGGGTTGCCAGCCGTCAAGTGCGTGCTCCAGCGCGGGTCCGAGAGCAGCGCGTCGAGCGTCGGCGCGAGCCCGTGGTGCAGGAAGGGCGCGCCGACCTGCAGTCCGTAGAGCGACGGGATGTTGTAGCCGCCGGCGCCCTGCGCCCGCGTGCCAGGGCCGGTCGCGCCGGCCTTCTTCTCCAGCACGGCCGTGGCGTCTGCGTCGCCCGGCACACCGAAAGTGCCGACGCTGCGGATCACGCACGCCAGCTGCGGGGGCGCGATCGCCCCCTGGCCCGGGTCGGAGGCCGCGGACTGCGTCTCGATCTGCAGGGTGTGATCGTTCCCCCAGGCAGCGGGCCAGGCGTCCGGGCGCGTAAACGGCGCCGCGGCGAGGGCGGCGTTGGTCGCGCTGCTCGGCGTGTAGAACACGCGCGAGGCCGTCCAGCCCGAGCCGCCGTGGCACTTGACACACCCGCCGCTGGCCGCGCCGAACAGCGAGGCGCCCCGGGCGACCGACGCCGCGTCCAGGGTGCGACGCCCGCGCGGTGGGCGGATCGTGCGCATGAAGAGCTCCATGTCGTCGAAGTCGTGCGTGCAAGCGTTCGCCACGCTCTCGAGCTCACGCACCGGCTGCGCGAGGCCTCCCGGCAGGGTCTGCGGCGTCTCCGCAGCCAGCGTGCCGCAGCTGCCAGGGGGGGCCGTCGTGATGGCGCCCTTGCCGCCCGAGACGCCGCGCGTGTTGCCCTCGAAGTCGTGGACCTCGTCGAAGATGCCTGTCCAGTTGAACACGCGCTGCTGCTGTGGGCCCGCGCCGTGCGAGAAGGAACCATCGGTCGAGGTGGTCTGACGCGGGCCGGCCGCGAAGCGCCAGGTGATGTTGTCGGACAGGCCGTCCGGGTGGCAGCTGCCGCACGACGACCAGCCGCTGTTCGACCAGCGGCCCCGCCCGGTGAAGAAGAAGCGCTTGCCGCGCAAGGCAGCCTGGTCGCCCGCGGTCGCCGGCTGCGCGCTCGACGCCACGGTGGCCACGACCCGCGGCTGCCCGAGGTCGAGCACGGTGAGGTTGCGCGAGATCCAGCAATTCACCCAGGCGCGCGTGCCATTGGCGGAGGTCACGAGGCCGCTCGGCAGCCGGCAGATCGGCGCGGCGTTGCTGCCCGACACATCGAGCTGCGTCGCCGGCACCGTCACGCCGTCGGCCGTGAACGTGACCTTCTGCACGACGTCGGCCGCGCGGGAGATCACCCACGCGTCGGTGTCGTTCGCGAAGTCGAGATCCACGATCTCGCCGAGCGCGAAGTGGTTGGCACCCGGGATGGCGTCGAAGACCTTGCGGGCGAGGTTGGTGGTTCCGCTCGCATCACGGACCTCCCGCTGGCCCCCGAGATCTGCCACGTAGACCACCGGCGACACGTTGCCGTCGAATTTCGGGGGGGCCTGCGGCGACGCCGAGACCGAGGTCACGTAGGCGCGCCCCCCACGCACGGCCACGGCGTACAGCTGATTCGGCGAGGTCATCACGGTGCCGGCGCTGGTGCCGGTCGGCACGAAGCCGCTGTCGAGGGGCGAGAGCACGATGCTGCCCGCCGGCGCGAGGTCCACGCCGAAGAGACGCAAGCGGCCCTGACGCGTGACATCCTGCGCCTCCGAGTTGATGGGCTCGCCGTAGAACTCGGTGACCACCAACTTTTCATCGGCCTCGTTGGCGTCGCCGTTGTTGGTGACCACGAGCGCGCGCGGGCGGTTGACCGCGGTGGTCGCACCGGTGAGGCGTTCGGTGCGCGTGTCGATGACGGACACGCGCCCTTCGGCATACTCCGCGACGAAGAGCCGCTCTCCGCAGGGCGAGAGCGCCAGGCCCGTGGGCTCGGAGCCGACCTGCGCGCGGCCGACCTCGCGGAAGATCCCGGAAGCTGCGTTCGCCAGCAACACCGAGACCGAGGCGTCGGCGCGGTTCGCGACGTACACCAGTCGGCCGTTCGGGTGGAACGCGACGGCGCCGGCTTCGGCGCCGGTCGCCACGGTGGCCAGGCGCGTGTTGCTGGAGGTGTCGAAGAACGACACCGAACCCGCGTCGGGGTTCGACATCACCACCAGGCTACCGTCCGGGGACAGCGCGATGGTGCTCGAGCGCGACGCGCGCGAGGCGCACACGGGGCCACTCTGGACGACGATCGTGGTCTGCGCCGAGAGGTCACGCCGCAGGCGCGGGCGCATGGTGATCGTCACCGTGCCCACCGCCGCCGCGGGCGCGGTGTAGACGCCCTCGCGCGTGATGGTGCCGATCGCCGCGTGACCGCCCACGATGCCGTTGACGAGCCACTCCACGTCCTGCAGCTCGGGCGTGGGCGGCACGGTCACGAAGTCGGCGACGATCGGCGTTGCGGCGCCAGGAGCGAGCGGGCTCCAGCGAGCCGCGACCGCCATGCGGGGGATCTGGACGTCGGAAAACGGCAAGCCATCCCGCGCGGGATTGCCGACGCAGCGGCCACCGCTGCAGCGTAGGCCGGCGGCCGGATCGCAGTCGGCGATCAGCCCGGCCACGCAGCGGCCATCCTGGCACTCGGCCCGCCTGGCTGCGTTGCCGGCACAGAAGGGCGCACCGGCGCCCGGACAGTCGCGCGCGCTCGTGCACTGACCCGGAGGCGGCGGCGGGGCCGCGGGCTCCACGCAGCGTGCGTTCTGGCAGATCAGGCCGTTTTCTGCGCAATTCGCGAGGAGGCGCTCGACGCAGACATCCTCGCAGACGAAGCGAGCGACCGAGCCGCCGCTGCAGCTCGGCGCGCCACCGAAGGGGCAGTCGCGCGCACCCCGACAGGCCTGTCCGGCCGCCTCGAGGCCCGGCGGCGCGAACACGCCGGGCGCCCCTTGCGAGAAGTGCTGGATGGACACCGTGACCAGCCCGCCCGCGACGGACACGGAGCGCAACTGCTCCCACGCCGTCCCGTCCGAGCTCCACGCGACATCGACCGCAAGGGGATCCGAGGGCGTCACGTCGAGCGGCAGACGCAGCGTCACCGGCTGCAGGAAGCGCAGGCCGTGCGGCGAGAAGCGATACGCCGGACCGGCCTGGGCAAACGGCCCCGCGGTCGGCGCGTCCACGCGCTCCGCGACGATGCGCACCGGCTCCCCGAGCGCGCCGGCCGGGACCGACAGCTGCACGTCGGGACCGAGCTGGAAGAGCCCGCCCGCGACGCCGACCAGGACCCCGGGCTCCGCGGCTGCCGGATCGGAGGGCGCGGGGTCGCCTGCCGGCGCAGCAGGAGCGCCCGAGGCCGCAGGATCCGACGGCGCTGGATGGCCCGGCGCGGAAGGCGCGCCCGAAGGGGCCGGATCCGACGGGGTCGGCGCACCCGGCGCGGAGGGCGCCCCTGGGGTCGAGGGATCCGACTGGGTCGAGGGATCCGACGGGGTCGAGGGATCCGACGGGGTGGGCCCGCCCGGCACGGGTGCGCCTGCAGGATCCGGGGCCACGGAGGGCCCGCTGCCGGGCCCTTCGGGCGCCGGCGCGCTTGCAGGAGCGGGCCCGCCGGGGTCGAAGGTTCCGCGCAGGTCGAACAGGTGCCCACGCCGCCGTCCCCCCTGCGTCGGCCCCGGCGCTCGGGCGCCAGTGCCGACGAGCGCGCTCCGCTCGGTGGCCTCGGACGTTGAATCACGCTCCGCGCAGCCGAGCGTGACGACCAGCAGCCCCAGGGTCGCGATGCGACCCACTCCCTGCCTGTCCATGTGACCCCCTTCTAGGTTATGCCCGAAGGGCCATTGGAGATCGGATCGGACGGCAGTGCAAGCCCGACGCGCAGCCAGTGGTTCGGCCCGCTACGGCTCGACGCCGAGCAGCTCGATCTCGAAGGTGAGCTCGGCCTCGGGCGGAATGACGGGCGGCGAGCCGCGATCGCCGTAGCCGAGGTGCGGCGGGATGACGAGCTTGCGCTTGCCGCCGACCTTCATGCCGATGAGCCCCTCATCCCAGCCGGGGATCACCTGGCCCGCGCCCAACCGGAACTGGAAGGGGCCACGCGACCTCGAGGTGTCGAACTCGGTGCCGTTCTTGAGCCAGCCGGTGTAGTGCACCTTGGCGCTCATCCCCGAGTGGGCCGACGGGCCGGTGCCCTCGACGAGGTCGAGGATGCCGAGGCCCGAGGGCGTCACCTGCGGCTTCGAGCCTGGGCCAGCCGTGGCGGCGACCGGCGGGCTGGTGGCAGTGGCTGGGGCGGCCGTGGCAGGGCCAGCCGACTCGGTGGCGCAGGCAAGGAGCAAGCAGACGACGAGGAGACGCACCATGTGCGGACCTTATCCTGGATCTCGCGCGTCCGTCAGCCGCCCGCGAGCGGCGCGAGCAGGTAGATCTGATCGCCGTCCGCGAGGGCGCGCTCGCGGTGCGCCTCGACCGGGCAGCGCTCGCCGTTCCACATGAGCGTGTGCGAAAGGTGCGGCGAGTGGGCCACGGCGTCGCGCAGCGCCGCGCCCACGGCGTCCTTGCGCTCGAGCAGCGCGCCGAGCGTCGCGCCCTCGGGCATGCGCACCGTCTCGTCGAGATCGATCCAGCCCTCGCCGATGCGACCGCGCACGAGCACGTGGATGCGCAACGGGCCCTTCTGGCGCGAGAAGAGGCCCACCCTCAGCCCTCGAGGTAGCCCTCGAGCAGGCTCTCGATGCCGAGATCCTGCGCACGGGCGCGGGACAGGCGCCCCGAGTCGCGGCCCCAGTGCATGGCGGAGAGGTAGTCGTCACGCAGCACCGGCAGCGCCACCTTCACGCCCCGCAGCGGGCCGGCGGTCAGGGCGCCGTCGCCCTCGCCGAGCATGCGCGGATGGATCTTGAAGTCGGCTGGACGGATGCCCTCGCGCCGGTTGAAGGCATTGCGCAGGTTCTGGATGCGCTCGCCGCAGCGCAGGAGCTCGGCGTCGTCGACGCCCCAGCCGGTGAGCGCATTGACCAGCCCAGCCCACGGCAGGGGCCCCGTCAGCATCGTGAACATGCAGATCCCGAGGCCATTCATGGCCTGGTGCGCATTGGAATGCAATGCCTGCGCCGTACCCTTTCCGGCATCGGATTTCCATTGCACGTTCCATTGCGCGCGCCCGGCCGCAGCGGGAAGGGAAAACCCCGCGCCGAAGGTCTCGTTCCAGCTGGCCGAGCCCGCGGTGTGCCGGCCCGGCGTGGGATCGGTGACGTACGTGACGCCCATGAGCGAGGTGAAGCGCGTATCGTGGTACGCCGGCTCGCTGCCGTGGACGTGCACCGCGAACTCGGCGGTGCCCTTGCCGAGGTGCTCGGCCGCCCGCGCCGAGCCGTGCGCCAGCCACGCGCCGGCGCCCCGCATCTCCCCCATCTGGATGGTGAGCGCGAGCGCCGCTTCGCCGTTGCCCCAGCGCAGGTCCACCCCGTCGAGGTCCGCGGCCGAAAGGACGCCGCGCTCGACCGCCTCGCACGCCCAGGCCAGCGTGGCCGACGAGCTGACCGCGTCGATGCCGTAGCGATTGCACGCGTCGTGGCACGCGGTGACGAGCTCGAGGTCCTCGTTGAGCAGGTTCGCGCCGAAGCCGACGATGGTCTCGTAGTCGGGCCGGCGCACGTCCTTGAGGCCTCGCGCGCCGACCTCGACGATGCCCTTGCACGGCATCGGGCAATCCCCGCACGAGAGCTTCCTGGTGACGTACCGATCGACCTCCTTGCCGTCGAGCTTCCAGCCTTTCTCGGCGAGCGGGAAATCGCGCGAGCCGACGCCACGCCAGTTCTTGATCGGCGCGTCACCGTTCTCGATCGACAGGCTCACGGCCGCCGTGGTGCCACGGCCGGCCCACAGCTGGCGCATGGCCGCGACCGGCGCCTGGACCTTGAGGCCGAGCCGCACCATGAGCCGGTACATCCAGCCCATCCAGGTCTTCGGCTTGCTCATCCAGACGACAAGGCGCATGAGGAGCCCGATGTCGCGCCTGTACTCGTCGGTGATGCCCTTGCACAGGGCGCGGAACGTCGCCTCGTCGGCGACCGGCACCTGGCCCGAGCCGGCGACCACGATGGCCTTGAGGTTCTTCGAGCCGTAGACGGCGCCGAAGCCCTGCCGCCCGAACGCGTGGTAGCGGTCGTTCATGACCGAGGCGATGCGCGCTCCGCGCTCGCCCGCCGGGCCGATGGCGGAGACACCGACCTCGCTCTTGCCGCCGAAGCGCCGCTTGAGCGCGTCGAACGTCTCGGGGATCTGCTGGCCCCAGAGCTCGCCGGCCGGCTCGAAGCGCACCTCGGCGTCGTCGATGACGAGCAGCGTCGGCTCGGCGGCGCGGCCGCGCACCACCAGGGCATCGAAGCCCGCGGCGCGCAGGTGCGAGGCCACGCTGCCGCCCGAGTTCGAGTCGGCCCAGGTCCCGGTCAGGGGCGATTTGCCCACGATCTGGATGCGTCCGGAGAACGGCGTGCGCGTGCCGGTGAGCAGGCCCGAGCAGACGGCGAAGCACGCCTCGGGCGCCATCGGGTCCGCGCCGGCCGGAAAGTGCTTCCACATGAGCCAGGCGCCGAGCCCATAGCCGCCGAGCACCTGCCGGTAGACGTCCTCGGACACATCCTCGACCCAGTGCTTGCGTTCCCCGAGATCGACGTGAAGGACGCGCCCGAGCGTCCCGTAGCGCTTTTCAGCCATGGCGCAGTCTACATGACCGCCCCTGACGCGTCGCCGCGCGGGCGCGGCGAACCCCACCTGGGCGGAGGCACGACTCATGGGTGTGCCGGAGCATCCGCAGGCTCGCAGAGCCAGCAGAGCCAACGGCAGAGCGTCGCGTGCGCCTCACTACTCGGATCGAGGAAATCCATGTGGCCTGCGCGCGCCAACTCACAGTATTGAACACTGTCCCCTGCCACCCTGGCCGCTCGTACGTAGTCGCGGGCCATCTCGACCGGTAGCGCCTCGTCTGCGGCGCCGTGAACGATCAGTTGTCTTGCGCCAAGGGGAAGTAGCGCAATCGGCGACGCGGCTGCGTAGCGTTCTGGTTGCTTCTCCGGTGATCCCTGGAGCAGCTCCCCGACTGCGCTGTTCCCAGCACTCAGAGCAAAATTGCGCTCAAGATCGACAATAGCCGCCAGCCCAGCGACGGCAGCGGGGTGCACGCGTGCGGGTCGCCGAGGAACGCCTTGCCTGCTGTTGCGGGCACCGGACCATAGCGCCAAATGGCCACCAGCCGAGTGACCCACAACCGTCACTCGGTCGAGGTCGAGCTCGGTGCCGTCGGCGACGAGCGTCGCCAGATGATCGATTCCGGTGGAGACGTCCTGGAACGTTTCCGGCCAACCACCTCCGGGCTCGCCCAGGCGCCGATACTCCAAATTCCATACGGCGAAGCCACGAGCGGCGAGGTCTCGCGCGACCGGTTCGAGCTCGTTCCGGTTGTACGGCATGCGCCAGAATCCACCATGAAGAAGACACACGACGGGAGGCCGCGGCGCGCGCGGAACATAGAGGTCGCCCACCTGGCTCTCCGACGTTCCGTACTCGACGGTGCGCATCGTGTAGGCGATCTGGGTTCGCTGCAGATTCATGTTCCTCCCGTCAGCGCCGCGGCGACACGATACCGAGGAGCCGTTGCGCCCGCTCGAGCCGCGCGGCGCTCCGCGCGCCGTCCTGCTCGAAGGTGCGGATGGCCTCCTCGGTCAGCACGCGGGCGCGCGCGGGGTTCGACGCCGACAGCGCGGTGGCGAGGCCAAGGGTGATGTCCGCCCGCTCGATGACGTCGCCGCGCGACGCGCGCAGGGCCAGCGCCCGCTCGAGCGGCGCGACGGCTGCGCGGGGATCGCCGCGCGCGAGCGCCAGCTCGCCCTGACCGAGGAGCGGCATGGCGAGGCTCGGGTGCTCGGGACCGAGCGTCCGCTCGATCGAGGCCCGCGCGGCGGCGAGCTCGCGCGCGGCGGCCTCGAGATCGCCGGTTCGCACCGCCGCCAGGCCGAGGTAGGCGCGCGCGTAGGTCGCGGTGGGATCGTCGGCGCCGAGCTGCGCCGCGATCCGCACCGCGCGCTCGAAGCTCGCCCTGGCGGCGGCGTGCTGCCCGCGCTCCAGCTCGATCGCGCCGAGTCCCATCAACGAGCGCGCGAGGTCGGGGTGGTCGGGACCGAGGGTGCTCTCGCGCAGCGACAGGGCCCGCGCGTGCGCCGCCTGCGCGAGGTCGAGCTCGCCGAGCCGGAAGTGCGCATTGCCGACCCACTGCAGCGTGTGCACGAGCAGCGGCGGCGCGAGCCCCTCCAGCTTTTCGGCCTCCGCGAGCGCCCGGCCGAACGGCCCGAGGGCCTCACGCATTCGCCCAGCCATATGCAATGTCCCGCCCCGCGCCAGCTCGAGGATGATGCGCGAGGGTCGATCGTCGGCGCGCTTCGCGAGCGCCTCGGCCTGGGCGGCCAGCTCCTCGGCCCGCGGCCGGTCGTTCTGCAGAAGGCCCACCACGAAGGCGCGCCCGGCCAGCGCCCGCGCCGCGATCCTGAGGTGCCCGCCCTCGAGCCCCGCGATCGCCGCCCGCGCGAAGGCCTCGCCGGCCTCCCCGCCCTGCGTCTGCAGCTCGAGCGCGTAGCCCCGCAGGAACTCCGCATCGGCCACGAGCGGCGCGTAGCCGAGCGCCTGCGCGTCCGCGCACAGGGGGCCGAGCGCCGCGGTCGCGGCCCGCAGCTGGCCGAGATCGACCTCGACACGCGCCGCGTCGAGCCGGCCCGACAAGAGCCGCACGCGATCGCGCAGCGCCGGCAGGGGTGCGTCTGGCTCGACCGACAGGGCGAGCGAGTCCTCGCAGCTGGCCACGTCCTCGAGCGCCCCCGCGGCCTCGGCGGCCCCTCGCACCACGTCGGCGTCCGCCGCGAGCAGGCGCGAGACCAGCGCCGAGAAGGCCGCCTGGCGCCGCTCCAGGCAGCGCTCCGCGAGCAGCGCCGTGGCATCCCCGTCCTGGTGCGAGTGCTCGCACGCCCGCTCGGACGCTTCACGCCAGCGCTCGATCCAGGCATCGAGGCGACGCGCGACGCGCGCGGCCGTGGCCTCGGCGTGCACCGACCCCGTCACGGCGAACGCCTGGGCGATGCCGCGCCGCCTGGCGTC